>DAONLM010000143.1:0-7922 GCA_035406685.1 Spirochaetota bacterium
TATAAATTGTATAAGATGTGGAAAATGTATTGAAGTTTGCCCAACAGATGCTTTAACTTTAAAATTATCAAAAAATCTTACTATCCAAAAAATTGAAAATTAAGAGTAATTGTTTATAATGATTTAAAATGGAAAGAAGAAAAAAATTAGGAGAGATACTTTTAGAAAAAGGAATAATTACAAAAGAACAGCTTAAAGAAGCCCTTCAAGAACAGGAGAAAACAGGGGTTTCTTTAGGACAAATCTTGATTGATAGAGGGTTGATTTCACCTGGAGTTCTTGGAGAGATTTTATCAGAGCAATTTAGAATTGATTATAAAAAAGTTTCAGAAATCTATATATCACCAGATTCAATAAATTTAATTCCAGAATCTATAATAAAAGAAAAAAAGGTATTTCCAGTCAAAAAAGAAGAAGATACACTCGAAGTTGCAATACTTCCACCAATTAATCCTCTTGTTATTGATGATATTAAAGCTTTAACAGGCTTAAAGTTAAAACCAATTATTGTAACTGATACAGAATTTCAAAGGCTATTAAACCAATATTTTAATATAAAAAGTATGGCAAACAAAACTCTTCAAGGTTTAAGGAGAGAAGAAAGGGTAGATGAAACAGTAACGGTTGAAACTCCAATAGTGAAATTTGTAAATACATTAATTACAGATGCAATAAATCAAAATTCTTCAGATATCCACTTTGATCCATATTTTGATTATACAAGAGTAAGATACAGAATTGATGGAATGCTTCAAGATGTGATGAATATTCCAGGAGGAATTGATAATCAGGTACTTTCAAGAATAAAAATTTTATCTGGAATGGATATTGCAGAAAAAAGAAGACCACAAGATGGAAGATTTTCAATGAAGATAAATGATAAAGATTTTGATTTTAGGGTCTCATCAATAGGCACCAGATTTGGGGAAAAAGTTGAAATAAGAATTTTAAATAAAGCAAGAGTTTTAATTGAATTGAATAGACTTGGAATGAACGATATACAAAGAAAAATTTATGAAAAAATAATTAAAAATCCTTATGGGATGGTTCTTGTTACAGGTCCTACAGGTTCAGGTAAATCAACAACTCTTTATGCAACCTTAAACAAATTAAATACGCCAGAAAAAAGTATTTTTACAATTGAAGACCCTATTGAATATGATCTTCCTGGTATCATTCAAATGCAAGTAAATCCAAAAGCTGGTATGACATTTAGTAGTGGTTTAAGAAATATTCTTAGACTTGACCCAGATACCATAATGATTGGTGAGATAAGAGATTTAGAAACAGCAAGAATTGCTGTGGAAGCAGCATTAACAGGTCACCTTGTTTTGTCCACTCTTCACACAAATGATGCTCCATCCACACTTATTAGACTTCTTGATATAGGAATTGAACCATATTTAATCTCATCAGTTATGATAGGAGTTGTTGCACAAAGACTTGTAAGAACAATATGTCCATCCTGTAAAATAGATTACACTCCTTCAAAAGAAGAACTTATTACTATTTTTGGAGAAGTTCCGAATGAAGAAGTTAAGTTTAAAAGGGGAAAGGGCTGTGGAGAGTGTGGATATACTGGTTTTAGAGGAAGAACAGGTATTTTCGAGATTTTACCAGTTACAAAAAAACTTAAAGATTTAATAAAGGCAAGAGAATCAACAGATGGTATAAGATTTGAGGCTGAAAAATCTGGAATGATTCCACTTCTTTCTGCAGGTTTTGAGAAAGTGAAAGAAGGAATAACAACAATTGATGAGGTTTTAAGAGTTATAAGGATGGAAGAATGAAATTTAAGTATTTAGGAAGAGATAGAGAAGGGAATCCAGTAAGAGGAGAAATTGAAGTAGATTCAATTTATGAAGCAAGAAATATTCTTTTAGGAAGAGGAATTTATATAATTGAATTTAAAGAGATTAAAACAAAAGAACCTATCTTAAGAAGATTAAAGATAGAAGAAATTATTTTTTTATCAAGACAACTTTCCCTTCTATTAAGATCTGGTCTTACAATTGTTTTAGCATTGGATATAATCCAAGAAAATATAAAAAGCAAGAGTTTTAAAAATTTTGTTATAAAAATAAGAGAAAATATTTTAGGAGGAGAATCTTTTTCTGAAGCACTATCTCATTATAGAAAAATTCTTCCTGTTCTTTTTATTGAAGTTGTAAGAGTTGGTGAAGTAACAGGTAATCTTGATTCAGTTTTGTTAAGATTATCAGATTTTTTAGAAAAAGAAGAGGAGCTAAGAAGAAAAGTTAAAAATGCACTTATTTATCCTGAGATTGTTGCTGGAGTAATAATTATTGCAATTATTTTTCTTTTGATTTCAGTTGTACCAATATTTGTAAATCTTTATAGAGGAGCAGGTGTTAAACTTCCTCTTCCTACAAAAATATTGATTTCAATTTCTTCCTTTTTAACTAATTATTGGTATATTATAATTCCTATTCTGATAATTTTATATTTTTCATTTATGTTCTATTCAAAGACAAAAACTGGAAAAAAGAAAATTGATAAATTTCTTTTTAATCTTCCAACTATTATTGGAAAAATTTATAGAGAAAATATCTTTTTGAGAGTATCTCATACACTTGAAATTCTAATTGAGAGTGGAATAACACTTGGAAATTCATTTGAACTTATATCAAGGGTCTCTGGAAACGAGGTTATAAGGGAGAGTTTATTAAGAACAAGAGAAAAAATTATGCAGGGTCAAACTATAAGTAAAGCTTTAAGTGATGAAGGAGTATTTCCTCTTCTTTTCATAAGAATGATTTCGGTTGGTGAAGCAGGGGGAAATTTGGAAGATGTTTTACAAGAAATGGAGAGATATTTTGAGAGTGAACTTGATAATGATATAAAGAAATTTACTGCTCTTCTTGAGCCAGCATTGACAATTATCCTTGGAATAATCGTTGCATTTGTAGCTTTTTCAATCTACCTTCCAATGTTTGATATGGCGAGGTTAATCACAGGAAAATAGATTAAAAACTATTTAATAAGTTATTGGAAAGATTAAAGATAAATCAAAATTATATTCATTTTCTATATTTGTTAAACTCAATGAAAAATCTAAAACTTTAATTAATTTTTCGTTATCTTCAACAAAAACTAAGAATTTTTTAATTGAATCAATTGTGCCAGTCCCGGTTAAATAAACTTGAACTTCTCTATAATTTTTATTATTTTCAATTATAAAGTTTTCTCCACCCACATCTATTTCAAAATCTTTAATATTAAAATTTATAAGTTTTGATGAAAGATTTGATAAAAATAATTCATACTCATCTTTTGTAAATAACCTTTTTTTACTCTCATCAATTTTAACTAAAATATTATCACTTTCTTTATCCATTTTATTTAAGTTAGTAAACATTTCACTTTTCGTTATAAGTTCATTTGTTAAAGAGTTTAAATTGTTTATATTTTTTCTCCAGTTTATGAACTCATATCCAACAAAAAAAACGAAAATCAATATTTCAATAAATATAATATAGGAAAACCTTTTAATTAATACTTTTATCTTTGGAACATACTCTTTAACCATTATTTTCCTCCACTAACTTCAATTGTTGAAGAAGTTGCCCCATCTTTATTTCTAATCATTTTTTGAATTTTTATCTCACTGAAATTACCTGAATCAGAAAGATTTTTTGTGAAATCAAAAATTGACTTGAATCCATTCGATAAAACATTAATTAAATAACTATTTTCACTCTGTTTACTTACACTTAAAATTTTTAGAGTATCTGTCTTTAAAGAAAAAATTTTTTCAATATACTCATTATTTTTTTCAAATTGAAGTTTATTTAAAATTTCATCTATTTCCCTTTTTTTGTTAACTAAATCAGAATATTTCTTTTCAACATCCTTTAAATCTAATATTGAATCTTCAACTTTTTTTAAATTATTATTTATCTCTTTTATTGATTCACTTGTTGACTTAATAGAACCTATTAAATATATTGATAAAAATATTATTAAAAATCCAATAAGAATTATTGATAAAATCAACATAAACAGCTTAAATTTATCTTTCCCTCTTTCTTTTATATCTTTTGGTATTAAATCTATTTTTAATTTATCTTCATAAGAAATTAGTGAAAGACCAATTGAAGAAGAAAAATAGGCTGGTTTGTCAGAAAGTGGAGCACCTAAAAAAACTTCAATTCCAAAAATTTCTTTAATTTTTTGGTCAAAATCTTCAATTCCACTTTCAATTGATGAAATTATAATTTTTTCTATACTTTTTTTCTCTTCTCTTGAAAAGTATGATATAGTGTTAGAAATTTCACTTCTAAATGTCTCAAAATTTTCTAATATACTATTTAGTCCAATATCAAACTCTCTTAAAAGAAGTGGTTCGCCATTAGTAAAGAAAATTAGAGTTGTTTTATTTTCTCCAATAAATGTAAAAATTCCATCACCTTTAAAATAGTCTTTTCTTAGAATTTTATTAGCTCTGAAAGACGCAAATGATGGAATATCAACACTTATTGGGTTAAGACCGATTTTTCTCAAAAAGTTCAATCTCTCTTCAACTCTTTTTCTTGGTGCAACGACAATAAGATATCTTACTCTATTTTCAATTTCTTTTAGTTTAATAAGGTTTAAAATTGGATAATCATTTTCAAATATTTTATAATTTCCAACCTCATCAAGGATTATTTTTCTTAAATCATCCTCAGGCATTATCGGATAATCATTTATTCTGATTATCGCATCTTCTTCAGATAAACCATATGAAATATTTTTTGTTTTTACTCTGTTTATCTTTAAAAATCTTTTAATACTATTTTCATAATCTTTTCCAATAACACCACTAATATTACCTTCTTTTAGGTTTAAAATAGAGACCTTACCTTTTTTTACTTCTACTTCGCAAATTTTTATACTTTTTTTTGTTATTGTTAATCCAGCTATTCTATCCATTATCTATTTCTTAATCTTACCATATTTTTTAATTCAAATTCTTGAGTTTCTAAAGGATTTACATAAGGTTCGCCAGAGATTGTTATCTCTATTAAATAAACACTACCTATATCAGTTGTTTCAATAAAAGAAAGGTCATAGTATTTAAAATTGATTGTTAAATTTATTTTTTCATCTGAAGGAGTATTTGAATTGTTATAATAAGGGATATAACTTGAACCAAGTTCGTCTGTTCTACTTATAAAATCTCCATCCTGTGAAATCGTAATATTATATTCATTGTTTCCAAAGTTTCTTTTTAGTTTAAATTTAACTTTTTGACTTTCTATAGTTTCAAATTCACTTGCTCCTCTTAACAAATCTTCGACCTCTCTCATAGCATCTGTTACTACTTCTAAAACTTTATTTGATGGTTTTCCATAGAAAAAACTTTTTATTGTTGAGTTAAAAAAGATTGTTATAGGAAAAATTATAAGAGCAGTTATTATAATTACAATTGTTATTTCAATTAATGTAAAACCCTTTTTCACTTTATTTCCTCAACACATATATCATCAAAGTAAATATTTGTATTTTTGTTTCCACAACTTGCTTTAAGAAAGATTGTGCCTGATGTAAAGTCTGAATCAGTTGTTGAGTTGAGGAGGGTATCGTTAAAATAGTATGATATTGTATTATCAACCATTCTAAGTTCAACATTAACATTAACCCACTGATCACTATAATTAAAATTATTTGAAAATAAAGTAGTTTCACCAGAAGAAGTTATTTTAACTAAGTCAACATCATATGTAGAATTAAATTTTTCTATCTTAATAAAATAGCCATATCCTGAACTATTGCATCTTCCTCCTATATAAATATATGAAGAACTAGAAGGATTTGTTATGTAGATTTTTCCTTTCAAAGAGTAGTTTTTAGAACCAATCCAATTTGGATAAGCATGTCCTTCTCGATTATGTTTATAACTTAAACGATTACTTCCTTCAAAATTTACTACACTCCATTGACCTTTAGGATGTGTTGTCCAATTCCATGGTGGTGCAAGCTCTTTATTTATCTCAAAATCATCACAAATTTTTGTTGTTAAAAAAATAAATTCTGAAAAAAGTTCAGCAACCTTATTATCTTTTCCACGTGGATAGAAATTTATTGTAACCTCTTTTTTAGTTTTAGTTTCATCCTCATCAACGAGAATTTCGTAATCATAATTTAAATCATCAGGATAAATTTTTAGGGGAATTTCATTAATTTCTGAGAAACTTTTGTTGTTTAATTTTTCCATCTCATTTTGAGCATAACTGTAAACTTTAGTTCTATTTTGAATGTATGGAAGATCAAGATTTAATGAAAAAATAAGAGCCAAAGATGAAGCAATAATTGATAAAATCACAATTCCAACAATAACTTCTATCAAATTAAACCCCTTTCTATTAATTAAGATTTTCAAGTTTTTCCTCCTCCCAATAGATTATTTCATAATTTGAATCAATAATTACCTTTATAGTTCTTACTGCTTGATTGTTCTGTCCATCTGGTACATATGCAGTTGAAGTTATTGTTGTCATTCCATTTTGAGGATAATTTATTTGATAACTCATTGTAGCTCTCCCTTTCCAGGTTGAAAAATCAACATTTTTTCCAGTTGGTATATTATTAGGATCATTTTTTAAACGCCAGACAACTTCCCTTGCAAAACCTTCAGCAAGATATAATGCCTGTGTTCTATAGACATCTATTTCACTAACCTTCGCTCTCGATTGAAAAGTAAGCGAAAGTGTTGCTCCAAGAATTGAAACAACAACAAGAATAATAACAACTATAAAAATAATAACATATCCATTTTTATTTTTTAGATTTTTCAATATTAATTTTTCCATCTTTACTTAATATTATTTTATAATATATTTTCCCACTTTTTAAAGATATTTTACAATCATCACCATAAAATTCAAAGGTACCTACATCCATAATCAAGACCTTATCTTTATCCATAGAAACTAAAATATTATCAAAAAGAGGATTTCTATTTATAAAATCAATATCTTCTTTTGTGTATCTTATTTTAATTTTATTATCATTTATAGTTAATATAAAAGGTTCATTTTTTACAATTGCTATATATTGAGAATTTTTAATATCTTTTATTATATCAACACTTGAAGCATAAACTCTTAAATCAACAATTTCATTTTGAACTATTATAAATCCAACTAAAATTATTGAAAAAAAAATTAAAATAAGAATAAAAGATAAGATAAAATTTATTTCAATTTTTAAAATTTCTTTAATTTTCACAAAATAAAAAAGGGGTGGGATTAACCCACCCAATTAAAAAAATTAATTAAAATCAGTGTCCACCTGTTAAAGTTATAAACGAACCATCCTCTATTACATAAACCCATGATTGTGTTTTAGTTGAATCAGTAGGTAACCCATTACAGGTGATTACATAATCATCAATATCGCTATCTCCATTTTCATCATTAGTTTCTGTCTTTATAGTCCACCCAGTTGGCATACCATCTTCTAAGCATCCTTTTAATGAAGCTTCTGTATCTGGAAATTTTTTATACTTTGCGAAGTAAATGTGGACTCCTGCTCTCCAGGAACCAATTACTGCTTGGTCTGCACTTTTATGTGCGTCATCCCTTAAATCAAGATATTTTGGATAAGCAACTGCTGCAAGAATTGCGAGTAGCACAATAACAATTACAATCTCAATTAATGTAAATCCTTTTTTCCCAAAAAGTTTTTTCATAACTAACCTCCTAAATTAAATTAAAAATCAAGCCGGTTGCGCTACTGGGTTCCCTTTTTCTCTGTTAGCGCCCATCTTTAGAGAAAAAGATCATAACCCTCCTGATTTTATAAAATTTGATAAAATTTTATAATTTTTTTTAATTTTGTCAATACTCTTGTAAAGTTTTAATTATATTGTATCTGGGAGGGAGAAAAACGAAATAATTTCAAAGATTCTACCAATC
>DAONLM010000144.1:0-7920 GCA_035406685.1 Spirochaetota bacterium
CAGATTTTTGAAAAAGATCCATGCTGATCTTAATTTTTTTAGCATGGGTTGTTTATTGAGGAGAATTATCCTACTTTTTTTGGAAGAGTATGAGAAACTTGGAATTACCGGGGTTGAGATGAAATGCAGTATAATAACATTAAGGTTATTCTTAAGACTAACAAAGATGAAAAAGTGGAATAAGAGCAGAGAATTATCCCACTTTGAAGGTAACACTACGCCCTTTTACAAGGCAATCTACAACGATTGCTATCAGGTAGTAGGTTTTGAGACATACTATTGAAAAAAATTATTTTAAATTCTACCGAAAAATAAATGAGACTATTACAACTTTTTCTCAAACAAAATTGACCATGGGATAATTCTATCTTTTTATCTGCCTAAAAATACAATCACACTATGTTTAAAATAAAACATATCAAATCAATTGACAAAAATTATTAAAATAGATAAAAAACGAAAACAAGGAGTTTTTCATTATGGAGAATATAAAAATTTTGGATAATCCCTTATTAAATGAGGTGAAAGGTTTTAAATCTAACGGTGTTGCCTGTGAGATAAAATATAAAAATAGGCTTGATCTCGGATTAATTTTCTCTGAAAAAGAGGCAATTACATTTGCAAAGTATACAACAAACAAGGTTCAATCCTCTCATATTACTGTATGTAAGGCTCATTTAAAAGATAATATTGCTCAAGCAATAATAGTAAATAGTGGTAATGCCAATGCATGCACTGGTGAAAAAGGGATTGAAGATGCTTTTAACACAACAGACTATCTTGCAAAAAAATTAGGGATAAAAAAGGAGAATGTTCTTCCCTGCTCTACGGGAGTAATAGGTGTCCCTCTACCAATGGATAAAATATATAAAGGAATAGACCAATTAGTTTTAGATATATCCAAAGAAAATGATAATAATTTTACAAAGGCTATAATGACAACTGATACTGTTCCAAAGATCTTTGGGGTTAAAGTTAAAATAGAGGATAAAGAATATTCTATTGTAGGGACAGCAAAAGGTTCTGGAATGATTCATCCAAATATGGCAACCCTTCTTGCCTATATAATTACTGATGTTAATATTGACAAAAAATTGTTAAAAGAGGCTTTTGATGATAGTGTTGAAAAAAGTTTTAATTCTATTACAGTCGATGGTGATACAAGTACAAATGATACTGTAATAATAATGAGTAATGGAGCAATTGCAAATAAAAAGATTTCAAGAAAAAATGAAGATTATAAAAATTTCTGTCTGGCATTAAATACTGTTATGACAAATCTTGCCAAAATGATAGCAAAAGATGGGGAAGGGGCAACCAAATTTATTGAGATAAATATTCTTAATGCAAAAAATAAAAAAGATGCAAAAGAGATAGGCATGTCTATTGCAAAATCGAGTCTTGTTAAGACAGCGTTTTTTGGTGAGGATGCAAATTGGGGTAGAATAATATGTGCTGCTGGCTATAGTAAAGCAGATTTTGATTATAAAAAGGCAAAATTATCTATTGAGGATATGGTTTTATTCGAAAATGGCAGAAATAAAGAATTCTCAGAAGAAAAGGCAAAAGAGATTCTTTCTAAAAAAGAGATAAGAATTTTTCTTGATCTTAATAATGGAAAATCTTGTTGGACAGTATGGACATGCGATCTTTCTTTTGATTATATTAAAATAAATGCTAGTTATAGAACTTAAATAAAATTGATATTTTTTTATTTAACTATTTTTTTTAAAAAAAAGATTCATTTAATATTATAATAAAATTTTATTCGATTTTTATAATTTTTTATATAAATTTGCTTTATTTTTAAAAATGATTTATAATTAATATAGATTGATTTATTTTAATAAAATAATATGACGAATTTTTTAGTAAGATTTAGATTAAGTAAGGAGAAAAATGTGAAAAAAATTACATTTTTTATTTTATTTCTATTTTGTGTAATTTATCTTAATTCTCAAACAATAGAAGAACAAATGCTACAAAGAAAAGAGCAAAAAATAAGAACTTATATTTATCAGGCTAGATTGGGGGACAGAGATGCTAAAATAGATGTTCTTGATCAAATTTTAGCAGAATTTGATGAGATGAAATATACTGAAAAAGATATGAAACTTGTAGAACTTCTTGTTGAGTTAGCAGAAGAAGGAAGTGTTAGAAAAGTGTATGAGAATGGGAGAATAGTAAATGATTTTCCAGATGTAAGGATTAAAGCAGTAAAAGTATTGGCAAAAATAAAAGGGGAAAAGGCAAGAGAAGCATTAGTAAATGCCCTACTTTATGAAGAAAATACTATGGTAAAAGTGGAAATTTGTTATGCTATGGCAGAAGTTGGGGACAATAAAAATGGTGACGTTTTAAGATCAATAATATATATTTATAGAAATAGACCAAATAATGATGCAAATCTAATTATGGCTATAATTCACGCCCTTCAAAAGATAGCTACAACAAATTCAAGTCTATATCCAGATGTTGTCTATATTCTTATAGAGATAAGCATGGGCGCCTATAGCAGAACAATAAGAGAGACAGCTTTAAAGGTTCTGGATATTTTGAGTAAACAATAATAGATTAATGTAATTTTTTTATTAATCCGATAAAATATATATAAATTCATAATAAAGAAATATAAAAAATTCGGATATTTTTTTTAAAAAATTTAAAAATTTATTAATTTTTTAAAAATAAAATTTGACTTTTTTTAATTTTAGATGTAAAATAAATTTAAGAGTATTATGCTAATACAAGGAGGGTATTATGGATATTAACACAGGGAAGTTATCATCTAGCTCCAATCTTTTTAATAAGAAAGTTAAAGAAAATGATACTAATAATAAAGTATCAAAGGTAGAGGATAGAACTAATAGTTCAAAAATCTTAAATGACTTTGCTGATATCAAGTTTAGTAGCAAAGACTTTAAGGCAAGAATAATCGAAAATAACAACAGACTCACTGCTTATGAAAATGAGATAAGTAAACTTCAGTATGTTGAACAGCAGATATCTCAATTAGAACAGTACATCAAGGAGAAGAATAGTAACAAAATAAGAGATATTCTGGATAATAGCATTTTTAATAATGAGAATGTCTTAAAGGGGTATTTTTCTTCTGCTAATAATGTAGAAAAAGAGATTGCTGCTGCTAAAGAAAAAATAGAAAAGCAGTATTCTAAACTTGATATGGAATTTAAGGCAATAGAAATAGCAAGCCAGAACATTCTAAGCCTCAATCCAAATAGTATTAAGATATCAGAGGAGATTGGAGATTTTTCTTCTAATTCTGATATTTTTAATAGTTTATCTGTTAATAGCAAAAGAGTTCTGGAACTTATATCTTAAAAGCCTTTTTTCTTTAAGAAGATAGTTCTTGCTATTTTAGTTAAAATTTTATTATTGCAAGAATAAAATTTAAAATTTATTTCTTCTGAATTTAAAAAAGAATAAAAAATTTCTTTATATTCTTCATCAATATAAGGGACTAAAGTCTGTAAAATTTCGTTAGAATAAAAATATTTTATTATTCTATGTATTATTTTTAATTTCATATTATGAATAATTTTATCATCTCTTATTTTCTGTAAATCATTTAATCTTTTTAGACCATTTTCAAGAAGACTGAAATAGCCGGAATTTTTATTTACTGGTTTGTGTTTATATGTTTTATATATTTCATAAAACTTTTTTATATAATCTTTTGCATCAGTAGTAAAATAATTATCAACAAATCTGTCAAATATATAGTCAACTGTTTTTCTTTTAAGATGAATTTGATCTTCTTTATAATAATCATAATCTCTTAATTGATCCATTACTATTTCAAAAGAGGGAAAATAGAATATATTTTTACTATTAATTATGCTTTCAATAGCAACTCTTAAAATAGATTTGCTGTAACAATTTAAAGATAGATCCTCTTTATTGTGTCTTATTGGTGAAAGTGTGACTAATATTTTTGGATTATTAAAATTTCTTTCTAATAGATCCACGATATTTTTTAAATTGGTAATATTTTCTTCGGCTGACAATATTTTTTTAGTAAAATTTTTATCCGGCAGTTTATGACAATTTGCGACAATTGTATTATTGTATAAATAGACAATTGATGTGCCGAGTGTTATTATAAAAAAATCGCATTTTTTAATATATTCATTGCTAATCTGAATATCTCTGTTGATCTTATTAAGGCATTCGGTTATATTATCTGAACTGTATTTTGTATAATGATCAAAAGAGAAATATTTATTGTTATAAAAAGAGATCTCTTTCTCGTTATAATATTTTAGATTAATTATTCTATTAAGAGAATTATAAATAGAATAACTATTATACATTGTACCAAAAGGATTTGAAAGTATATGGATTCCTCTTTTTTTAAAATATTTTTTTATTTCTATTGAAAAACAGGATCCTATTGCAAAGATATTAGTTTTTAAATTAATTAAATTCTCTTTATTGATCTTAACTTCTGTCATAAATAATACGACAATTGTCGGTTATTCAATCTCTTCGATTAAATTATCACAACAATCTTCGATACTCAATGCGCTCGTTGTTATTGTTTTATTATCTTTTAAAATTGAAAGAGTAAATTTTGGAACAACAATACAACAACTTCCATAACTTTCATAACCTATCTCTAATTTTTTGTTATCAGAGGCATTTATTATTTTCTTAATTTTATCCTCGATTGGATCTGACATAATATTAACTCCTAAAATTTAAATATTAATCTTCCAGTCTGGAAAACAATAAAAGAGAGTATCCAGGCTGTCAAAGTAGTCTGAAAAAGATGAAACAAAAGCCATTTTGTTCCCAATTCTAATCTTACTATTGATAAAGTAGCAAAACATGGGGATACTGTCAATATAAATATCATCAAAACAAAGGCAACAAGCGGATTAAAAGATGGATCATTTTTTAATTTCTCCTGCAAATTACTTTCACCCTCTTCTGCTTTATACAGAATGCTTAATGTCGAAACAACGATCTCTTTTGCTGCAAATCCAGTAATCACAGATATACCTATTTTCCAGTTAAAGCCAATTGGTTTAATAACTGGCTCAATAAATTTTCCAATTTTTCCTGCAATACTATTTGTTAGATGTTGTTCTGAATTAAATTGGACATTTTCTTGTGGCAATGGAAATGTAGTTATTACCCATATTATTAAAGAGGCAAGAAGAATAACAGTCCCAGCCTTTCTTATATATTTTATTGTTTTATCCCATATATGAAACCATATACCTTTAAGAGTCGGAATTCTATAAGGTGGCAGTTCCATCACAAAGGGGGTTGGTTCTCCTTTAAACAAAATAGTTCTTAATATTTTTGTGGAAATCAATGATACTATAACGCCAAATATATATATAAAAAGAACAACATTTGCGGCATTTTCTTTAAAAAAAGCGCCAGCAAGAAGAACATGAACTGGTAATTTTGCCCCGCAACTCATAAAAGGTATAATAAGAATCGTAAGAATTCTATCTTTTGGATTTTTTAATGTTCTTGCAGCCATAATTGCTGGCACAGAACATCCAAAACCAATCATCATTGGCAAAAAAGACTGTCCATGCAATCCAAAAATATGTAAAAATTTATCCATTATAAATGCAGCTCTTGACATATATCCTACATCTTCTAATATTGATATACAGAAGAATAAAATTATAATTAAAGGGACAAAAGATAAAACCCCACCAACCCCACCTATTATTCCATCTATAATAAGAGACTTTATTATTCCATCTGGTAAAATAAGATTCAATTTTTCAGAAATAAAAGAAAAGAGAGTCTCAAGCCAATGCATGGGATATGCCCCCACTTTAAAGGTAATTTGAAAAACAAGCCAGAGTATAAAAAGAAATATTGGAAGCCCAAGAAATCTATTTAATAATATCATGTCGATCTTTTCTGTGATATATGCTTTTTCTATTTTTTCTTTCTTAACTGCCTCCATGCATGCGCCATGGACATAAGCATATCTCTGTTCTGAAATAACTATTTCAGAGTCAGAACCAAAATGTTGTTCTATTTTTCTTATACAATCCTGCAATTTTTGTTCTATTAAAATTCTATTTTTATGAGTTACTAATTTATCTTTTGCATTTTTGTCTTTTTCTAAAAGTTTAATGGCAAGCCATCTTGAAGAATAGATCTTAACAAAATCTTTATCTTCTTCTATCAATTTTTGTAGAATAGTTAGCTCATCTTCAATCTCTCTCCCATAAAAAATTTTTTTTATAGAGATTTTTTCTTTATTATTATAAATTTCTATTATCTTATCAAGTAACTCTTCTATTCCAATTCCTTTTGTCCCAACTGTTTTTATAAGAGGTATTCCAAGAATATTACTTAATAAATTTTCATTAATTTTTATCCCCATCTCCTCTGCCTGATCAGATATATTAAGACAGCCAATGATTGGGAGATCCAGTTCCTGAAATTGTAACAAAAGGTATAAATTCCTCTCAATATTTGTAGAATCAAGAACATCTATTATAATATCTGGTTTTTCTTCAAGTATAAAGTCTCTTGCTACTACTTCATCAATAGAATATGCTGTAAGACTATATACACCGGGTAAATCGTATATAATAAATTGATAATCTTTATATATTTTTTTACCCTCTTTCTTTTCTACTGTAACACCAGAGTAATTTGCTACTCTCTGTCTCAATCCAGTAATAGCATTAAATATAGTTGTCTTACCAGAATTAGGATTACCGGCAAGAGCTACTCTTATATTCTTTCTCATCTAGCCCTCCTTTTATATTTTTTTTAAGAGATATCTAAAAAATTTTTATTTTTTAAAAGGCAATATATTATTTTCAAAAGTAGTCTTTCACTTTTTTATAAAATTTTTTTGTATAGAGAAAAAAATTATACGACAATTGTCGTAAAAGTTATAATTTTTCTATTTCTATCCCCTCAGCCTCAGATTTTCTTATCGAAATATTATAATCTAATATATTTATCTCTATTGGATCACCAAATAGGGCTCTTCTTATAACTCTACCTGTAATACCTCTTGTGAATCCCATGTCAGCCAGTCTTTTCCCTATCTCTTTTTTTAATTTTATCTTTTTAATTTTAAATTTATCATTTGTTTTTAAATCAGCAATTGTCATAAATTACCTCCTTTTTGACATTCTTTACAGATACCATTTATTTGTAATTTATGACTTGTTGGTTTAAAGCCCAATTTATTACAAATATCCTGTTGAATTTTTTCTATAATATTATTAGAGAATTCAATTATTTTGCCACATTTTTCACATATTAAATGATCATGGTGATTATGGTTGTATTTATGTTCATATCTTTTATTACCATCTCCAACATCTACTTCCTCAGCAAGGCCAGCCCCACAAAATATTTTCATTGCCCTATAAATTGTAGCAATACCTATATTTTTATATTTCTCTCTTGCTATTTGAAAAAGTTCTTGAATAGTAAGATGTCCTTCACTCCCTAAAAATATTTCTAAAATTTTTTCTCTCTGCTTACTTTTTCTAATAGAATATTTTGAAATATAATTTTTATAAATTGTTTTCTCATCTTCTACAGTCATCTTTTGTATCCTTTATAAAATAATGATAATCATTATCATTTATAAATATATCTTATTTTTATTTTGAAGTCAATAACTATTTAATTAATACTAACAAAAAAGGGTGATATTTTATTTTTAGAAAAAATTTTTTAATTTTTTTCTAAAAGTTGTAAAGGATTTTCTTAAAAATTTTGTGATTAATATATAGAAAATAATTTTTTGAACAGGAGGATTAAAATTATGAAGGAATTTGATTTTGTAGTGAATAAAAATCTTTTTGAAAAAATTAATATTTTAAAAGATAAAAAAAATAAAGATCTTTCTACTTTAATAAGGGAAATTATAATCTTTATGCTTCCAGTATT
>DAONLM010000145.1:0-7866 GCA_035406685.1 Spirochaetota bacterium
AGATGACTCTATTCATTTTTATTTGCCAAAAGAAGATTATAGGTTTTTAAAGAAAATCCATGCTGACTTGAATTTTTTCAGTATGGCAAAATTGATTAGGACAATTCTTGAAGTTTTCATTGAAGAATATGAGAAAATGGGGATGCTTGGATTTGAGAAGAAATGCAGTCTTGTGACATTGAGATTATGGTTGAAAGTGACAGAGAAAAAGAAGTGGTGGAAGAGTAGAGAATTGTCCCACTTTGAAGGTAACACCACCCCATTTTATAAAGCAATATACAATAATTGTTACCAGGTAATAGGCTTTGAGACCTATTATTGAAAAAATTTATTTTAAATTCTACTCGAAAACTAAATGAGACTATTACAATCTTTTCTCAAACAAAATTAACCATGAGATAATTCTATCTTTTTATTTGCCTAAAAATAAATTTGCACTCACATATTATTGACAAAGAGGATAAATTTGGTATATAAACAACTAGATAATAAAATTTTTAAGGGAGAGAATTTTGTTAAAAGATACTATTACTGTTTATAAGCCTACCATTAAAAGAAAAGATTTGGAATATGTTTTACAGAGTATGGTTTTAGATAAAATTAATTATGGTGAATTTGCTAAAAATTTTGAAAAAAGATTGTATGAAAGAGTTCAGTGTTTTAATACAATTGTTATAAATTCTTTTCAAAATGCTATCTCTATTACTCTTGATTCATTAGGGGTAAAAGAAGGTGATGAGGTGATTCTACCATCGTTTGCACCTCAGGTGTATCTTAATACTATTTTGTTAAAAAAACTTGTACCAGTATTGGTTGATTTAGAAGAGGGATATTTTCAACCATCTTTTGAAGGAATTCGTGATGCAATTACAGAAAAAACAAAGGCTATATTTTTATTATATTATTTTGGTTATACTTATGATCCAACGCCTTATTATAGTCTCTTTCCTAATATTATAGAAGATATTACCTCGGTTATAGGTGCAAAAGCAAATAATATTATTGTTGGATCAATGTCAAAATATGCTATTGCTGATTTCTCAATAAAAGGTTTGATCACAACCGGGGAAGGTGCAGCAATATTTTGTAATAATAAAAAATCTTATTATATAACAAGATCGCTTCTTGAGACAGATTATTCTATTGAAGAATATCAACCAAGATATTCCAGTCTAATGCCAGATTTGAATGCCGCAATGGGTATAAGTCAGGATGAGACTCTTAATCATAGATTAAAGTTAAGAGAGGCTATTGCAAAATTTTATGAGGAGGCTATCTCTAAAAGTAGAAATTCTATTATTCATAGTAAAGAAAATTGTGAAAGATTTTATTCTGAATTTCCAATAATAGTGAAATCAAGTCTAAAAGACACAATAGCATTTTTAAAAAAGAATAAGATTGAAGCAATAAGACCATATCTGTATTGTCTTCATCATTATCTTAATCTTCCAAAAGAGGATTTTCCAAATACCGAATATTTTTATCTCCATACTTTATTGATTCCTATTCATTCTACCTTATTAAAAAATGAAGTTACAGAAATTACCAAGATATTAAGTTGTATGATTTAGAATAAATTACTAAAATTAACAATACAAAATAATTATAAAAAAAATCCATATAAATAAAAAATATTTGATTTTTTAGTAATTTAATGATATATAGACGCAAATTATAAAAATATTGAAGGTAAACATGGCTGAAGCAGAATTAATTCTTGAAGGAAAAAGTTATAAGCTGTCAACAATAGTAGGCACAGAAGGAGAAAAGGCAATAGATATTTCTAAATTAAGAGATATGACTGGCTATATTACAATGGATCCCGGTTATCAGAATACTGGCTCCTGTATGAGTGCAATAACATACATAGATGGAGAAAAAGGTATATTAAGATATCGCGGAATACCAGTAGAAGAATTAGCAGAAAAGTCCTCTTTTGTTGAAACTGCATATCTTCTAATTTATGGAAAATTACCCACAAGAGAAGAAAAAAATAAATTTTCTGAAAGACTTAATATTCATTCAATGCTTCATGAAGATATGATACATTTTTTTGATAGATTGCCACCGTATGCTCATCCAATGGCAATTTTATCTTCTGTAATAAATGCTTTGTCTATATTTTATCCTGAGTTTTATACAGAAACATACAGTAAAGAAATTTTTGATAATATGACAGCAAGACTCATATCAAAAATAAGAACAATTGCTGCTTTTTCTTATAAAAAATCAATAGGTGAGCCTTATGTATACCCAAGATATGAGTTTAAATATTGTGCTAATTTCTTAAATATGATGTTTAGTAGCCCAGTAAAACCATATACAGTTGATCCTGATGTTGAAAAACTTATGAATATTCTGCTTATCTTACATGCTGATCATGAACAGAATTGTAGTACCTCTACAGTTAGGCTGGTTGGTAGCAGTAGGGTAAATTTATATTCTTCTATATGTGCAGGAATCTGTGCATTATGGGGACCTTTACATGGGGGTGCAAATCAAGAGGTTATCGAAACTCTTGAAGAGATTAGAGATAAAAAGTTAAAAATTAAAGATGTAATTGAAGATGTTAAAGCAAAAAAATTTAGATTGAGTGGTTTTGGCCATAGAATATATAAAAATTATGATCCAAGAGCAAAAATTTTAAAGGAGCAGTGTCAAAAAGTAATGCCTAAATTGAATAAGAACGATCCATTACTCGATATTGCATTAGAAATAGAAGAAATAGCATTAAAAGATGAATATTTTATAGAGCGAAAACTATACCCGAATGTTGATTTTTATAGTGGTATTCTTTATAGAGCAATTGGAATTCCTACAAATATGTTTACTGTGATGTTTGCAATGGGAAGAATGCCGGGCTGGATTGCTCAATGGAAAGAAATGTATGATTCTGTCCCTTTTAAAATAGGAAGACCAAGACAGATATATATTGGAAATAATTTAAGCCATTATATACCAATAGAAGAGAGAAAATGATTTGTGATGAAAAAATATATCCAGAATATATTAGCCCAAAATTCAACTGGTGAAATAATGTATATATGTGGAAAATGTGGAGCAGAAGTAAAAAAAGAGGCAAAAATATGTCCTAAATGTAATGCAAGATTGGGCAAAATAAAATGTCCTTTTTGTAATTTTACCGGGGACATTGATGACTTTAAAAATGACACATGCCCGAGATGCGGCAGAAAAAAAACAGAAAAGAAAAAAGAAAGTAAACAATTATTGGATAAGCATAGAAATCTTACTTTTTCTAAAAAATTATTCTGGATATTATTTTTTTCTTTAACTTTAGTTTTATTTTTATTAATTTTAATAATTCTTTATCATTATAATATTATTTAAAATTTTTTATTGAAAATAATAAATAATAATTGTATAATATCTTTATACAAGGAGTAACAAATGTATAGCTTATCAGAAATATTTAGATTTGCAATAAATATAGAAGAGAATGGCAAAAAATATTACACCAATTTTATAGAAAAATTTAAAGATGATGAGATACGACAATTGTTTCAATTTCTGGCATCAGAGGAAGAAAGGCATAAGTCTTTTTTTGAGAAGGCTTTATCTGAGATAAAAGATAATCAATTCATAGATGGATTTAATGATGAGTATTTTCAATATATTAAGTATTTTATAGATACGATTATTTTTAATAAAGATATAAATGAAGTGGCTAACAAAATAAATAGCATACTTGATGCCATTGAGTTTGCAAAACAGAGAGAAATTGATACGATTCATTATTTTTTAGAATTAAAGATGTTAGTAAAAGAGGAAGACCATAGCATGGTAGATAAAATAATAAAAGAAGAGAGAGAGCATTTTCTAAAATTGGAATATTTTAAACAAAAATATTTAGAGAAAGGATGATTTTATTATGAAATATTATGCTGGGATCGATCTTGGTGGAACAAAAATATATTCTATTATAATTGACGAAAATGGTAAAATACTTGGTAGAGAAAAGATAAAAACAGAAGGTTCTGATTCATTTGATAATGTAATAGATAGGGTAAAAGAATGCTATTATGGGGCAATAAAAAATTCTAATATAAACGAAAAGGAAATAGAGGCAATAGGCATGGCTGTTCCTTCTTCTGTTAATGTTGATAAGGGGATTTTGATATATGCTCCTAATTTAGGATCCGGTTGGCGTAATATAGAACTATCAAAAATAATGTTTGAAAAACTAAGAAGACCATTTTTTATGGATAATGATGTAAATATGGGGGTTTTTGGAGAATACTGTCTTGGCGCTGGTAAAAATTATAATCATATATATGGTTTATTTGTTGGGACAGGAATAGGTGGTGGATATATAAAAAATGGTGAAATCATAAGAGGTGTAAATTATACTGCTGGTGAAATAGGACATATGGTAGTAAAAATAGGCGGACCAAAATGTAATTGTGGTAGAAAAGGATGTCTTGAAGCAATTTCCGGAAAAGTAGGAATTATAAACTATATTATTAAACTCGTTGAAAAAAAAGGGGAAAAGACCATTCTTGGGGAAATTGCGCCTAATTGGAAAAAAGGAGTTGGTTCTTCTGCTTTAAGTAAATGTTTTATGAAAAATGATAGAGTTGTTGTTAAGGCATTAACAAGAGCAGCCAAGACTATTGGTATAGCAATTGCAAACTTAATAAATGCTATTGGCATTGAGACGATTATTCTGGGCGGTGGTCTTATTGAAGAATTAGGCGATGTCCTTATACCTATTATAAAAGAATACATGGTGGAATATTCAATCGCAGATGGAGCAAAGGGAATACCTTTATTAAAAGCCGAATTAGGAGATGATGCTGTTGCAATGGGGGCTGCCTGGTTTACAAAACAAAAGGAAAATGAAAGATATCTTTATAAGGGATAGTATTAGATAGATAAATTTTTGTATCATTATAAAATTATTTTATCACTATTATTTTATATTTTAAATCGTCTTTTATAGTAGAAGATTCATTCGTAAAAATATATACTATATCAGCCTCTTCTATCTCTTTATATTTATTAGGATCATAAAATACCTCTAATTCAGTGGGGCCATAAGGTTTTATACTGGCTAATTTATTAAAAAGAATCTTATTCTCCCAGCTGTGAATCAAAAATTTATCTGTAATTAAACAATATTTTGTATAATTCTTATTGGCATATTTTTCAATTTCTTTTAAAACTTTATTCCATACATTTTTCATATTATAGGAAGTATCAACTGCTATAACAATTTTTTTTGTATGAGATGACATATAAAAGTGTATTCCAAATACTATTATAACATTACTGACTAAAAAGAATATAAGCCATATAAAAAATCTTTTCATAATCAAGCCTTACATTTGAGCATTAAATAATGAAGTAATTTTATATATAACATCTTCAGTTTCTGCATTTATACTGGCTGCCTCATTTAGAGATGATAGTTGTTTTAATACAGAAATATTAGCATTATAACCTATTGTATAAATTGGGATTTTTATCCCCTTTATTATCTGCTCTACCTCTTTAAATTTTAACCCTGTATTTGTCTCCCCATCAGTTAAAACAAAAAGCATTGGCTTTACATTTTGATTTTTTTCTTTTTCATCAACAAGCATTTTTAATGAAACCATTATACCATCATACATTGCTGTGCTGCCTTCTGCTGTAAGATCTTTTACTGCGGCCAAAAAAGAAGATTTATGAGTAAGATTAAACTGTTTAATAGGAAGTAATTTTACCACATCTGAACTAAATGCAACCAATCCTATATAGTTATCACTATTTATAACCTTACTACCTTCGATTAAAGCCTTCTTTACACTATAAAGAGGATCACCATCCATTGAGCCACTAACATCACATAAAAAGACTGCTATTATCTGTTTACCAGCATCTTTTTTTTCTTTCCATAATCTTTGTGCCTTAATTATGGTAGAGCCAGATATTTCCTTTATTTCACTATTATATTCCTCTTTTTGATTAAAACCATAGTTTATAGCAAGTCTTCTATATCTATCCTCTTTACAAAAAGAGGCAAATTTTTGTAAGGTCTCTATTTTATCTTTATCTAAATCCCCAATTGCATAAAGAGGATTATCATGTCTTACCCCAAATGGAATAAAAACATAACCAGATTTTAACTCTTTTGTATTAAAAAATGTTTGATATTCAAGAATAAAAGCATCAAGACTTCCACCTTTTTCAACAGAATCTCTCATCTGTATAGTTGTAAATGCAACAAAAGGGACACCCTGTTGAAAAGATTCAAAGGCACTTATAACTTCTTCAGACAACATTTTTCCTTCATCCCCTTTTGCAAATGCGTATAAAACTGTAAGAAGAAAATTTAGACCTGTACTACTTGCAAAAGGATTTGTATAACCTATTGCTACATCACCTTGAATTGTTGAATCAACTAGAGTCTTAATATCAACATTACCATATTTATTCTTTAATTCATTATAATTTTTTTCTTTAATTACAATACCAGCAACATTGCCAACGAGTTTTTTGTCAATCAAGGTTGTCTTTATATTATACGGCTCTAACATTTTTATCCATAATTCATTAGAAGGGGAAAAGGCATCTGGTAAATATTTCTTTGAAGCAATGAATTCAAATCCAGTACCAGATGCAATACTTCTTATTTTTACTTTTGCCTTTTTACCATTTGATAAAATAAAATTTCTATTATTAAAATCCTTTGCCACTTCATTTATAAAACCATCGCTACCCTGGCCAGATTTCTCTGTAGAGCAAAAAATCTCAACAACTACACAATCATTATCAATATATGGTTCCACAGAAATAGGATATTTAGAAATATCAGGTAGGGTTGATTTTAAATCGAGTGTATTATCCATATCAATTATTGCTCTTTTTGTTACAAAATTTTCTCTATAACTTATCTTTTTCTGTATTTTCTCAAGTTTTGTTTTAGCCTCTTCATAACTTAACTCTCGTGAATTTAAAGCAACGGATACTATTTTCCACACTATAAAAATAGCAATTAAACAAAGTATGGCTATCCCAACGATCTGACCTGATGTTAATTTTTTCATACAACTACCTCCAAAATACTAAATTTCTTTAATTAACTCTTGCATGGTCTCATTTATATATTTTAATTTTGTCGAAACAGATTTTACTTCATTAAAATTAGCATCAAGAAGTGCTAAATTACCACTAAAAGCCTGAAGCATCTCATAAGTATCTTCCAGTGATTTTATATGACTCTTTATCTTTTCCTGCATTATTGCCTTTTGTTCTTTTGTACCAAATTCTTTAAATCTTTGATACATATCTCTGTTATTCTGACTGAGTAAAAATAGATTATCTATTAAATAATCCAATTCTTCAAGAGAATGTTTCTCTTTAAATTCAGAAGTTATTTTTGCAAGAAGCTTGAGAATATTCTCTGCCTTTTCTTTAAATAAAGGATCACACATTTTTAAGATTCTTTTTAATTCATTAAGATTTACTCTTTGAAGTATATTTTTACTCTCAACTATAAAATCTTTTGAATTTATCTGCATTATCATCCAGAAGAAAAAGAAAAATATACTAATCCCTATAAGAATGCCGATAAAAAAAGAGGCGGCGTAAATATTAATATAAGTAAAATATCTACTAATAATATTAAACCGGCTACAATCCACGTATATAAATAACTAAAAATAAACTTTAAAAACCTTATCATAATAAAAATTTCTCTTTAATATCTAAATAGTGAAGTTTTTTCTTTATAAAATTTAGTTTAGATTGATTTTATAAAATAAATATCTTTTTGTCAACATATATCTAAAAAATTTGATTAAATGGGATGTGATTTTATTTTTAGTCAAATAAAAAGATAAAGTTATCCTAAGGTTAAATTTT
>DAONLM010000146.1:0-7757 GCA_035406685.1 Spirochaetota bacterium
AAAATTAAAGTGAGGGACAGACCTATAAATTTTTTATGATCAAAAGAGGGACAGAGTTACGCTTATTATGTTTATATTTAATAACATATTTAACAAATAGTAATATTTTTAAATTAAATGGAATATCTCATAGGGACAGACCTATAATTTTTTTATAATTAAAATTAAAATAGGGACAGACCTATACTTATCATGATTTAAAACTAATTTTCATATATATGCAGGATAACTTACAAATTAAAATTTTGTTAGTATAACATATGAAAATACTTCGACAGAAATTATGAGTTTAATAATTGTAAAAAGAAAAAAAAGAGTGTATATTTAATTTTATTTTTTATAAAAAGAAAGTTTTTATCTAAATTATTCTTTTTTAAATATAATACTTGACAGAAACTACTTTTTTTTCTAAAATTTTTATTAATTTTAACAAGAAATTAAGGTAAGACAAAAATGAGAAAAATTCTTGTAATTGTTTCTTCCGAACTTCTTAAAATGTATCTAAAAGAAAAATTAGAAAATCTCGGTTTTGAGGTTATTCTGGCAAAAGATGGCTTTGATGGATTAATAAAAATAAAGAATATTCTTCCAGACCTTGTGATAATGGAGCTTCAATTAACAAGGTTATCAGCCTTAGATGTTTTAAGAGAAAAGAAGGAATACAAAACAATTTCAGAAATTCCAGTTATCTTAATAGCAAATAAAATAACTAAATTACTTATAGAAGAGATAAGTAAATATAAAGTTAATAAGATAATAGGTAAACCTCTTAAAGTTGATATTTTAATTCAGGCAATAAGTGACACTTTAAAAATCAAATTGGATATTGATATTACACCTTGCATAATAGATGTTCATTTAAATGATGATATTCTCTTTGTTGAAATAGCATCTGGTTTAAATAGAGACAAATTTGAATTATTAAAATATCATATAAAAGAAATACTTGAACTTCATAATATAGCATATCCAAAAATATTGATAATCCTCTCTGATATAGAATTTTCTGACGAGACAGGGATACTTCTAACCATATTGTTAAAAATAATTGAGGATGCAACTCAATCACCTCTTGATTATATTAAGATTCTTACTACTAATAGTTTTATAAAAGAATTTCTTAGTCTACATGAAAGATATAAAAAAGTAGAAGTTATAAATGATTTCACAGATGCAATAGATAAACTTGGAAAACTTGATGTCTTTGCCTATGGCGAAGAGATTGATAAAATAAAAACTGAAATAATCACTAATGTTAATGAAGAAAAACCGAATGAAGATATCGAATTAAAATTTAGCAATGAAGTTGTTTTGGTAAAAGAGAATGAGAGAAATAACGAAATTAAGAGTAATGAAATAATAGATAGAAAATTTGTTATCTCCATAATTGATGATGATCTTTATATTTTAGAATTTATGGCAACCCTTTTAGAACAGACTGGATGGGCAATTCCTTATACTTATGATAATGGTAAAGCTTTTTTAAATGATATAAAAAAGAATCCACCGGATTTAATAATCATTGATTTATTGATGCCGGAGATGAATGGAATAGATCTTATTCAGAGATTAAAAAATGCTGGCATTGAGACCCCAATTCTTATAATATCAGCTGTACTTGATAGAGAAAATATCTTCAGAGCAAGAAGATTTGGAGTAACAAATTATATTACAAAGCCATTAAAGGCAAATCAAATAATTTCAAAGGTTGCAGAAATTTTAAAAATCAGAATAGATTTTTAGAATTTTGTCCCTTTTGCACCACTAAACCTCTTTATTTTTTCCATTAATGCAGAATCGAATTTGTATATATTGTTTTTTCTATCTTCAAAGTCCTTAATCGATTCTTCTATTATAATATCAAGCAATTTAGAAAAAGAGATGCCAAGTGGTTCCCATAGGTAAAAACTGAATGAGCCAGGAATGGTATTTATTTCATTTATATAGACCTTATCCCTTTCTGAATTAAGAATATAATCGATCCTAACAACTCCTTTACAATCTATTGCTCTGTATACTTTTTTTGAATATTCTTCAATTTGTGTTTTTATTTCGTCAGAAATTCTTGCAGGTATTATTCTTGACATATTTTCTAATCCAGATTTTATTTTGCCATTTGATCTTAAATATTTATCTTCAAAACTCAAAAATTTTTCCCATTTTACTGGTTCTTCTAAAGCAGAGGTTTTTATCTCATTATCTATTTTAATAACAGAACAATTTACTTCAACTGAATTCTCTACCCCTTTTTCTATTAATATTCTTTTGTCATATTTATTGGCAATTTCAATACCTTTTATCAATTCCTCTTCATTTTTTGCCATTGAAATTCCTATTGAAGAGCCTAAATTTGCTGGTTTAATAAATATTGGATAATCAAGGGTATAATGAATTTTATTAATTAATTCTTTTTGATCTTTTGCCCAGTCATCTCTATTAAACCAGATGTACGGTAAAACAGGCAATCCCATTCCAGAAAAAATTTTTTTCATTACTATTTTATCCATTGCAGTGGAAGAACCGAGCACACCACTACTCGAATAAGGAATTTCCATTATATCAAGCATTCCCTGAATTTTTCCATCTTCTCCATAATTACCATGCATTGCAATAATTGCACAATCAGTTTTATTTAATATATTACTTTTATCTTTTTTATTTAAATTTGGAAAAATTCTTTTACACTTTTTTTTATTTTTTTCCCAATCTTTATAAGTAGTTAAATCTTTTAATTTATCACTAAAATACCACTCCCCATCTTTATCAATATATATTACAAAAATATTATATTTATCTTTGTCTAAATTTTCAACTATCTGAAGCCCAGTAATTATTGAGACATCATGTTCAACAGATTTTCCACCAATTAATACAGATATATTTTTTTTCATATATTACCTCAAAAGAAAAAATTTATGCTATTATGCAGTTTTTTAAATTTTTTGTCAATATTTTATTAAGTCGATTTTATAAATTTTGAAGAGGGAAATAAAAAAATGCCTCCGAGCAGAATTGAACTGCTGACACGTGGATTTTCAGTCCACTGCTCTACCGACTGAGCTACAGAGGCATTCTGAACCTATAACTACAATAAAAAATTATTTTTGTCAAGATAAATTTATATTGTTTTAAAATTTTTTTTAAAAATATTTAGATAACACTCCATTTAATATATACTTCTTAATTAGTTACTATAAAGTATTATAAACCATATTTAGCAAGTATTTTTTTTAAAGTCCCATCTTTTTTCATTTCTACTAAAATTTCATCGTATTTTGTTATTATTTCGTTAAGATTAGGATAGCTGGATTTTATAACAAAAGTGTTATAATAAGGTTTTGATTTAATAGGTTTTGGCAAATAAGATACTTTATCTGATAACCCTTTTGTTTTGAGTTCATATAAGGTAATCTGGGTATTTAACGGGACCATATCTATTCTTTTTGCTAAAAGTTTATCAAGTTGAATCTCATTTTTTTGAATTATATCAAGAGTGAGAATGCCATCTTTATAAGCCTGCCAGAATTCATCAGAATAAGCTATTCCTTGTGTGGCACCTATTTTTACTCCTTTTAGGTCTTCAAATTTTTCAAATTTATATTTACCTTCATCCTCTTTTCTTATAAAAAAATTCCAGGAGAAATCGATGTGAGATTCTTTTGCATAAATAAGATATTTCTCTCTTTCCGGTTTTTTTGAGTAAGTAAAAACCATATCATAAGGTGGATTATCACTCATCCAGTTTGCCTCAAGTCTTGCTGATGAGGATTCTAAGATTATTTTATAGGGTATACCTATTTTCTCCATTATATACGTTACTATATCAATATCTAATCCAACCAGTTCACCATTCTCATTAACCCATCTATTGGGTTCTTCTGGGATGCCAGCAATAATAAAAGGCCTTTCAGTGTTATTAGTTGTTTCTGCGATAGTGGTAGTAACAGAACTTTCTTTTTTACAGGAAAATAGCAATAAAATAAAAGCGATAAAAATAAAAAATTTAGTTTTCATTAATCTCCTCCTTATATTTAAATATATTTTAGTTATATTTTATATTTTCTCAGAAAAAATCTCAACATCAACAGACATTTTTTCTTGTTTCTTAAAAAAATCCGCAATTAATATTGTAATATCATCATTCAAGTTTCTTCCTTCTGTAAAATTCATAAGTTCATTTGATATAACTCTAATAAGATTTTTACTATCTAATTTTTTATTTTTGAAAAGTATATCTTTAAGTCTTTTTATATCAAAAAGTTCATCCTTTTTATTTTTTGCCTCTATAACTCCATCTGTATATAGAACAATTTTGTCTCCATCTTCTATTTTTTGCTCATCTGCTATAAAAGTAACATTATTGAGAAAACCAATAACAGGAGAATTTTGACTTAGTTCTAAGATATCCCCTTCTTTTCTAATAATAAAAGCTGATGGATGACCAGCATTAGTATAAGTTATAATATTTTGTTGTGTGTCAATTATACAAAAAAAGGCTGTGAGATATTCCATTTTGCCTATAATATTATATAGATCTTCATTGACTTTTTTTATTATTTCAGAGGTATTTTTATTTTCTTTAATAGTTGTTCCAAAAGATACCTTTGCCATTGCTGTAATTAAGGCTGCTGGGACTCCATGACCACAAACATCCACTATTAACATACCAATCTTATTCTCTGAAATTTTAATCACATCATAATAATCTCCACCTAATGATTCCATTGGTATATACATTCCAGAGAAAGAAAAATTTTTAATATCAGGGAAAATTTTTGGTATTAGAGCCTCCTGTATTTTTTGAGCCATTAGTAATTCTTTTTTCATTTGTTCATTAGCTTCTTTTAATTCCTGATTTGATATTCTTAACTGTTCTGTTCTTTGTGCCACAAGTTCTTCCATAGTTTCACTATATTTTTGAATAGTATCTGCCATATTATTAAAATTATTAGCAAGTGAGCCAATTTCATCATTACTCTTTATTTCAATTCTTGCCTTAAAATCTTTATCAGTAAATTTGCCTACTGTTCTATTTAACTGGATAATAGGATCTATTATCTGTCTATTAATTGCAATATATATTGTGATAATAGTAATTAGACTTAAAAAAAGAGTCTGAAATATTAATTTAGCGATTATATTTTTTTGTGCCTTTTTAAGAAAGTAATCTGTAAAATATATTCTTAGAAAACCAATTTTAATCTCGTCTTTTATAATATCATTTTCATAATATAAGAATACTTTTTTTAATTTTTCTTGATTAAATTTTATAATATTAAAATCCTTATCTTTTATGAAAGCGGCTATTTTTTCATTTTTTTCATTAAATACTTCTATTCCTAAAACATCTTCATTTTCCATTTCTATTAAAACAATGTTTGTTACTTCTTTATAATCAATATTCCATAAAGGCTCTTTTAATGAATTTATAAGCCTTTTAAATGCAAGTTTTGAATTAAAACTCAATTCATCGTATAATCTTCTACTCTCAAAATAATATAATATAATGCCTGTTATAATCATAATAGAAATAATACAAATAAAAAGTAGTGCTGATATTTTACTTTGTATTGATTTAAACATATCTTTCCTTTTATTTTAGATGACCATTTATTATTAAAAATTATAAATTATGATATAAAAAAAGTCAATTGTTTTTTTAAAGATTACCTATGATTTTATTTTTTGATAAAAATTTTTATTTTTTCAAAAATTTATAGATATTTTTTATATATATAACATAACAGACATTATATAAACTATAATTTTTTATTAATTATAAAAAAGTGTTTAAATTTTTAACTGAAAATAAAATAGTGCCAAAAATTAAAAATAATATAGACATTTTATCTTTTTTATATTATTATTATAATGTAAGGAGTGGGCAATGGTATATTCAAAATATTTTACTATTCAAAATATTATTATTTCAAGCGTAATAATTTTACTTTTAGCAATTATAACAGGCGGCTTAATATTCTATTTTATAAGAAAAAAGAAAAAAAATGTAAGTTTATAACTTTTTTAAAAAAGAGGAAGATAAATGCAAGAAAAGATGGGAAAAACTATTGTTTTTTTAATAAAATTTTCTATTATAATGTTAATAATAGCAATATCTATAGGATTTATTTATAGAATAGCCTCTTATATATTTTTAAGAGATGTTCCTCTCGAATTTCAGGTTTTTTCTGATAAGAATCTTGCATTTCTTGATATTAATATTGTAATAATAGGATTTCTAATACCATTATCACTGGCTTTTATAGTGAGTTATGTAAGAAGTAATATAGCCTTAAATTTAGGTAGAATCAAAAGAATCAGAACTGCTTTTAAGATTTATATAACTGGCACAATAATTATAATTGTGGTCTCGATTTATAAAATAGTAATGTATTTTATAAAATTATCCACTAAAAATATAACTCAATCTCTTGATGAAATAGAAAGATCTCTATTTTTTGGTAGTGAAATTTTAAGAGGATTAATAAATTCATTATCTTATCCCCTATTTGTATTTGGTTTACTATGGTTTTTATTTGTTTTATGGAAGGCTCTTTCAAAAATATCCGATAGATCTGGGAGTTTCTATTTTCTAAAAAGAAAAAATGAAATCCATTATTTTGACAATGATTATAAATAATATTCTTTAAAGGATAATCAAATGTATCTTTATAAAACAATGGTAGAATTTGAAGACATAGATTGTTATGGGATAATTCACCATCCAAAAATTTTATACTATTTTGAAAGAGCAAGAGTTCATTTTTTCCTGGATAATGGAATTGAGCTTGAAAATTTTCCTTATGGAATTGTTGTAAGAAGCATAAATATTCAATACAAAAATATGCTTGTTATGTTTGATAAAATAGATATTGAACTAAGGGTAAAAAATGTAGAGAAATATAGATTTGATTTTGATTATTCTATTAAGAAAGAAGGTAAAACCTATGTTAGTGCCTTGCTTCAACTGGTTGTAATTGACAAAAATACCAAGAAATTAACATCAATTCCAGAAATAATGTTAAAGCTATTTGAAAAACTTCAATAATGGATATATTTGATTTTGAATATGTTACAAAAATATTGGAAGAATCCTATTACACAAATCCTTCCCCATCTGTAACATTAATAGCAAATACCAAAAAAGATCCTTTTAACATACTGCTATCCACAATTCTTAGTTTAAGAACAAAAGATAAAGTAACACTTGAAGCCTCAAATAGATTATTTGAAAAGGTAAAAAATTTTAATGATATTCTTGATATTTCAATCAATGAAATAGAAAGACTTATATATCCAGTAGGTTTTTATAAAACAAAGGCAAAAAGAATAAAAGAGATAGCAAAAATTATAGTCGAAAAATATGATGGTAAAGTACCAGAAAATTTTGAAGAGTTGTTAAAACTTCCAGGAGTTGGAAGAAAAACAGCGAATTTGGTTATTATACTCGGTTATAACAAAGATAGTATATGTGTCGATACACATGTTCATAGAATCGCAAATAGATTTGGTTGGGTGAAAACAAAAAAGCCTGAAGAAACTGAATTTGCTTTAAAAAAGTTATTACCTGTTTATCTATGGAAAAAGATAAATGATTATCTTGTAAGTTATGGTCAAACTGTATGTAAACCAGTTAAACCATTGTGTAATAAATGTAAACTGAATAATATCTGTCCAAGTTATAGAGATAAATAATTTTTTTTAAATTTGTAAATATTTCAATGAAGGAGAGGGATCAGAAATTTCTCATATAAAAA
>DAONLM010000147.1:0-7726 GCA_035406685.1 Spirochaetota bacterium
TCTGTGGTATTTTTTATTTTAAGAATAAAAATTTTGAATTTATTGATAGATTGCCTTTATTATTGGAATTTTTGATATAATAAAAATTATTATTTACGATTTAAAAACTTTTTGGTATATATTCATAAGAAAAAATAGACTTAAAACTTAAAGAGGAATGAATTGTATAAAATCAAAAATAAATATTAAGGGACTACCTCTTAATCTGAATAACTAAGAAATAATAATACGACAATTGTCGCACTTTAATAATAACATGAAAAAATTAAATTAGATCTTTTCCTCTGGCTTCATTTTAGGTATAAATTTTGATCTTATCTCTTTTTCTTTATTAATATTCTTTTCTTTAAAATATTCATAAAGAGCAATTTGACTCCTTATCGGTTTCTCATGTTTCTCTGGTTTTTTGAAAATGTATCTACCATCTGGGAGTAATTCTCTTGCTTTTAAATTATCATTCTGAATTATTTTTAACATTGTCATTATCTCTTTTTTAATATCTTCATCTTCAATTGGAAACAAAACTTCAACCCTTCTATCAAAATTTCTCTGCATCCAGTCAGCACTTGATAAATATATATCCTCATCGCCAGCATTATAAAAATAAAAAATTCTTGAATGTTCTAAAAATCTATCAATAATACTTATTACTTTAATATTTTCACTCAATCCTTTAATACCTGGTTTTAAACAACACATACCACGCACTATAAGAAATATATCCACCCCAGCATTTGAAGCCTCATATAAGGCATCGATTATTTTAATATCTACTAAGGCATTCATCTTTGCTATTATTTTACCTTTCCCACCATTTAAAGCATTTTCTTTCTCTATTTTGATCTTTTCTAACAAAAAATCTCTTAGATCAAGAGGAGCACAGACCAATTTTTTCCATCTTGGTGGTTCAGAATATCCAGTTAAAAGATTAAATATGGAAGCAACGTCTCTTCCGATCGAAACCCTTGAAGTAAAAATTCCAATATCTGTATAAATTTTTGCTGTATTCTCATTATAATTCCCAGTAGAAAGGTGAACATATCTTTTCAAACCATCCTCTTCATCTCTCACAACAAGTGTAATTTTACAATGTGTCTTTAAACCCACAAGCCCATATATTACATGACATCCAGCCTTTTCAAGTTCTTTTGCCCAGGTGATATTCTGGGCCTCATCAAATCTTGCCTTTAATTCGACAAGAACTGTAACCTGCTTATTATTTTCTGCTGCATTTTTTAAAGCCTTAATTATAGGCGAATCCCCGGAAGTTCTATAAAGAGTCATTTTTATAGCAAGAACCTTTGGATCTTTTGATGCCTGTTCAATAAAATTTACAACCGGGTCAAATGATTCATAAGGGAGAGAAAGCATTCTATCTTTTTGTGATATTATTTCAAAAATAGACTTTTCAGAATTACAAAATTCACATGGCAAGATCGGTGGTAAATAAGGATCTTTATACTCTTCATAGCCTTTTATAAATGCTATTTTAAAAAAACTTGATAAATCTATTATACCATTAATTTCAAAAAACATTTCTGGTAATATCTTAGTATTTTCAAGAACAAAATTTTTTAACTCAGAACTTGCATTTTTTTCTATCTCAATTCTTATTGGTAAACCTTTTTCTCTTGCCTTTAGCTTGTCCTCTATTTCTGCAAGCAAATCCTCAGCCCCCTCTTCATCAATCGAAAGTTCAGCATCTCTTGTTATTCTTACTGTTGCTGTTTCAAGAATATTATATCCTTTAAAGAAGTATCCTATAAAAAGTTTTATCAATTCTCCTATATATATGTACTGAGTCGTTTGTTCTTGATCTTCAAACAGAGGTATAAACCTTTCTTCAGAAGGATAAGGAATTATTGCAAAAAGATTTTCTTCTGGTTTTTTGGGATCTCTTAGTTTTACAATTATGTTCAATGTCTTACTCTTTAAAAAAGGGAAAGGATGAGATTGGTCAACTGCCATTGGGGTTAAAATATAAAATATCTTTTTTAAAAAAAATCTTCTTAAATGCTCAATAAATTTTGATGGTAAATTGTTTGCTGTATAAAAATAAAATCCTATCTTTTCTAATTCTGGAATTATTTTATTATTAAAACAATCATATTGAATCTCTATTAATTCTTTTACTCTTTTTGAAATTTTTGAGATAATCTCTCTTGCTGTTAAGCCAGAATAATCTTTTAATTCATATCCGGATCTTATCTGCGAGAATAAACCAGATACTCTAACCATAAAAAATTCATCTAAATTATTTGAAAATATAGATAAGAATTTTACTTTTTCTAATAACGGCGTCTCTGGATTTAAAGCCTCTTCAAGAACCCTATAATTGAATTCAACCCAGCTTAACTCTTTATTAAAATAATTACTCATTATGAATCCCCATTCTTAATTTTTTTAATTCTTAATTTAATATTAACACCAAAAAACATTTCAAAAAGATCTCTTTTATATTTAAATGAATATAATTCTGCAAAAATCTGGTCATTCACATAGGTTATAAGATATAACTGATCGTTCTCTTTTATAAGATCAATATCAGAAACAAGTTGAAGATGGGTATTATCAAGACTATCCGCAATTCTTAAAATAGAAGCAAGCTTCATAACAATCATTCTATCTCTATTCGATAATTCCATATAGTCTTGATGAGTATTTTTAGGAATGGATCTTCTATGGTATCTTGCTACATTTGCAATTATCTTAACCTCATTTTCATTAAGATAAAAAAAATTCTTTGTCTTTATAATATAAAGAGAATGTTTATGATGAGATGAATTAGAAATCGCAGAACCTATATCATGTAAAATAGAAGCGACTAAAAGATAGCACCTTTCAATCTCTCCTAACTGATGAAGAAACTTTGTCTTATCAAACAATTTTAAAGCGAGTTCTTTTACCTTCAAAGAGTGATTTTCATCAAAGTTAAATGATCTACCAATATTTATAGAGCTTATCTCAAGCTGCTTTTCAAGATAATTAAAAAAATTATTATCTTTTTTAGAAATCATATCATAAAGTAGCCCATCTCTTAACGATATGTCCGGAATATAAATTTTAGAGCATTTAAAAAAATCTGCTATTTTTAAAAACATCAGGCTAATCGGATAAAATGTTTCAGACATATCATAAGGCACATCTAATTTATGAATTAATTCTTCCTCGGTATAACCCTGCATCTTATTGCAAATATTTCTTAAATCTTCTACCTCTATATATTTTATATCAGGGCTATTTTCTTTTTTATTAATCAATAAAAATATATGCTCCAGTTCTGAACTTATGCCATGAAAAAATTCCACACTTGATACTGGTATTTCTCTTTTTAGATTTCTTAACTCATGCTCAACCATTACTTTTAGATAATTGAAAAAATTTTCTTCTATATTTGTGGCTTTACTAAAAATCTGTTTCATTTTCAAAGCACCTAAAGGGAGTGTCCTTGAAAATATTATAAATTCATCTTTGAAAATGGAAATTTCTACACTTCCTGATCCTATTTCAACAATACTATGATAATTTTCTTTTTTAAAAGATTTATTGTTTTTAATTTTCTCTGATATTGCTTTATATATCAATTCGGTTTCTTTTGTTATTGATAATATTTCTACACTGATACCTGTATTTGTTAAAATATTATCAAGAAATATATCAAAATTTGTTGCCTCTCTAACAGCGGTTGTTGCAACTGCTCTTATTCTGTCAACTTTATATTCTTCACATAAATTTTTATATTTTCTTAGTATCTGAATAGACTCATCAATGGTAGGTCTTAATATTCTACCTTTATCAAATGAATCTTTCCCTAATCTCACTGACAAACTCACTTCTTCTAAAATCTCTATTTTATCATTTACAACTTCTGCAATTGTCATTCTTATTGCTCTTGAGCCTATATCAATGGCTGCCACTCTATTTTTATCCATATTCCCTCTCAATATATAAATTTTTCATAAAATATATTCTTAACACCATTTCTCTTTAGTATTTCAATGGTCTTTTTTACCATTATTGGTGGACCGCAAAGATAAAAATCCTCTGTAAAATTAGAGTATTTTTTTAATATATCCTCACTCAAAAATCCATATTCAAAATTATTTTCATCTATTTTTTCATTACTTAATATATATACTATTTTTAATTTATCCTTATAATTCTCAAAAAAATCGTAAAATGCTAAATCCTTCTTTGTTTTTGCACCATAAAGTAAAATTACTTTTTTATTTTCTTTATTAAAATTTTTGTCACCAATTATACTTTTAAATGGTGTTATTCCTATTCCACCAGCAATAAAAATAGAGTCTCTCCCTTTAAAATTAAATATACCATAAGGTCCATCTATCTTTATTATTTCATTCTTATTAAGATCCTTTATTCTTGAAGTAAACTCCCCAAGAGATTTTATACTAAAAGAGAGATTACTATCAGTAGCAGAGCTAGAAATTGTAAAAGGATGAGGCTTTCTCATTTTTGTCTTTTTAAAACTTATAAATGCAAACTGACCGGACTTGTGTGTAAAATTTATCGGTTTTTCAACTAAAATAGTATGTATATCATCAGTTTCTTTTATTACATCTATTATTTTAGAAATAAATTTTGGCTTTATTATTAAGAAAATTATTCTTACAATGGTGCCAGTAAGAGCCATAATTATTGAGATTATTATAAAAATATTTAAGATTGGTATCTTAGCATGAAAACCAGTAAGATAACCAAAATTTAATAAATGAATTAAAGCAAGTATATAAAATACAACATTCAATCTATGCAAGGTAATCCAGAATATATGCTCAATTTTCTTTAAAAAAAAATAAGAAATAAATACAGATATTCCAATAAATATAAAGGCTGTAACCCCAAAGATAAAATAATAAAGAGAAAGATATCCTAAATATATTTCTATTATTGAGAGATTATATTTAATTAAATTATATAAAAATAGTAAAAAAGGATGAAAAATTAATAAAAAAAAAGAGATCACAGAAAATATCCTATGAAATCTTAAGACCCTATCGAGTCCAAATTTTTTATCCAATAATCTTAATGTTCCGCCAATAAAAATTGAAAAACCAAGTAAAAAAAATCCAATTATGCCAAATATTCTTCCAAAATTTCTTATAAATTCTTCCATACATAAATCTCTTTTGTATATATATTACAATTAATTTATAAATTGTTTTAATATTAAATTTGGATTCAAAAAAGTAAGAGTGGTAATACTTGTCTCCTGCCAAGCCATCTTTCTGTCACATATAAATATAACTTTATATCTATCTTCTTCCTGAACTGTTAAAATTTTCATTATCCATTTTGCTAACTCTTTTATCCCATTAGAGTTTAGAAATTTTAAATTTGTAATATCAACATATAACTCTTTTATTTTCTCTTTTATTACCTGATTATGCAATTCCTCAAAAAATTGGGTCATAAATTCGCCAGGAATTTTAGTCTCAATACTTCCTTTTATAAATACTCTATTATCAATACATTCAAGAGTTACACCCCCATTATGAATGGATTCTATTTTCATTTTCTTCCCTTTTTAAAATTAATCTATATCACTTTTTAACATATAGTTATATTTTAAAATCTTTTTATTAAATTTCAGTTAAAAATATACAGATTTTTTTATTTTGTCAAAAAAACCTATAAGTTTTGTCAAAAAAACCTATAAGATTTTTAACTTTTTTAATATATTTTCATCTACAATACCGTCGTTATTATATCCTCTTATTTTATAATACTTTTTTAACATTTTTTCAAGAGGGACAACTGCTTTTCTTTTATAATTACTATTATCTTCTTTTAAAAATCTCTCTGGCAATGTATCATCTTTTTTAGTAATCCCTATTTTATTATTTAAGTATCTTTCTAAAATATGAATTCTTTCACCAGTTTTTAAAAAGTCCCATTTATTCATTCTAATTCCAGTTATACTAAAGAAAAAATCAGAAAATATAAACCAATCCATTAAGGCTATTGCTATGTTAGGCATAAAATTCATTGCAAAAGATAGAATAAATTTTGGCGTCCATTTTGCAACAAATGGCTCCAGCATATATGCAAATCCTGTAAATTGACAGGTGTGCAAAGAATTAACACCAGCCCATAAATCCTCAAAAAATTTTACCCACACATGTTTACCATAAGTGGAATATGGATTAATATAATTAAATATGACCTCAATACCAACGACAAAAGAGGATAGATGACAGCCACCTCTATTGGCAACAGCATAGTTTAATCCCTGTCCCCATGCCCCGCGTGGATCATACGCAGCAAGTTCCAGACCCTTTACATGAATGGCAAATTCTTTACCACCATATTTTTCTGATAGCCTCTTGGTGCTAAGAGCAAGTTCTTTACCAATATCTTTCTTATATGCTATATTTCTTATTGTATCAGCAATGTTATCGCTTTTACCAAATTTTAAATCAGTCTTCATTAATCCTTTTTCTGTTGCTTCCATTGTATAAGCAAGAGTTGCTCCTAATGAGATTGTATCAAGCCCCATCTCATTGGCAAGCTCATTCCATTCACCTATTATATCTGGATCATAAATGCCAAGATTTGGTCCCATAAGTCCAGTAGTTTCATATTCTGGAATCTGTCTTGTCTTACCATCAGGATATCCCCCTTTATGTCCGCACAGGATAAGACATGGTTTACAGGTAGAGGGTTTTGAATTATATCTTTCAGCCATTGCTTCACCGGTAACATATTTGGCATTTTCATTAAATCTAAAAGAAAAATTATTAACAGGTAATATACCAAATTTATTACATATAGAAAGATTATAAGTAGTTCCGAATTTTCTATATGCTTTTGAGGTAAATTCATTTCTGTTTATAAATTTTATTGCCTTATTTTTTACTTTATTAAAAAGTCTTTCATTTTTAGGTTTTATAGAATATATTCCACCTTTTGCAACAATTGCTTTAAGATTTTTACTGCCCATTACAGCGCCAAATCCATCCCTTCCTAAAAATCTATGGCCTGATGCTATATTTGCATATAATACCATATTCTCACCAGCAGGACCAATCACGCATGCCCCATCGTTTGAAGATAAATTAAGATCTTTTTGTGTCTCTGATGTTGTTTTACCCCATAAATGCTCTGCATCAAAAAATTCTACTTTATTATCAGTCACAACAATATATGTTGGTTTTTCTGCTTTGCCAGTTATTAAGAGTCCATCATATCCAGCGGTTTTAAGAGCCATTCCAAAAGGGCCGCCACAAGAAGATGTCCCAATTATTCCAGTAAGAGGGGATTTAGTAAGACAACACCATCTACCACTACAAGGAGCTCCTGTGCCCATCATTACCCCGGTCATAAATATAAGGTAATTATCCTCGGAAAAAGGATCTTTTTGTAAATCCATTTTTTCAGATAAAAGTTTTAATCCCAATCCCTTAGCACTCATATACAATTTAAGATAATCTTCAGTAATCTTAAATTCATTATAGATCTTCTTACTTAGATTTACCTCTAAATATCTATTAGAGGTTCCGAGGATATCCTTCATAATATCCTTCCTTCCTTCTGTTTTTTTAAAAATATAACTCAAAAACCCCATTTTGTCAAATGATTTATAGTATATCAAATTAATTTGGATGCAATTTTATTTTTAGGCAACTTTTTTAATTTTTTTTCTAAAAATTGTAAAGGATTTTCTCAAAAATTTTGTGATTAATATATAGAAATATTTTTTATG
>DAONLM010000148.1:0-7676 GCA_035406685.1 Spirochaetota bacterium
AAGAATAAAGTGGTTATAAGAAAAAATATTAAAATTATAGGTGGAAGTTGTGTTATAAGGAGATGATAATTTTATTTATAGACGATAAAGCAAGATATGTCCTATATGCAAAGTTTGTTAAATTAGATAGTCTTGAAAATCATATAATAGCCCTGAAAGAACTTATTTTAACATACGGATATCCAATTTCTACGATAATGACTCAAATATAATTACTAATCACCTTAATAAGATCAAAACTCTATCAATAGCAGGGAAGAAGGATTTAAAGATCGCAAAGATGTTTTTAGAGGTGTCAAAAAAAATCAAATTAAAGAATATAAAATGCATTCGCAATAAGAACCGCAAGAAAAGTATCAATGTATTATAAAATTTATTAAAAATTTTAGCAAATTAGAATAAAGTGATGACAAAAATATAAACACTCTCTTTAAATTTATTTTTTTATAAAAAAAATCAAATCATTTTTGCAAAAATAAAAAAAAGATTGTGATTATTATATATTATTTTTTTCTTTTCTTTTTGTCTCTGCTAATTCTTTCATATCATCTTTATTAAGAACCCGGCATTCACCCGCAAATATTACCCCATCATCCATATTTATAGAACAAGAATATATATTTCCTATTATTTCCGCTGTTTTTAAAACAACTATATTCTCTTCTGCAAAGATATCCCCTTTTACTACACCACCAACTATTATATTCTTAGCAATAATGGTAGCCTCTACCTTGCCTGTTTTGCCAATGTATACTTTGCTTTGAGAATTTATCTTCCCATAAAAGTAACCATCTATTCTTAATGTTCCTTTAAGGTTAAATTCACCCTTAATAGAGTCACCAGTTCCTATTATGGAATTTATAGAGAAATCAGAATAAGGAATTTTTTTCTGCATTAGAATTACACCTTTTTAGACTATGAAAGTTAATTATTAATAAATTGCCATGGATCTAATAAGTTATTACCAAGTCTTACTTCATAATGAACATGTGTTCCTGTCGACATACCCGTACTACCCATATAACCAATTATTTGCCCCTTTCTTACTTTATCGCCGGGTCTTACTATTGGCTGACTCCTTAAATGAGCATACAAAGTAGAAAAGCCTTTTGTATGCTGTATTTTTAAATACCAACCATATCCACCACCATCATAATCTACCTTATCAACAATTCCGGGAGCTGTTGCAACAATAGGAGTTCCTGGCTGATATGCAAGGTCTATTCCAGTATGCATGTCGAGAACCTTATAGATTGGATGTATTCTAAAACCAAAAGTAGATGTCACGGAATAAAATCCTAATACTGGAGAGCCATAAGGCATATCTTTTAAAATTCTGTTATAATTATCTACCATCTTATTTATTTCATTAAAAGCCTGTATTGAATATTGATAATCATCTAATAATTTTTTAACCTCTATCTTTTCCTGCTCAAATTCTGTTAAAGATGTAGTATCCACAATATTAGAAATGCCACCTTTACCCTGATCACTGTCTTTAATAATACTCGAATCAATTTTTGTAAGTAAAAGATTCAATTTCCCTTTTAGAATTCTATGATTATCAAGAATGTCATTTATTAATTCTTCATATTCTCTTGCTCTATTTTCATTTAACATGGTTTTTAGACTTAAATTGTTATAATCAATTGACTTTTTAAAATTTGCAATGGTAAGAAATGAAATTATTCCTAAAGTAGAAAAAAGAAAAAAGAAAAATAGAAAAAGAATAAATACATTTACTCTAAAATTAAATACCTTTTTTTCAGAATGTGGGATTAACATTACAGTGACTTTTTGATTTCCTGCATTAAGAAAAAAATTTATAATAGATAAAAAGAATCTCTTTATAATAGAAAATAAGTTTACAAACCAGACAAATAAAGATTTTTCTATCTTTTTAAAATTATTAATTTTATTCATAACCCAATTCCCACCCTATTTTTTTACTTACTTTATCATAGAATTTATATTAAGTCAAATTTTTTTATTATATATAAAATTTTTTTTATATTTTTTTCAATATAAGCCACTCACTTTGTAAGATATCCCCTGTTACTTAACTTTTTAAAATATTAAGATAAAAACTTGCCAAAAATATCTATTTATTTTATTATACTTATCGGTGTTAGATTCTATAAATTATATCTTATTTTTTAAAAATAGAGAGGTTTTAAATGCAAGAGATATTAATATGCATTTTAATTGGAATTATGGCTGGCATATTTTCTGGAATGTTTGGATTAGGCGGAGGCATAATTTTAATCCCTGCTTTTGTATTTTTATTGGGATTCTCACAAAAAATGGCACAGGGAACAACTCTTGCCTTAATGGTACCCCCAATTGGTTTACTTGGAGCAATTGCATATTATAAAGCTGGATATGTAAATTTAAAAGTTGCCGCTATTGTATGCATAGCATTTTTTTTAAGTTCATTAATCGGAGCAAAATTGAGTATTATGCTACCAGTTGATATATTAAAAAAGGTATTTGCTATTGTTCTTATTTTAGTTGCAATTAAAATAATATTTACAAAATGAAAAAATTAGAATTTCCAGAATATTATTATTCAAATATAAAACAAATCTCCCAAGATCATAAAAAGTGGAATGACTATAAATGGCAATTAAAAAATTCTTATACATCAGTATTACAGTTAAAGAATATTCTAAAAGATATAGACTCAATAGAAGTAGAAAAAAAGTATAATTTTTTGATAACGCCCTACTTTCTATCTCTAATAGATTTTGATAATCCTTCTGATCCATTAAGAAGACAGGTTTTCCCTAATATTTCAGAATTAGAAATAGATAGTAATTTAAAAGAGGATCCATTTCTTGAAAAGAGTAGTATGCCAGTTAAAAATGTAATCAAAAAGTATCCAGATAGAGTCGTTATAATAATGACCAATAGATGCGCCTCATTCTGTAGATATTGCACAAGAAAATGGAATTGGCAAGATCCTTTTACGATTTCTTTTAAAGAAATTGACGAAATACACAGATATTTAGAAAAAGAGAAGAATATAAGAGAGATAATACTTTCTGGTGGAGATCCTTTTATAATATCAAAAAGAATACTGGGATATGCTCTTGAGAAGTTCAGTAAAATCAAGCATCTTGAAGTAATCAGAATTGCAACAAGAACACTCTCATTTTTGCCACAGATAGTAGATAAAGAGATGACAAATCTTTTGAAAAGATATAAACCAATATGGATAATAACACATTTTAATCATCCCTCTGAAATAACTCCTTTAACAGAAGAGGCTGTTGAAAAATTGCTTGATGCAGGGGTGGCATTTGCAAATCAGAGTGTTCTTTTAAAAGGGATAAATGATAATGTTGAAACAATGAAATTACTTTTAAACAGATTGGAATATTTAAGAATTAAACCATACTATTTATTTCAATGCGATCTTATAAGCGGCACAAAACATTTTAGGACAAAGATTGAAGATGGGTTAAATATTTTAAAAAAATTAATAAACAGTACTGGTGGGCTTTGCATTCCACATTTTATAGTTGATGTACCGGGAGCAGGCAAAATCCCTATACTCCCAGAATATATTATAGAAAAAAATGATAAAGAGATATTTATAAAAATAGAAGATAGAATAGTTAGTTATCCGCTTGTTTAATTTTTTAGGGGGATATCTGAATAGATAATAAAGGGCTTTTTTTAAAAAAATTCATCTATAATATTATTGCTCCAGAAACATTTTTTTATCCATGTAAAGAATCGCTAGTTATATATACCCTTATTATCCCAAAAAATATAAAAATAGAAATAATTAAAAGATACTAACAAAATTTTAATTTGTAAGTTATCCTGCATCTATATGAAAATTAGTTTCACATTATGATAAGGATAAGTCTGTCTGTTCCTCTTTTAATCATAAAAAAATTTATAGGTCTGTCCCTCACTTTAATTTTTTTTTCAAAAAAACTAAATTTTTTTAAAAACTTGTAAAGGATTTTCTCAAAAATTTTGTGATTAATATATAGAAATATTTTTTTACAGGAGGATTAAATATGAAGGAATTTGATTTTGTATTGAATAAATCTCTATTCGATAAAATTAAATATTTGAAAGAAAAGAAAAATAAAGATCTTTCAGCCATTGTGCGAGAAATAATTTTATTGATGATACCGGTATTAAGGGAAAAACACCTTTATGAAAAAAGGCGTGAAAAGGATTACAAATTTATAAATGCTACTGAGAAAATAAGGGTGTTTTTGCCAGAAGAGGTGTATAATGAATTGAAACTTGTGCATGACCAGTTAAACTCATTTAGTATTGCCATTCTTATTAGAGAGTTGTTTGAAGTATATTTTGCTGGCATTGAAATTTATGGGGAAGAGAAATTTATGAAGATGATACAAAAACTAAAAAATGAGATAGAGGGGTTAAAGATAAAAAAGGCTTGTGTGGTGAAGGAAAGAGGACGAGATATCCCATGCTCAATGGAGGCTAACGACTACTTTTTACTCAAATTTAACTTAAATTTTTGCCTGACAGAGATAAAATTCTTATAAAATTAATGAAATGTCTAAAATTTGGTCATTCTATCTTTATTACTCAAAACTTACCCTTAGGCTAATTCTATCTTTTCATCTGCCTAAAAATAAAATCGTACCCGAATAAATAAATTTATTAAGAATTTTATTTACTATTTATTTTTTTTTTGATAATATTATTTTATGAAATGTCGCTTAATTATTGCAATTTTACTATCTATATCAATTTATCTTAATTCTATTCCTAAAAAGGATTATTTTTCTGTTGTCTTTATATCGAATAATAAAAATCTTGAAATATTTGATAATGTATATAATAAAAATATAATTGCGACAATTCCTGCGGGATTTGAGAATCTTAAAACAACATGGAGAACAACAAGAGAAAAAAAAAGATATTATATCGAAATTAAATATGAAGATAAAACAGGATGGGTTGATAGAGCATTTTTAACAAGGGGATTTGATCATATTACTGAAAAAAATCAAAAAGAAATTGATAAACTATTACTAAATCTAACTGCTTCAATTCAGCAAAAGGATGGTAATAGATTTATTAAATCTTTTTATTCTTTGAAAGGATTTTCTATTTATCTGAATAATAGATTTTATTATATTGATTATAACGATATTATTGATTCTTTTTATCGATCTCTTTCTGATAAGAATTTTGAATTTTATGGTATTCTTGAGAAAATGCTTTTAATTTTTGAAAAAAGATTTGATATTTATTATAATGAAAAAAACGAAGAAATTAATAATATAATAGAACTTAAAAATTTTCAGACAATTACTTTAATTTATAAAGAAAAAAAATTAATAATCTGCCTTGAAAAAATAATGGAGAAATTTTATATTACTGGCTTTATTATACTATACTAATTATTATTAACAGTAATTGTTTCAATATATTCTTTCCCATAATTATCTTCTGCTAAAAGAGAAATATCAAAAGTCCTTGCTTTTACTTTTGTTGCTTTAAAATATACTCTATTTTCATTTATAATTGGGGTCAGTTTCTTTTTCCCTATCATAAAATAAAAATTTTTAAATCTATTCAATTCTTTTTCATTTTCAAAATAGAATGAAATTTCCTTATTTTTATTTAAATAACCCCCATTTTCTGGCTCTGTTTTAATAATAGGAAGTAGTTCATAATCAAGATATTTTTCTATATCTGGTTCTCCATCAATTACATATCTTCTCAAATATAAAGGATCTGTTTCAAAAACATTTGGACCTTTATTTGTTGTATATACCAATTTATATTTATCTTTTACAATATTCATAATTAGTTGATCAAAAATTCCATAAGGATGAGCATAACTTATAGAGATAGAACCTATCTTTTTTTCTGTAATCTTATCTGAATCAATTATCTCTTTTTTAAGTAAATTATATATTGTATTTTCTTTTTTATTTAAATACGAATGGTAATTAAAGTGATTAGCAGAATGATTACCAAAGGATATCCCCCTCTTATAAAGTTTTATAAGATTTTTCCAGGATAAAAATTCTTTATTATCAATCATTTCTGGATTTATAAGTATTAATGATTTTATCTTATACTCTTTTAGAACTTCAAGAGTTACATTATAACTCTCTTTAAAGCCATCATCAATTGTAATCAATAAATTTAAAGGTGGCAATTTGTAATCATTGTAATAAAAATCAAACAATTCCTTTTCAGTGATAATATTAAAACCTTTATTTAAAGCTTTTTCTATATGTCTTTTAAATGTTTTCGTTTTAACAGAATATTTGTTACCCTTTAAATCAAATCTATGATAACAAAATATTACAATCTTTGTATTATAATCAAGAGATAAAATATTTATAAAAGGGAAAAATAAAATTATGAAGAAATATGATATTTTTACTATTTTTTTCATACTTTTGAATGAATAATCCTATACAACTCTTTTAATGCGATTGAAATTTTACTGGTCTTTGAAAATAGTTCAACTGGCTTCTGTCTTATCTGTATTTCATCCATTTTACTTGAGGATGGGATATAATGATCAATAAAATATTTTTTATAATTAATTTTTACTTTTTCTATTATTTCAGAATGAATCTTCTTTCTATGATCTACATTATTGAAAATGATAGACATAATCTTTTCTTTTGAGCCACAATATTCTATAAAATCTATATTGTCTTCTATTAAAGAATAGTTTATAAAATTTGGAATAATGGGAATATATATATAATCCGCTGCTTTAATTATATTTTCTACCAGAAGAGATTTTGATGGTCTTGGATCAATAAACATATAATCAAAATCAGATTCAATCTCTTCACATATTTTTTTTAATACCTTTTTTGATTTTTTTTCACTATCCAGTTGTAAAATAATATTTCTTAAATAATCATTAGATGGTATTATAAAAAGATTATTAAATTCTGTTGAATAAATATGATTCTTTATTTTATCTTTATCTTTAAAAATCTCATCAAATTTATTCTTTTGTTGATCAGTGATTCCAGTAAAAAGAGATATAGCTTTTTGAGTATCTAAGTCCCATATTAAAGTTTTATAATTAAGAGAAAAATGATATGCTATATTAAAAGTAAGTAGACTTTTTCCAACTCCACCTTTTTGATTAAAAAATGTTATTATTTTCAAAGTTTATATCCCCTATTTTTAGAAAACAGAAAAATTTATACTGAAAATTTTTAATTTTGTCAAAAAAATTTTTTAATTTATGGTTGATGGTTAATAGTTTTTCTTTTATTTTCAAGTAAAATTTTTTTTTGTTTTTTTCTTAAATCTTGTAAAGGATTTTCTTAAAAAATTTGTGATTAATATATAGAAAAACATCCGACTTAAAATCGGCTGTTACTCGAATTTAATTTTTAACAATTATATAGGAGGATTTTTTATGAATACAAAATTAAATTACAAAAAAGATCATGAACTACATTTTGTAGTTACTTCTACTATGAAAAAAAAGATTGCAAACATAGCAAAAAAAGAGAATATTTCTCTATCAAAATTGATCTGCTATGTATTCCAAAAATTCTCTGATAGGATCAAAAAAAGATACTGTTTCGGACATGAAGATGGAAATTTTTACGAAAGACTAAATGCAGATGCCTCTATACATTTTTATTTGCCAAAGGAAGATTATAGGTTTTTAAAGAAAATTCATG
>DAONLM010000149.1:0-7618 GCA_035406685.1 Spirochaetota bacterium
AAAATTAAAATCGGATTTAAAAAGAATAAGAAAATAAAATTGAATTCAATAATTATAAATTCTTTGCAACTTATATTTTTATGGTTGTAATTTCATTTTTATTCAGATAAAAAGATAAAATTAGCCCATGGTAATTTTGTTTAAGAGAATGGTTATAATAGTTTTATTTATTTTTACTGGAATTTCTAATAAATTTTTACTTAATAGTATGTCTCAAACCCAACTACCTGATAGCAATCGTTGTAGATTGCCTTGTAGAATGGGGCAGTGTTGTTGGAAAAGTGGGATAATTCTCTGCTCTTATTCCATTTTTTAATCCTTGTTAGTCTCAAAAATAACTTTAATGTTGTTAAACTACACTTCATCTCTACCCCTGTAATCCCAAGTCTCTCATACTCTTCCAAAAAAAGTAGGATAATTCTCCTCAGTAAACAACCCATGCTGAAAAAATTAAGATCAGCATGGATCTTCTTCAAAAAACGATAGTCCTGTTTGGAAAGATATATATGAATTCTTGTATCTCCGTCTATTCTTTCATATCTATTTCCATCCTCTGGACCAAAACAATATATTTCTTTTACTCTATTAGTATAGAGTTGCAAGATATATACAATAAGCCCAGAAATAGAAATGTTAAATTTCCTTGCAACATTTTGAAGTCTTTTTTTCATTTCTGAGTTAACAACTATGTGGAACTCATGCTCTACAATATAGTTTTCTAAAATTTTGCAAATGTTATTCATAAGAAAATCCTCCTTAAAACTATTATAAAATTATTTTCTATATATTAATCACAAAATTTTTGAAAAAATCCTTTACAACTTTTAGAAAAAAATTAAAGAATTTTTGCTTAAAAATAAAATTGCATCCTATTTTTATAATTTTTTAAGAATTTCCTATAAAAAATTAGGGTTAAATATTTATATATCTTTATTCCTTGTAAAGATGTATGTTATTGCTTTTTCTTTATTATCTCTTTAAATCTTAAAAAACCTAAATCTGGGTTATTAAATGTATAGTTGCAGATAATAATCTTATATTTTGAAAGAAATATAAGATATTTTTCATATACTTTAATTTCCCCGGATTTATATTTTCCCCAGAATTTATCAGGATCTTCCCATTGATATTTCATGTCTTCTGCTATGGTTAGATTTCCTCTACATATACCATTCGCATTTACTCATTTACCAATTAAAAAAGATCGATCTTTATCTCTTTTCCTAAATTTATCTCCATTAATATTTGATTCTATTTTTTATCTTCTTTACATTCAAATAAAAAAATAAAAATAGCAAGAAGAATAATCTTTTTAATCAAATATTTCCTCAAATTTTTATTCTTTTAATTCTATATAAATAACAAGGGGATCACCTATCTCTATGATATCTGGATTTATAATGTATTTATTCATATTATGAATAAATGGCCATAAAAAGGCATTGTTTAAAAATCTCTTTGAAATATCCCACAGAGTGTCTCTTTTTTTGATAATATAATTTATTTTTTTATACTTTTTACCATTTATTTCAACAATCTCTTCTGTGTATTCGCCTTCTTTAAGATTCTTATCTTTTTCACCTCTAACCTTTACAACAAGATCTTTTTCTTCGCTATAATAAGTATCCTTATCTTTTAAATCTATCTTTTCTGTCACTACAACATCATTTGTCCCCTCTTTTATTACTTTTTTAACAATGAGTTCATCATCACTTTGATCTGACGTTAAGTCTTTATTTTTCTTTTCTTCCAATTCTTTTTCTTTTTTTAATTTTTCTAATTTTATCTTTGCCTGCCAGTTCTTAATAGATCTATCTATATTCTCTCTAAATAGAAATCCAAGAATCCCCAGTACTAAGAGGATAACGAGTGGTATAATGATAAATAATGAAATCATAATCATTCTTTTCTTTTCTTTCTGAACTTTTGACTTATAATTTTTATATCGAGTTGATATCTTTTTCTGCAAATTAGCATCCGGAATAAATTCAAGATCTCCAACTCTTTTACCCTCTTTCATTGAAAAAACTTTCTTTAAATATCCAAATTCTGATAGAGTATGAGTCATCTCCTTTTTAAAGGATTCGGCAATTGCCTTTGATATAACAAATTCAAGATCTTTGGCTTTTTTTAATTGATTCTTTTTAATAATATTATTTTTAACTGCAAAATCTAAATATAAATCAGTTATACTTTTATTTTTTGACATAAAAAACCCCTTTTAATTAAATTTAAATTGACAATATTTTTATTCTAAACCGATTTCTTTTTTTAATCTTTCTGATGCCTTAAATTTTAATACATATTCCTCTTTTGAGGATTCTGGATTCTGTTCAAGATAGAATGTACCAACTCCATCAACAGTAACACTTCCTTGTTTGTAAATTAGTTCTTCTATCATATCCCAAAATGTCTTGTATAATTTTGCAGAGGTTTGCTCATCGAGTTCTAATTCCTCTGAAATAATTTTTAAACATTTTTCTAAACTCATAATCACATCCTTAAAATTAAAATATTTTTTTTATTTTATAAAATTTATATAAGAATTTCAAATACTTTTTTTTATTTTTTATTAAAAAAAATATTTTTTTAAATTTCTATATTTTTTAGTTGCTTTTTCAAAAAAAAGAGATATAATACAATAATTAATATCATGAAAAATAAAATAATATTTGTTTTGTTTTTTTTAATAAGTCTATTTCCTCTTTTCTCTCAAAATAAAATACCGCAGAGAGTTATATTTTTTTTACAGGATGCCACTGATGATAAAAATATAGATATAAAAAGATATATTGAAAATGAGATAAAAAAAATTCTTGAAGTTCTTGATTCTGAACTTATAATAAGATATACAAAAGAGGAAGAATATAAACAGTATTTAAATCTTCTTACTCCTTTAACTATTGATAATATGAAAAAATTTTATTTTAACACAAATGTAAGAGGAATTGTCTCTTTTTCAACAAAAGAGGAGAATAATAAATTTTTAGTTCAGATAGAATGTTATAATTTGAATACTGGTGATGTTATAAAAAAGGATGTTACAATTGAGAGAGAAAAAATAATTGAGAATATTAATGAATTTGATAATTTTATAAGAGAGTTAATCATTAAAAATTTTCCACAGATTGAGAGGAAGAGTATCAAGGAAGAGAGATTTGCTCTTTTAAAACTAGTTAGAGAGATGCCAGAATTTTTTTTAAATGTTAAGGGGGATATTGGTTACTCTTCCAAATATATACAGTATAGAGTATTTTCCAGTAATTCGAGTTCAGAAGACAGACAGCATAACGAATATCATAATGGTTTTAATATAGGTTTTGGAGTTGAGGGTAAGATTAAACTATTTTATATTGGGGCTGGGGTTAATTTTTTACCATACATAGTTACTAATAGTGATAGTTTCTGGTTTGATATTACTGCTTATTTAGAAACAGGATTTTTTTTAATTCAGGAGATACTTTTAGTAAAGAGTGGCAGTATTGCTGGTGTTATTTCTACTTATGATTACTTGACAGAAAATAGAATAAAAATAATACCAACGATTATTGGATATATTGAAATTGGAGCATATCCAACAAAATATATTTATCCCTTTTTTAATATGGGAATTGGGGTGAATATATATAATATGCCAGGAGTTAAGGATTTAGTTGCACAACTTGCATTTGAGAATATTGCTTATGTTATATTGATTATGAAATTTGGATTTATATTTTATTTTAAAAATAATTTTTTTATAGGGTTAAATAGTAGTACTACCTTTACTGTAATTAATGGAGATGTAGAATTTGAATTTAAATCAGAAGGTGGTAGTTATGATAGGTATAAATCTAATATCTGGAAGAATCAAATAATAGTTAGTTTTGGCTATAGATTTGAGAAGAGGAATAAGAAATGAAGTTAAAATTTATAATATTTCTGTTATTTTTTTTTGTTTTTAATCTCTTTTCACAAAATAAGATTAAGATTTTAATTTTAGATTTTAAAAATATAAACAATAATGAAGAATACAATTATATAACAGATGCAATAAGTGATGCTCTAAAGGCTTCATTATATAAAATAGAAAAATTTGAGCCATATTTAATAGAGAATGTTAATAAAGATCTAAAAAATGCGACATATGAGGAGATAGTAAGATATGCTCTTAATGAAAAATTTAATGTTTTGATAAAAGGTTATTATTATATCTCAGAAGAAAAAATAAGAATAAGTTTTTCTGTTGTTGATACAATTTCTGGTAGATTAAAAATTGGCTATGATAAAGACGGTGAGACCGGGATTGAGATATTTAATCTTATAAAAGAGGCAAGTAAAATATTATCTGAGAAAATGGATAGAGAGATTACCCCTTATCCAGAAGAGTTTGCAGAGAAAAAGAGAAAAGAAAAATTGGCGAGTAAAGAGAGTGAACTCTTTATTTTTTTAAATGGAGGAGTAATATATGATTTATTTGTTTTTGATAATCCGAGAGTATTTAAGGATGAAAAGAATTTCCATTCTATTTCTACAATTATAAATACAAATTTTTATTTTGAATTGCCGACAAAGAGGGATTATTTAGGTTTTGAATTTAGTATTTTTGTGCCAATAGTAGCTCCTACAAAACTAATAGCCAATTTTAAAACAGACATCAATTTAGTCTATGGTTTTAAAAAGAGACATTTTTGGGGAATCGGTTATTCTTTATTTTTTTATTTTTGTGATATTTTTGAGGAAGATTTTTATAAAGAAAATAATAATATCTTTTCATTAAATAATATAAAGGTTTTTTATCCAGTATGTTTTAATATAAAATATGCGATTCATTTTAATGATAATCATATACTTGAAATTGATTCAACAATTTATCCCTATTTCTGGAAGGACATAATAAAAGTAGAAAAAATAAATTCATCTGATTTCCCCAAGGAAGGTATTAATAATGTTTTGATTTATTACTGGTATTTTAATAGTTCTACTAATTATAATAGCCAAATAGCAGTTATTAATAACTCATTAGTTATACCAATAGATATTGGGATATCTTATTATTTCTATCCAGTTAAGAATATAGGTTTTAAATTAACGACAAGGATCTCTTTTATGTCTCTTAATTTTATTATCCCTTCAAATTCTGAGAATATTCCATCAATGGATTTTGGTAGTATTTTTTCGCCTGTATTTTCTATATATTTAGGAATAACTTTTAAAGATAGATATATAATTAAAAGAGAGCGATATGATTAGATCATTAGTTATAAATGAAAATACCTTTGTATATAAATTTGGCAACCCTTTTAATACTGGTGCTACTATTTTAAATCTAAAGGATAACTTATTTAAAAATGATTTAAAAGTTAAATATTTTGAACATAAAATTCTTGAAAATAAAGTTATATTAAAAAGTAAACTCAGTAAGAGTGCAAGTATATATGGATTGGGCCAGTCTCTTGGGTCTCTTAATAAAAAGGGGAGAAGATATAGACTATATTCAAATGACGATCCGCTACATACACCAGAAAAAGAGTCCCTTTATGGTAATCATCCATTTATTATAATAGAAGATAGTAAAAATTGCTATGGGGTATTTATTGATTCTCCTTCAGAGATGATTTTTGATATTGGCTGGAGTGATAATGATTTTTTACAGATAGAGATTAAAAATAGGAATTTTTCTCTTTATATTATGGATTATGGTGATAAAATGAGGATTATTAAGGAGTATCTATCAATAACTGGTAAGCCATATATTCCGCCAAAATGGGCATTTGGTTATCAGCAGTCAAGGTGGAGCTATCCGGATAAAAAGAGTGTTCAGAGAATTGTGGAGCAGTTCAGGAAGGGGGATATCCCCTGTGATGCAATATATTTAGACATAGATTATATGAGAGATTATAAGATATTTACAGTTGATGATAAGAAATTCCCAGATTTTAAGAGATTTGTCTATGATATGCTAAAAAATGGCATAAAATTAGTGCCTATAATTGATCCAGGTGTAAAGATAGAAAAAGATTATTTTGTCTATGAGGAAGGAGTTAAGAATAATTATTTTTGTAAAGATGAAAATAATAAAGATTTTATAGGAGCAGTCTGGCCTGGATTAACCTGTTTTCCGGATTTTTTAAATTCAAAGACTCAAAAGTGGTGGGGGGAAATGTATAGAAATCTTACTCAATATGGGATTAATGCCTTCTGGAATGATATGAATGAACCAGCAATATTTTTTACAAAAAAGGGGCTTTCTTCTATTAAAGAGGAGTTTGAGAAGATAAAGGATAAAGAGGATATAGGATTTGAAATATTTTCTATAAAAGAAAAATTTAATGCTTTATCAAATAATGTTGAGGATTATAAGAGTTTTTATCATATACTTGATAATGGTGAAAGAGTAAATCATAATGATGTTCATAATCTTTATGGTTATAAGATGGCAGAGGCAACAGCAATGGGATTAAAGAGTTTGCTTCCACAAAAAAGATATTTTTTACTATCAAGAAGTAGTTATGCTGGTCTTCATAGATTTGCTGCAATATGGATGGGTGATAATCAGAGCTGGTGGGAGCATATTCTTGTTAATATAAGAATGCTTCAATCTTTAAATATTTGTGGTTTTTTCTATACTGGTGCAGATATAGGAGGATTTGGGGGAAATGCCTCTTATGATTTAATAATAAGATGGATGCAACTTGGAATTTTTTCACCATTATTTAGAAATCATTCTGCAATAGGAACAAGGGATCAGGAGCCATGGGCATTTGATAAGGATACAAAGGAAATTCTACGTGATATTATAAGATTAAGGTATGCCTTAATTCCATATATATATTCAGAATATATGAGATCTGTTATTGAATTAAAGCCTTTAATATTGCCATTATGTTTTGAATTTGAGGATCCAATATGTAAGAATATAGAGGATCAATTTATGTTTGGATCTTCTTTAATGGTTGCCCCCATTTATATTCAGAATGCCAATGGAAGATTTGTTCATCTTCCAGAGACAAAATGGCTATTATGGAGATTAAGAAAGTATGAAAATAGAGAGATGAAATTATACGAAAAAGGGGATTATTTTATTAATGCTGATCTATCAGAGAGCCTTGTATTTATTAAAGAAAACTCATTAATTGTTTTAACAGAGCCTCAAAATTATGTTGGTGAAAAAATTATAAGAGAACTTACATTTATCGGATTTGTTTCTGATAAAGCAAGTTTTACGTATTATGATGATGATGGTGAGAGTTATGATTTTGAAAATGGAGATTTTGCAACAATCAATATTTATGTGGAAAAAAAGAATGATGATTTTCAGGCCTTTTTTGATTATAAAGAGGGCTATTGTTTTAAAAATTATATAAAAAAGATAAATTTAGAACTTTATGATGAAAATGGCAAGTTGTATAAAAAAGTATATACATTATAAAAAAATATGCTTTGTTATTTAAAAGGATATTTTGAAATCTGATTGCATTTTTAAAGAATAAAAATAAGATTTTTAAAATACGACAATTGTCCTATTGTTTTTATAAAATTAGTGTTATTTTATATATAATTGAGAAGGGGATATCTTTATAATATAACGATAATTTTATATATAGCAAAAAGTTTTTAAATCGTAAATAGTAATTTT
>DAONLM010000150.1:0-7586 GCA_035406685.1 Spirochaetota bacterium
AATTCTTCTTTAATTATCTCCACTGATTCTGAATTTTTCAATATGTTTAAGAAATATTAAGATATTATTTAAAAAAGCAACCAGAGTACTCTCTGGCTGCTTTTTTATTAATGTTATTGTTTTTCTAAATAGTAAAGATTGTTATCCTGCCATGGAAATACAAGATAGCTATTATTTACTATTTCAAAAGAGTATGTGTCTACGGCTGGATAATCTATTCCTTTCTCAAGTGTTATATGAGAAGGAAGATTATCAGAAACTTCGATATTACTTAAAGATATAGTTTTATTATTCATATCTATATCACAATCTGCTGTGACATCAAATTCATACCATTTATATTTAGAAGTCGGATCATTTTGCTCTGGTCCATATTTATATCCATGAAAAAACATCTTGTTAGATGAAAATGTTATTACCGGCATTCTGGTATATGTATAAGTATAAATTATAAGATTCTGAGCCCCAAATTTAATTTCATTCTTAACTGTTATTTCTTTTTTATATTCATCATATTTCCAGTCTCCGCTAAGATCAGTGGTATTACCACCCTTGTATATATTTTCTATGTAAAAACATTTTTTAGAATCAATTGTAGTCTCAACAAATGCTAATTTTTCAATATAGGAATTTAAGTATACCTTGGAATTTGCTGATTGGTCAACTAAAATAGGAAGCTTTTGTGCAGCAACACCTGGTTGTAATGAGAGTTTTGTTAAATTGACTGTTAGAATGTTATTTTTAAAAGAGATATTCCCTTCACTATCAACATAATAAGAATCAGTTGTTCGATCGTATTTTTCCTATCTCATTGTTGTGGCAGTGAGCGTAATCTTATCTGGATTGGGTATTAAACCTAATGGTGATTTTACAAGATATGTCCCCCGATACTCCTCTGGTAAAGGTGACAAGGTAGTTGTGGTACTGGTTGGCGGTGTCTCAGTAGGGCAACCAGTTATTAATAAAAAAATAAAAATACTAAAAACAAAAAAAAGAGATAGTAAAACAACAAATTTTTCTTTTTTCATTTTTTTCTCCTTGAGAAAAATTAAATTAATTATCAATGGCAACGCCATCTTTTTATAATCAGTTATAGTATAATTATATCATCTATTTTAAAAAATTCAATAAGATTTTATTAAACAAAAGTGTAATTTTATAAACAAAAGTGTATAGATATTACAAAATATTTTTTATCTGGCTTTAAAAAAAGAATTAGATAAATTTTTTATTAAATCAGATTTTAACATTACAAAAACAAGATAGTTAATACGACATATGTCGTACTCATATATAAAATAACACTTATTATAAATAAATCACATTTGTTCAATAAGAGTTATCTCTTTTTTTATTTTCTTATCAGTAAGATCAAGAATTGATATCTTATTATGAGTTAAAATAAAAATAGAATTGTCCTTAATTGATAGACTTGCATCCAGTAACTCCACTTTTCCTATCTCAATCTTTTTTGAATCAAGATAAAAAAGTTCAAGCACATTCTCACCATATAGTAATAAAATATTATCACAAATCTTAAAATTTAAAATTAAAAATGGAACAGTATCTACTAATTCATCTTTATTCGTAGTTATATCATATTTTCTAATATTATTCTCAAAATCAATATAGATTATACTATAATCAAAAGATTCAAAAAATTTTACATATTCAATCTTAAATATCTCTTTAAATCTATGATTTTCCAATCTCTTTAAATATAAATTATTATCAGCTCTAAAAATAAAGATATCCTCTATTACTTTAAAAGAGTCATATTTTTTAGTAAGTAAAATATTCTCTTTATAACCATCTTTATTTATGATACTTATTCTATTTCTTTTAAGCAAAAATGTCTTTTCTTTATAAATACAAATATCAGAGGCATCATATATTTTATTAATATTAATTTGATCATCCTTAATCTCTACTCCAAATATATTTCCTTCATTTATCAAAAAGAGATTATCATTATGTATAAGGTAGTCTTTTATATAAAAATTTTTTTTGTATCTCTTATCATCTTTTATCAAGATAACACTATTTCTATATGTTACAAATATCTTATCTCCAACAGAATCTATCCTGTTTGTAATTGTCTCTATCTTTTTATTAGTGCAAGAGAACAAAATAACGATAAATAAAATACAAATAAATCTCTTCATCTTCTCCCTTTTTTGCCCAATATTGTGCCAAAAACACCTCTTAAGATCTTCTTTCCAGTCCTTCCGCCGAGTGTTGAACCTATTGTGTCTAACATAAGATCTAAAAATGGATTTTTTTCGACATTTCCTTTTTGATTAATATTTTTATCTTTTTTTTCTTCTTTTTTTATTGTCTGAGAAATATTTTCACTCTCAAGCCTTTTTGTTAAAAGTTCATAAGCAGACTCTCTATCCACTATTTTTTCATAGACTCCATAATATTTTGATCTCTTTATTATCTCCTTTTTTTCTTCTTGAGTAATTGGACCTATTTTTGATTTTGGTGGTAATATAAATCCCCTTTCTGCAATAGAAGGCCTACCCTCTTCATCCAATAATGAAATAATCGCTTCCCCTAATCCTAATTCTGTTATATCATTTAAAAGATTAAGAGATGGATTCTGCCTAAAATTCTGGGCTATTGCCTTTATTACCTTCTGATCATTAGGTGTGAAAGCCCTTAATCCATGTTGAAATCTATTTCCGAGTTGTCCTAAAATATTTTGTGGAATATCCATTGGATTCTGTGTAATAAAATATACGCCAACACCTTTTGATCGAATAAGCCTTACAACCTTTTCTATATTATCAATAAAAATCTTTGGAGCGTCTTTAAATAAAAGATGTGCCTCATCAAAGAAAAATACAAATTTAGGTTTTTCGAGATCTCCAACCTCTGGTAAAATCTCAAATAATTCACTCAACAACCAGAGCAAAAAAGTGGAATATAAGAGAGGGTAATTAAATAGAGTTGTAGCATCAAGAATATTCACAACCCCAAGACCATCTTTACACTCAATAAAATTTGTTATATCAAATGCTGGTTCTCCAAAAAATATCTCAGCCCCCTGTTGTTCTAATTCTATCAATTTTCTCTGAATTGTCCCTATACTTGTCGCATTTATATTTCCATACTCCTTTGAAATTAAAGAGGTATTTTCTGCTGCATATTTTAATACTGCCTTTAAATCTTTAAAATCAAGAATTAGTAATTCTTTTTCATCTGCCATTTTGAATATAAGAGAAAGAATTCCGGATTGAGTCTCATTAAGATCAAGAATCCTTCCCAACAAAATAGGTCCTAATTCTGAAATTGTTATTCTTATTGGATGTCCATCTTTACCAAATATATCCCAAAAAACAACTGGAAATCCCTGAAACTCAATCCCTTTTATACCAAGTTTAGCCAATCTCTCCTGCATTTTAGGAGTTAGCTCTCCACTCTTACTTATGCCAGAAAGATCCCCTTTAATATCAGCAAGAAATACTGGCACCCCAATACTACTAAAAGATTCCGCTAAAACCTGAAGTGTAACTGTTTTTCCGGTTCCAGTAGCACCACTTATTATTCCGTGACGATTTACCATATTTGACAAAATAAAAATCTCTTTGTCTCCACTTTTAGCAACAGGCAATTTAATATACATTTTTTACCTCACTTCTGGATTAATGCCTCATCATAATAAAACTCTATATTTTCAGAAGGCAATGATATATCCTTCACTACAGCATCAATCAAATTCTTCTCTTTATCTTTATCAATACCCCACAAAAGATAGATATCATCATCATCCCCATACTTTCTAATATATTTTTCTGGAATATTAAATTTATTCCAGTAAAATATTCTTATATAAGGGGCAGTCCATAAAAGAATCACAGGCACATCATTTGCAATTATAAGATCTATCTTCTTCATAATCTCCTTTCTCTTTACTTCATCAAATTCCTCAAGATACATATCAAGAAGTTTATCTACCTCTGGATTGCTATAGCCACCTATATTATTTGTATTTTTCTCATTGGCAAACTTACCTCTCCATACATCCTCTATGCTTGGAAACATACTTGTCCCCCACGCAACCCATGTCATATCATAATCAAAATCAATGAATACCTTTTTTCTAAATGATGATGGAGAAATTAGATCAAGATTGAATTTTATCCCAACTCTCTGACAATCATCTTTGTAAACTGTTAGATGTTTTTCAAGTGATTGATCTGTATATGTAAATGATATCTCAAACCTCTCCCCCTTTTCATTAATCAAAAATCCCTCTGAATCAACCTTTGCCCAGCCAGCCTCTTTTAATAACTCTCTTGCTCCTTCGGGATCGTATTCAATTCTTGGTAATTCTGGATTATTGTTAAAATATGATGGAAATTGAGAATATAATTTTTCATATTGATTATACATAATCTTTTCATTAAGAAGTTTAAAATTCAGTAATTTTGCTAAAGCTACTCTTACTCTTTTATCTTTAAATTTATCTCTTCTTAGATTCATATAAAAAGCCTGAAATCCAATTGGATGATAATTCCAGATTCTCTTTGGTATAATCCAGTTTTTTTCTATATGTTTACTCTTTTCTGATACTGTTCTTCTATACCACTGAGCAGCACTACCACCCCCCATAAGATCTATATCACCTTTTTTCAGGGCTTCAAACATTATCTCATTATCACTTATCACCTTGTATTTTATCTCTTTAAATTTATAATAATTTTTCTGATAATCGAGTTTATATCCCCAATAATCATCTCTTCTTTCAAGAAGAATGTATCTATCTGGAACTACCTCTTTTATCCTATAAGGCCCACTACCAGCTGGCAAATTTAAATTAAAATCCTTATTAAAATCTTTACCCTCAAATTGATACTTTGGCAAAACTACAAAACCATAAGCAGAGTGAAAGACACTCCATCTTTTCTTTTTTGCCTTAAAAACAACTGTCTTTTCATCAAGAGCAGTAACAGACTCAAACTCATCTTCATAACCTGTCCTGAATAAACCAGTAAGATTATTTTCATTCATTATTGTATTGTATGTAAATATTACATCCTCACTTGTAACAGGGCTTCCATTTTCCCATTTGGCATCCTCATCAAGAATAAAAGTATATGTTAATTTATCAGGGCTTATTATCCATTTTTTTGCAAGAAGTGGTTTTAATTCAAGCGTTTCAGAATCTCTTGTAAGAAGTGTCTCATATAAAAAAGAGCCTATAAGAATAGATGTAGAATTATAATCAATTAAGAAATTTAAAGAATTTGGCATTGATTGCATTGCAGTAACAATTGTATCCCCTCTTTGCAAATTTTTTATGTCTATCTTTGCTCCTTTACAATTTAAAATAAGGATAGCTATCATTAATATTATTAAAAATTTTATTTTTTTCATAAAAACACCTCTTTTTTTAAGAAAAATTACTCTTTATTATTATTTAATTCATCAAAAGTCTCTTTTACTAACTTTCTTGTTTCACTCATCATTGGCTTTTTTACCTTTGATATTCCGCTTAAAAATAAGATTATAGCAAAAAATAGATTTATGCCAGTTACTATTAATATAGAATAAAAGAGTTTAAAATTCAAGAAATCATAAAAAGCAACCACTGCAAGTATGTTTAATAACCCCCATACCAGCAAAAGAAAAAAGAGACCTAAAAAAAGGAATGTAATTCCAGAAAAAAATCTTTCACTATCTCTCTTTATCTCTCTTACAGCTAATTTATAATGGATCTTAATAAGAGCCTTTAATGGGGCAAATGTCGTATTGATTATATCAAAAATTGCATTTATATTACTTTTACTAAAATCTTTATTGCCAGAATCAGATTCTTTATAGGATGAATCCTGAAATTTATCTTTTTCTTCCACTGCCCAATCCAAATAACATAACAATTATTCCTACGATAAAACCCAGACCAAAACTAACAATCATACTCATAAAAACATTCTTTTTTAGTTTTTCCTCTGCTTCTGGCAAAATATTATCCTTTACCTGTTCTGTTAAATCTTTTATCCTTCCTTCTATTTTTTTATAAAAGTCATCAAACATCTCTTTTGCTTTTTTCTCAAAATTTTGTTGATTACTCATTTTCCCGCTCCTTTTATAAAATATTTTTATAAAAATATAAAATTATTATTGATATTTTTCTACTTTATTGATATTATTTTATTATTTATTAAAAGTCAATAAAAAATTAATTAAATTTTTTATGAGGAGATTTTTTTATGGATGAAAATTTAGAAATAGGAAGAATTGGTTTTGATGATAATGGAAAGGCAAATGTAAGAGAGCCTATTATAATAAAACTCTCCAGTTATAAAAATACAAAATATCTTGATATTAGAAAATATTATGAAAAAAATGACGAATGGCTTCCCACAACAAAAGGTATTACCTTACAACTTGATCAAATTGATTCTTTAGTTGAAATAATTAATAAAAATAAAGAGAAAATTAAAGAATGGTTTAATAAAAATTAATTTTTTAAAGATATAATTTTCTTTTACTCATATAAAATGTAAAGAAAATGTAATATCTCTTTTTTGAGGAAGAAATATTTATTTTCTTAATAGACAAGTAAAAATTAAGGAGAAAATTTTGAAAAAGAGAGTCGGCTTTGTTTCAATAATAGGTAGGCCATCATCAGGTAAATCCACTCTTATTAACTATATATATGGATATAAAGTTTCTATTGTATCAAAACATCCTCAAACAACAAGATTTTTAATAAGAGGGATATATAATAGCGATGACTCTCAAATAATATTTATTGATTCGCCCGGATATCATCATTTTAACTCAAATCTAAATAAAGGTTTATCAAATCTTGCAATAAGAAACCTAAATGACGGGGATCTTATTTTATACCTTGTTGATATCACAAGAGATTTTGGAGAAGAAGAGATAGACATTATAGAAAAATTAAAAGAAAGTGGGAAAAAAGATAAAATAATAATAACATTCAACAAAATAGATGAACCAGAAATAAAAAAAGAAACAAAAGAAGAAATACTAAAAAGACTTGGCAATCTACCTTATGTTGAAATATCGGCTAAATTTGGTAAGAATGTAGACAAACTATTGAGTTTAATAAAAGAAAGATTACCAGAAGGGGAGATGTTTTATCCAGAAGATTATGTAACGGATCAGCCGATTCCATTTAGAATAGGAGAAGTTGTTAGAGAAAAGATCTTTAATAATACAAGAGATGAGGTGCCTCATTCCACTTATGTGGAGGTAAAGGATCTTAAAGTATATGATAATCATATTATAGCAAATGCCATTATAAATGTAGAAACAGATAGTCAGAAAGGGATTTTAATTGGTAATAAAGGTAGTATGATAAAAAAAATTGGTGAGCAGGCAAGGAAGGATTTAGAAGATATTTTTGAAAGAAAGGTCTCTTTATTTTTATCTGTTAAAGTAGATAAAAACTGGCGTAAGAATAACGATCTTTTAAAAAAGATGTTTAGTATTGAGTAAGAGATACACCTGGCTTTATACTAACAAAATTTTAATTTGTAAGCTATTGAGATCTATATGAAAAATAGTTTAACATCATGATAAGTATAGATCAGGTCTGTCCCCTG
>DAONLM010000151.1:0-7514 GCA_035406685.1 Spirochaetota bacterium
GCTTATAATTTTGCAACAAATATTTTTCGACCAAGGGGATTTTTCTTTTTATATGGGAAATTTCTGTTTAATGCTAATTATTTCTTTATACCTATTTTTTTAATTTAATATTATTTACAAAACTACTTTATGATTTTTCTTTATATTTTTTACCTTATTGCTCCTTTGACAAATTTTATCTTTTTGGATATAAAAAGAGAGAAATGACTTACTTTCTCATACAAAAATTTAATAATATAATTCAATTTTAACAGTTGCTATTTCGATATTTTAATTAAAAGGACAAAGCAATGATAGAACCAAAAGTATTAAAAGGATTTAGAGATACTCTACCAGAAATAATGATTATAAAAAAGGATCTTATAAAAAAACTCGAAAAAACATTTGAGAGTTTTGGATTTTTGCCTATTGATACTCCAGCACTCGAATATACAGAAATACTTCTCGGGAAAGGTGGTGGTGAAACAGATAAACAGATATATCGTTTCAAAGATCATGGTGGAAGAGATGTTGCATTAAGATATGATTTAACAGTTCCTCTTGCAAGATTTATTGCAGCAAATTATAATGATCTGGTATTCCCATTTAAGAGATATCATATTGCTCCGGTCTGGAGAGGCGAAAATACTCAAAAAGGTAGATATAGAGAGTTTTATCAGTGTGATTTTGATATACTTGGGGTTGATTCGATAAATTCTGATTTAGAAATTTTATTAGTCATAAAAAATGGCTTTGATAATCTAAATATTACCGATTATATTATAAATATAAATCATAGAAAATTATTAAATTCATTTTTAGAAAAATTCGGATATTTAGAAAAGAGCACAGATATATTAAGAGTAATTGATAAGATTTATAAAATAGGCAAAGAAGAGGTATTAAAAGAATTGGTTGACAATGTTAAAATTCCTTTAAAAGATGGTGAAGGCATAATAGAATTTTTAAATATAGAAGAAGATAAAAAGATAGGCATACAGGGGGATAGTATATTTGAAAAATTAGAAAAGATTATGCCATTATTAAATGAATCTGGCAAAAATGCAATAAAAGAGCTTGCCTTTATATTCAATAATCTAAAAGAATTAAATATATTACAATATTTCGCATTTAATCCAGCAATAACAAGAGGGCTTGATTATTATACTGGAATTGTGTTTGAAAGTTTTATCTCAGATAGAATGGAATTTGGTTCAGTATGCTCCGGTGGTAGATATGATAATCTTACTTCTCTTTATAGTAAAAATAGAGTCTCTGGAGTTGGAGCATCTTTTGGACTGGATAGATTACTTGCATTACTTGAGTCAAAGAATATCTTTTTGCCCAAAAAATCTATAACAGATGTTATTATTTTTTGTCTTGATGAGAATTTAACATCTTATTATCATAAAGCAGCAGAAATCTTAAGAAAAAATAGTATAAATGTAGAGGTATTCTTTGAGCCAAAAAAGATAATAAATCAATTTAAATTTGCAGAAAAAAAAGATATCACTTATGTGATGATTGCTGGGGAAATGGAAGCAAAAAAATCTACATTTAATATAAAAAATTTAAAGACTCAAGAAGAAAAAAAAGAATTGACAATAGAAGAAATTATTAGCATAATAAAAGGGAAATAATGATTGTGGAAATTATTAAAGATATATTAGAACAATATAGAAATAGTATCTCCTTAGAAAAATTAGAGGAGATACTTGCAAGTAAGAATATCAAATCTCCCATTTATGAAATAATAAATCATTCAAGTCTTTTTTCTGTAAGTAACGGACTTGTATTTATAAAATCTTCATTGTTCGAACAAAAAGAGAGTTTTTTCTTAGAATTTGAGGATTATTTAAAGACAAAAGTACAAAATACTAAACTTTGCGATGACATAATAAATAACTTTAAATTTATCACACCGGATATCTTTATAATAGAATGGATGAATGCGAGTCTTGAGAGAAAAATATATATATTTGATTTTCTTTATAATCTCATAATAAAACCTAAAAGAATAAAAGATAGATTAAAAAAATATTTTAATGATCTAATAGATTTTTACACACTTATAACAGCATATTCTTTAATATTCATAAAAATCGATGAAGAAAATATAGATGAAAAAACAGTTCTATTTTTTAAAGAGATAGAAAAAGGAGAAAACATTTTAAAGAGTCATATTTTCAATCTTTTAACAATTCCAGATGTTATACAAACAAAAATAAATGAATGGGAAAAAGAATTTAAAGATATAAAAGTAAAAATTAATTTTATTCTCGAAGAATCATTTTATGAAGTTGTAAAATATTCCACTGCACTACTCAAAAGAGTAATAAAAAAAGAGATAAATAATTTTGATATATCTCTCATTTTATCACGATATGACTTTAAGAGTTTTTATGACTGGATATTAATGATTTCTGAAAAGAATAGTAACGATTTTTACAATAAACACAATCTTTTTGATGATTTAAAATATCTATAAGAGAGATTCTTTTTTCAATATCTCCATTTCTATGTTTAGTATCTGTTCAATTCTCTGATTTCCATTAATTTCATAATATTTAAACCCTTCTTTTTTTAAAAAAGAGAATGCTTTTTTATAATTTTGTAATATTTTCTCCTGAAGAGACTCTTTTTCAAAAATCTCTTTTGTTGTTTCTCTCTGGTTTAATCTTCTTAAACACTCATCAATTGAGGTATTTAAGAAAAATACAATCTGCGGCAAAAAGAAATCTTTATTTAGCTCAAAGACCTTTTCAAAAGATAAATTTAGACACTGATAAGCAAAAGAGGAAAAAAGATACCTATCACAAATAACAATTTCGCCTCTATTACATCTTTCTACTATTCCATTATTTGAATAAAGATGCTCATTTCTATCAGCTGCAAAAAGATACGCTAAAGATGTATAATCAACGGATATTTCATTTCTTAGAATTTTTCTAATAAATTTGCCTATATCATTATCTGTTGGCTCATAAGTAAAAAAAGAATTTTTTATATTTTTAGATAATAATTTTGCCTGCGTGGAAGTACCAGAGCCATCCAGTCCTTCAATGACTATAAAATTTTTTAAAATATTCATCATAAATTCTTACTCTAACTCCAGTAACATTGGGCAGATTGTCCCATCATCCGAAATGCAGATATCAAAACCAGCTGGTCTTGTTATATTACTCTTTATACAGGGCTTATTTTGCGAAAAATGAATACAGATATATCTTTTACCTTCAGAATATATATATTCCTCTCTTTTAAAAGAAGAGAAAACCTTTTTTTCTGAAGATTTATCTTTAATTTCTTGTTCTATTTTAGTAAGTCGAGACTCAAAGTTTGAAAATTCGTCAATTAAGTCTATATCCATACATATCCCTCTTTATAATAAAAAATTTTTATTTTATTACACTTTTTATTTTTTTTCATAAAAGACTTATTTTTTAAAATTTTCTTATAATCTTTCTTACCTCTTCTCTTGTTATTCTTGAGATTAATTCTTTTGGCTTTATTTGAGGATTTATTACCATTAATCTATGTGCCCATACATCCTCTGCAAGATCTATAAGGTCCTGATCTGTTACAAAGTCTCTTTTGTTTAAATATGCATTTGCCTTTAACATATCTATCATCATTAAGCCAGACCTTGTTGAAAGTCCCAATCTTATGTCTTTTGTCTCCCTTGTTCTCTGACAAATTTTAGCAATAGCAATATGAATTTTTTCATTTACCTCAATTTCTTTTATTTTTTTTCTAATCTCTAAAATTTCTTTTTCAGAAATTACTGGTTTAAGAATTGAAAATCTATCCTCTGATTTCCCTAATTGAAAAATATTTATCTCATTTTCGAGGTCCGGGTAACCAATAGAGAGGCAACAGGAAAATCTATCGAGTTGAGCTGCTGGAAGAGGGTATGTCCCTTCTGATTCAACTGGATTCTGCGTGGCAATTACAAAAAAGATCTCTGGCAATTGATATGTCTTTATCCCAATGGTAACCTGTTTTTCTGCCATTGCTTGGAGTAAAGCAGATTGCACTTTTGGGGTTGTCCTATTAAGTTCATCGGCAAGTAAAATATCAGTAAAAACAGGCCCTGGTTTAAATACAAAGTCTTTTTTTTCTGGATCATATACATCCACACCAGTTATATCATAAGGGAGAAGATCCGGAGTACCCTGAATTCTTGAGAATTTTATCAACTGTCCATCATCTTTATATATCATTTTAGACAGAGATTTTGAGACAATTGTCTTACCAACACCAGGGACATCTTCGAGTAAAATATTACCACCAACAAGAAGAGTTGCAACAATTTTTTTTGTCTTATCTTTTTTCCCTATTAAAATAAGATCCAGTTGTTCCAGTAATTTAATGACAGATTCTTCCATTTTAACCTCTATAATATAAATATTAGATTATATTTTTATTATTTCTCTCAAGCCTTTTTGCCAGAAGTCTTGCAAGAAATAGCCCATAATGAGGGTATTTTTTTATAATATTTACAAAAGATTTTTTTGAAATTTCTATTAATTTACCATCTGTTTTAGCAATTACATCTGCAACCCTTTTATTATTTAATAAGAATGACATCTCCCCTAAAAATACATCACTCGGATTAAGTTCAGCAATTTTTTTACCGTTTAAGACTACCTCATATATCCCATTTACTATATAATAAAGACAATTTGATCTTTCCCCCTGTTTTAATACTTTATCATCGGCTTTAACAATAATCTCTCTTTGTTGAGAAAATCCTTCTGGAATCATCTTTTTATCTTTATCTGTTTTTACGACAATTGTAACCTCATTTCCAATATCATTATATTTTAAAGAATCGACATACATCTGTGTCATAAATATACCACGACCATGCATTTTCCATAAATCCTGTTCAGAATCTGGATTATAAATTCTCTTTTTATAATCAAATCCTTTACCACAGTCTCTTATTACAAATTTTAGTTCTTCATCCGTAAAAGTATAGTCAAGATAAACTTTTCTTTTTGCAATTTCTGGATTCTGATTTTTTAATCTTATTAATTCATTAATATCTCCCTTTTCTTCAAGATATTTAGTCTTCTCTTCATAATTTATTTCACAGTTTCCATGTTCTATTCCATTCATAATTAATTCTGTTAATGCGATTCGTAAGGTATTTTCTTTATTTGGATTGATGTATCTTTCTGTCACAAGTGTAGAGGTAAGAATATTAACATAGGAAGATACCATAGAAGGATCATTGTCTATTACAAAAGAGCCGGATCTTTTTTCTAAAATCTTTTGAGCAATATCCTTTTGCACTAAAACCTGCTTATTTGTTAAAACTATTTCAAGAATTTTTGATAAATAGTAATCTATTTCATATTTATCTATAAAAGAGAGAATATTCAGCTTATTAAATTCTTTTATAAGATCTTCATATTTTTTTCTATCAAGAATTAGAAGAATACCAGTAGAATGAAACCACGGATCATTATTAATCAATTTTAAAAGGTCAGAACAGTCCATTTTTTCATCATTCATATTAAATATAAGATATTCTGGAAATTCATAACTTATAAAATCATAAGCACTTGCTTTACTCTTAAGATGAACCAATGAAACAGTATCTATATTTTTATTATTGCTATATAGACTCTTAATTGTGGTTAAAACTTTTTGAACAAGATTATTATCAGATGTTATAATACCTATTTGAATACTCACACTTTTTACCTCTTAAATGGAGACTGTAAAAAATTCTTACTATAATTATATAACAATAATCCAGAAAATTCAAATAATAATTTTTATTTATTTGATTTGAAATTAATCATTTTTATTACTTTATATTTTTCTGTTAATTTAGTTAAAATTCTTTCTACATTCTTTGGATCATCAGAAAATTCATAATCATAATTCATAAATATGTAAAAACCATCTTTACCTTCCAGTAAAATAGGAGAAAAAAGACCAGATCTTAAAAGTTTATCAAATTCTTTTTTAGAAAAAGTTTTTTTATATTTTTCATAATTAACAACTCCTATATCCCCTTTATTCTTCTTACTAAATTGATCCTCACTATACTTTTCAACAAAATATTCAAAGGGGATATCCCCCTTCATAATTTCATATACTATTGAGACTACCTTCTCTTTAAGTTCATTCTTTTCTTTTTTATTTTTATCTTTATTAGAAAAATAAATCATATAACTCTTATAAGATGAGATTTCACCCTTTTCTGCTAAATACTTAACTTTATAAAGATTGTAAGTGGATTTTATAATAAAATCATCAAGATTATAATAAGGATCATTAATATTAAAATAGAGTTGAATTGCTTCTTCATTTTCAAGAGATATACTTCTATCTGAAAAAAATTTATAAGTATAAAAACTAAGAGCGGATTCAGAAATATTTATTCCTTCATTTTCACATGCTGTCTTAAACAGTAGATCCATTATCATAATATTAAGAATATTACTTACACTATTTTCATCCCATACTTTAATAGATTTATACCCTAAGGAATAGATCTTAAAATCAAGTAAAGTTATATTAATATCTCCTACTCTTACAAGAACAGCATCATCACTTAAATCAAAAAGATTAAAAGAATAGAGATTTATACATATAAATAAGAATATAATACCACTATATTTTCTCAAGTTTTACCTCCGACTATAGTATATATAGTATATATTGAAAATTTCCAGTTTTGTCAAAAAAAGTTAATTTAAATAAGAATTTTCAACTTACTCTTTCTTTATATTTATAAAGTAAACTAAAAATTTTAAAAAATCATTTTTATAAAATTTTATAATAAACAACCTTATGATCATTAAAATCATAAAAATTTTTATATATGACTAATTCTTTATAACCACATCTTATATAAAAATCTCTTGTAGGTTTATATTGTTCTTTAGAAGAGGTCTCAACAATAATCTGATAACCATTGCATTTTTTTATAAAATCCTCTGTCTCTTTTAAAATATATTTGTCATACCCCTTACCCCTATAATCATTATGAACAACAATCCAGTAAAGATCATAGCTAATTCTTGAACAAGGAATTAAGCCAAAACAACTATAACCAATCACTTTATTTTCAATTTCAAGAAATTTAAATCGATATGTTGACTTTGGATTTTTAAATCTATCTTCAATAAGTTCAATGGCTATCTCTATCTCTTCCTTATTAAAAAATCCAGTTGACTCAACAATATCTTTTACTGCTTTAATGTCACTCTCTTTTACAAAATCTCTTATATTCATAGAACATCTTATACTATAAAAAATATTAAGTGTAAATAAATTTTGAAAAAATTATAGATAGAAGGCTGTGATTTTATTTTTAGGAAAAATTTTTTAATTTTTTTTCTAAAAGTTGTAAAGGATTTTCTCAAAAATTTTGTGATTAATATATAGAAAATAATTTTTTAAGAGGAGGTTTTTTATGAATAATATTCGTAAGATTTTAAAAAACTATAATTTTGAGCATGAGTTACACATAGTTGTTAACTCAGAAATGAAAAAAAGACTAGCATCTATCG
>DAONLM010000152.1:0-7440 GCA_035406685.1 Spirochaetota bacterium
AATAAAATCATTTCTTACATAACTACTTTATTTATAATTAAGTTACATCATTTTTGTTGATTTTTATGGGGGAAGTTGTGTTGAAAAAAAAATAAAATAAGGGACAGACCTATAAATTTTTTATGATCAAAAGAGGGACAGACTTATAAATTTTTTATAATTATAAAAATAAAATAAGGGACAGACCTACCCTATCATGAGGCAAAACTAATTTTCATATATATTAGGATAACTTACAAATTAAAATTCTGTTAGGATAAACACAAATATTTGTATCTTTTTCGTATTCTTTAATTCTTCCAGAAAACTTCTTAAGACATACAGAATCAATTTTAATACTCACTTCCCATTGTCCTTACCACTATCTCATCAGAAAAATCACTCTCATTTGTCTTTTCTTCATCGTCAAAGGCAGTAACAGCAAAATAATACATAACATTGTTTTTTAAGCCAGTTATAGGAATCCCATGTTTATCAAAATCCTCATTAGCATCTATAATTATCGGACTTTCGCCATTTGTCGCATCTTTACCAAAATAGTAGTTAGACCTTGTTCCATAATATATTTTATAACCCATGATATCCTTTTCTGAATTTCTTATCCATTTTAAGATAACAGTATTTCCTTTTACTATTGCTTTTAACCCCACCGGCCGAGCAGGGGGGATATCTTTGTAATATATAATTTCCAATGATCTAAATTTTGGAGAATTATTATTATTGTTGCCGGGTAATAACAAAATTCTCCACTGAATAAATCTTATTTTATCTGGTATTATGCTTTCCTTATTAAATGGCATCCATTTTATATTTTGAGAATATTCATAATAAGAATAAAAAGGTTTATCAGAGTATCTATAAAAATAGAATATTTCACTATTATTATCCTTAAAATCTTCAATATTAACCTTCTTTATTATTCCTCCGCCTTTACCTATATCTATAACCTTACTTATTATCTCTCCACCATTGGAAGAATATTTTTCCTCAGATGTCATAATATCTTTTTTAAAAATATAAAATTCATCAACTGCCCCAATAAATGACTGAGCAATTTTTATAAAGCATCTATTTGTAGGGTGATAACTCATATTTAAAACAGAACTATGAAGATTACCATCTATTGTAGCAATTCCAATTCCTGCTTCATTTCCATTTATATACAATTTTATTATTCCATTATAACTATTATATGTAAGATTAATTAATGACCATCTTTCTGGGATAATTCTTGTTACAGAATCTATTTTAATATTTGGAAAAACCTTTTCATTAAGAGAGAAGACATTTAAAAAATCCCATAACACTTTACCATTTTCTAATTTACATATAATTGCCTGCTCTTCTGTTTTATTTTCTTTTTTGTTGTAATAATGTCCACCTATGCTTAAAATAGTTTCATTAATAGAATTAGATACAGGATAAATCCAAAAAGAAATCGAAAAAGATCCAAGTCTTGCTCCGGGCTGAAAAAATGAACTATTATTACCAATAAGTTCTATTCTATCTTCATTTGAGAGAAAATACGCAGAATTATTATTTAAATATATATTATCACTTAATAAAAATTTGGAATAAAGAACTTTATAATTTCCAGTAAGATCTTTCTCTACCTTTGAATCAAAAGAAAGATAAAGATCCACATCTTCATTTACACCTATAGTAGACTGTCTTAAAGAATAATATGCTGGCTTATTATTAATTCTTTTTTGCTCAACATTATTTTCATATTCTACAAAATCCTCTATATTCTTCCCTACTTCCCATTTTATACTCTTTTCTTCAGAGAAAAGAAAAAAAGAAAAAAATAAAAAAAGTATTTTAAATTTTCTCAATTCAGAAATCCTTATTAACTAAAATAACCATCTTACTCGATGAGTTTAGCAAATAATTTGCTACCTTAAAGAATATATATTAATTATCTTATGAATTATAAAAAAGTTTAACAAATTATTAGTTTAAATTAAAGATATTAAATAATAAGTGCTCTTTATTATTTAGATATACCACAAAATCTTCAATTTAAGAAAGGCATCTATATATAGAGTTATGTAAATATTGGCATATTTACATAACTCTTTAATTTTTGTCAGTAATTAGATAGGAGCAGAATTAATCTTCGTCTCTTCTGCCACCAAATTTTGAGTGAAATCTCTTACCAGACCTGTTATTATTAAACTTTCTTGGTCTGTCTTCTTTTGCTTTAGCAAGGTTTACTCTAATTGATCTTCCATCAATCTCACCATTGTCTAAAGCCTGAATTGCTGCATTGGCTTCTTCTTCGGTTTCCATTTCAACAAAACCAAAACCTTTTGATCTTCCAGTATTCTTATCAGTAATTACTCTTGAAGATAAAACATTACCGAATTCTGAAAAGATCTCTTTTAGGGAATCAGCTGTAATAGCATAAGATAAATTCCCCACATAAATACTAATTGACATAAAAACTCCTGAAACATAATACAAAAAATAAAATTAAGGATATTTAAAATACCCAATTAACATCATACACTATTTATTTAAAAAAAGCAAGTTTTTTTTAAATAAATATTAAAATTTATTTAAAAATATCATTCATAAAATCGTCTATATTAAAAAATCCCTTTTTACCATATATCCATTCACAAGCTTTAACTGCCCCAATAGCAAAACCTTCTCTACTTCTTGCTCTATGAGTAAGCTCTATTGTGTCTGCAACAGAATCAAAAATAACTGTATGAGTTCCGTCAATATATCCCCCCCTCACGGAAGCAATATGAATTTCATTATTTTCAATTTTTCTATTAAGTTTTTCTGTTATGATCTTTTCTTTTTTAGATATTCCATTCAGTAGAATATTTCCTATCATCATTGCTGTTCCAGAGGGGCTATCCTTTTTCTCTTTATGATGTAATTCATAAGAAAGAATATCATATTGATCAGAAAATTTATTTATAATTCTTGCACTCTCTTTTATTATTCTAAAAAAAATGTTTACCCCTAAAGAAAAGTTACCAGACCATATAAAACCTATATTATTGCCTACTATGGTTTTCACATCTTCTAGTTTATCATACCAGCCAGTAGTCCCCATTACAACATTTACCCTGCATTCTACATATTTTTTTATATTATCGATAGCAGATTCTGGGGTTGAAAAATCTATTGCTACATCTATATCTTTTAAAGAATCTCTATTAACCTCAGAAAAATCGGCTTCTTTATTAAATTTATCTATTCTTACAATTTTTTCATAAGATTTTTCTTTTTTTAAAATTATCTCTATCTGTTTACCCATTTTACCATAACCAACCAATGCAACTCTCATAAAAACCTCCTCTTTTAAACTGAAAATCTTTTTGATTTTTAATATTAAAATGTAACAAATTTGTCAAGGAAAATATATAAAAAACAACATATGCAAAGAGATTTTATTTTTAGTCAATTAAAATGAGAGAATTCACCTTAAGAATAATTTTGTTTAAGAGAGATTATAATAGCATTATTTTATTTTTTTTAAAAATTTTTAATAATTATTTGCTAATAATATGTCTCAAAGCCTATTACTTGATAGTAACTGTTATATATAGCCTTGTAAAATGGCGTTGTATTACCGTGGAAGTGGGACAATTCTCTACTCTTCCACCATCTTTTAATTTTTGTTATTTTTAAGAATAACCTCAATGTTATTATTCCACACTTTTTCTCAAATCCAATCATCCCCATTCTCTCATATTCCTCAATGAAAACTTCAAGAATTGCTCTAATCAATTTTGCCATGCTGAAAAAGTTTAAATCAGCATGGATTTTTTTCAAAAATCTATATTCCTCTTTTGGAATATAAAAATGAATAGATGCATCTGCCTCTATTCTTTCATAACTGTTATCATCCTCATTACCAAAACAGTATCTTTTCTTCACTCTATCAGCAAACTTTTGTAATACATAACAAATAAGTTTAGAAAGAGAAATATTCTCTTTTTTGGCTATCTTTGCAAGTTTTTCCTTCATAGTAGAAGTAACTACAAAATGTAGTTCGTGATTATTGTTGCGATTTAAATTTTTTTTATTCATAACAAATCCTCCTAATTTTATAAAAATTATTTTCTATATATTAATCACAAAATTTTTAAGAAAATCCTTTACAAAATTTAAGAAAAAAATAAGAATTTTTTCTAAAAATAAAGTTAAACTTTTCATAAAGTAAGTAGTAAAAATATATGACAGAATTAAAAAATTATATTATAAAGATTTAAAAAATGGAGAAAATAATACATCAATGAGAATTTTATTTTTACTCTCGATTTTTACTGCCATAGTAATTGGTTTACTCTTCCCGGTGAACAATTCTTTTAATTTTTTAATCCCTATTTTTTTAGGAACAATAATACTTTCAAATATGATAGATATAAATTTTAGAATAAGAGACTTTTTTAGAAAAGAGATAATAGTTTTTTCTATCATAAATTATCTGATATTACCATTGATTGTATTTTTAATAATATTAAAAATAGATCCCTTATTAAAAGCTGGCTTATTATTAATAGCCATTACACCAGCGGCAATTGGATCTTCAATTATTGTAAAATTAATAAATGGTGATGTAAAATTATCAATCTCTCTAACAGTGCTTTCCAATCTTATGGCTATTTTTTCCTACCCTTTTTTATTAAAAATTTATCTCAATGGGACAAATGTCGCAATTCCGGTTTTTAAAATATTATTAAATGTGATCATAGTAATAATAGTTCCTTTTTTTTTATCGATTTTATTAAGAAGAATAGAAATAATAAAGAAGATATCACATAATAGCAATAGATATCTTAATTTCTTAGTATCTTTAATAATATACATATCTATATCACAATCCTCGAAAATTTTAAAAGAATATGAAATAAAAAAATTACTTTTTATAATTATATTTACTATAATTATTGCTTTTATATACTTTTTAACTGGATTTTTATTGAGTAGAAAAATGGATATTAAAAAAGCTTTTAGTTCTTCACTCGGGCAGAAAAATACAGGTCTATGTATATGGATTGCTATTTCAAATTTTCCACCAATAGTCGCTTTACCAGCAACTATTTATATAATAATCCATCACTTAATAAATGCCTTTTTTATTCTGATTTTCAAGGAAAATAAATAAATTATTTATACCTTTTTATCCCTCTAAACCTAAAATCATCTATAACTTCATTTACATATTTTAAGACCTTTTCTACACTTTGTTTATGAGTAAGATTTTTAAAATATTCATAAAACCAAGAGTCTGACTTTAAAGTTACCTGTTTTATATCCAATTTTTTATCTGGGTTGGGGATACTTTCCATTTGAATAACATCATTTAATGTTTTGGCTATATCATTTAAAAGAAATGCGGTCTCCTGTAAAATATATCTATGCTCATAGTCAAGCTTTTTTAGATCCGTTGGTTTTCTCTTTAAAGCATCAACATATCTTTTGGCAATAGGGAAATCCCCGGTATAATCATAATTTGCAAGTAACTTATGATAATACTCCTGTATGGCATCACTCTCATTGGAAAATCTTTTTTCTTTATATATTATTACCAATGCATGCCAGTAGTGATTTATCAAATCTCTTACTGCCCCCAACAACCTCTCTATCTCTTCATCAGTATCATTTCCCAAATGTATTCGAGGATATTTTGCTATTTTTTTAAGATTTTCATTATATACTTTATCTGCAAAATTTTCTTTTGGAATATTATTACTCTTTTGACTTTTAGCTATATTTTCCAGTTCTTTTTTTGCTTCTTCTTTTTTATAAAGTTCTTCAACAGCCTCAATTTCTGCTAATAAAAATACTGAGATATTCATTCTATTTTTTAATGCTCTCATGTATCTCTCTTCAAAGGCATCTATTAATGATCGACCTTTATTAAATTTTCTTATTATCTCCTCATATTTTGATTTTATTTTATTTACTGCAAGCCTTATCTCTTTATCATTTAATTCTTTCATAAAAATATCCATAATAAGTTATTTTTTTTATTATCGAATGTTGATTATTAAATCATTAAATTTTATTATAATTTTTTATTTTTTACCGAAATTATCATATAAAACAATTTAGTTTACAAAATACAATTTATTTTTTAAGGAGAAAAAATGTCAAAAAAGATATTAACTATCTTAATTTTTTTAAATATTTTATTTTTAGTAGCAGGAGAGGATGTAACATTAACAAAGATTGAAGCAACTTCCGTAAAAGGTAATGCCTATTTTCCTCTATTTGTCGGTGCAAAATGGACATGGTCACTCGAAATGTTTGGTTCTAAAAATCTTTTTAGCTGGGAAATTATAGAAGCTTATGAGATAACAGATTTAAAAAATAATTTAGATAGAGTGATTGGTTTTAAGACTATTTGTAAAGAGATAGAAAGTGAATGGTTTTTTATTGAAAAAGATGGTTATATTTCTTTCTATGAAAAAGGTGATAATGGCTATGATATTCAGAAAATAATACCCCTCAATCCTAAAATAGGTGATAGATGGAATGAAAATTTCAGAATAAATACTATTTCTACTATTACTGATGAGTTTATCAAAATTGATACAGAGACTGAAGATAAAAAAACAATTGGCTATAAGATATTCAGAAAAGATATTGGATTATTCGATCTTTACGAAATTGAAAAGAAAGATAATGATACAATTTATACAAAATGGACATTGAATGAATATAAGAAATATAATGAAAATGAAAAGAAAGATATTGTTATTAACGAGAATAAGCAAGATACTACTACTGATAATACAATTGTAACAGAAAATAAAATATCAGAGGACAAAGATATAATTGAGAACATCGATGAGTATGAAAGTAAAGAATCAAAAAAGATCGATTATTCAAGCGATTATTCAAAATATTTTATTAAAGAATTAAATAAAAATAAGAGTTATATTCAAATTGGCTCGTTTAGTATTATAGATAATGCCATAAAAATTTTAGAAAATGCTACTTCTTATAATTATAACATATTTATATATTTTGATAAAGATGGATATTATAAAGTATTAATCGAAATAGAAAAAGAAGAGGATAAAAATATTCAATTTATTAGAAAAAACATAGAAGAGAAGGCATTCTTTAAACAAAGAAAAAGATAAATTTTAAAAGGTAATCTTTTATTGATAAATTATATAATCAAAATTATCAAATCCTATCGACATTTAAAGTTTGCCTTAGTTGAGATTTTATTTTTAGGCAATTAAAATGGCAGAATTATCCTTATACTATTTTGTTTGAGAAAAAATTATAATAGTGTTATTTCTTTATTTGCTAAAATTTTTAACAAATTTTACTAATAATAGGTCTCAAAACCTATTACTTGATAGCAATTATTATAGATCGCCTTGTAGAAGGGTTTAGTATTACCTTCAAAGTGCGACAATTCTCTTTTCTTTTTCCACCTCTTTATCTTTGTAAGTT
>DAONLM010000153.1:0-3057 GCA_035406685.1 Spirochaetota bacterium
TAAAAATTTTGAATTTATTGATAGATTACCGCTATTACTGGAATTTTTGATATGAGATAAAAATTATTATTTACTTAAAAACTTTTTGGTATATAAAAATAAGAGATTTTTTTGTTTCTATATCAACCTAAATGTATCAAAAGATACAGCAGATAATTGTATCTTTTGATACATTTAATATTTTAAAAGCAAAATTTTTAATCTTTTTTGTGAATTTTTATTAAAAAATAATGGTATGCTATTTGCTAAATTCTTTCGAAAAATTTTTGTATATTATTGCTTTTTTAGTTTTATTATACTATAATTAATTTAGAATAATGATTTCTCCACTTTAAAGGAGATAGAGGATTTAAAATGTATAATATAATTTTAATAAGGAAAAATAGCATTAATAAGAGGAAAGATATATGGGAGAATTAAATATTATTACTACTGAATTAACCGAGATAAATAAATTATTCTCCAATTATCAGAGTGGGGATCTTTTATTAATTGCAGATATACAATCCAAACTGGAAAATCTAAAAAATAAATTTGCAAGTATTAAATCCTTGAAAAAAATAGCTACCCTCATATCCTATATGTCCCAAATATTAAAACAGATTACCCTTGATAAAAACAAAGAAGAGAAAGGATTACCTCTTATTATTAATCTTGTTAAACTTTTAAATGACTTTTTTTCAAAATCAATAGGGGTAAAAGATTTTTCAGAAAATATAACATTAAAATTGCCGGCTATAAAAGAACTACTTTTTTCCAAAGAAAAAAAGGAAGAAAATTTTTATTCAGAAGATTATTTTGACAATATTGTGGAAGATGAAAAGCTTTTGAATCAATTTTACGATGAGGCAAATGAACATCTGGATATGGCTCAATATACATTGGTTGATCTTGAGTATGACTCAACAAATAAAGAATTGATTAATAATATATTCAGGAACTTTCATACTATTAAAGGGTCATCTGCCTTTTTGGGACTGAAAAATATTGAAGAGGTAAGCCATAAAATAGAGGATCTTTTTGATCTTGTTAGAAAAGAAAAAATTAGAATTTCAAAAGAACTAATTGATGTAATTTTTTTTGGAATGAGCTTAATAAGAACTATTCTTGACGCAATGATGGTAAATAATTTTAAAAAAGAGGATATGAAAAAGTCTTTTGTTTTAATTGATATATTTAATTATATTGAATTAATGAAAAGAATACTTTCACAGTATGAGGTTAAAAAGATTGGGGAGATTTTAGAGGAGTTTGGTAAAATTTCTAAATCACAACTTGACGAAGTATTAAAAAAACAAAAAGAGGAGAAAAAGAAGTTTGGGGAGATAGTTGTTGAAAATAAAATCGTAAATCAAGAAGACATTGCTCTTGCATTGAAAAAACAGGAGATGCAAAAAATTAAAGCAAGGAGTAGCGGATATGTAAGAGTTTCTAATGAGAGGTTGAATGTTTTGATAGATATAGTTGGTGAGTTAGTAATAAATCAATCCATGTTAAAACAGGAGATAGTTGAAAATAATATAAAACTAAATGATAGTGAAAGAAATTTAACAGAACTTGAGAATATTACAAAAATGATAAAGAATCTTGTTTTATCAATGGGTATGTTTCCTATTTCTGATGTTTTCAACAAATTAAGAGTTGTGGCAAGAAATACGGCAAACGAACTCGGAAAGACAGTAATAGTAAGTATAGAAGGTGCAGAGACAGAACTTGACAAGAATGTATTGGAAATAATCTATGATCCTCTTATTCATATTGTGCGAAATGCAATTGATCATGGCATAGAAAATTCAGAAGAAAGAGAAAAAAAAGGAAAAAATAAAGTTGGAAAAATTTTATTAAAGGCAGATCATAAAGGAAGTGGCATTGAAATTATTATAGCTGATGATGGTAAGGGTATAGATAAAGAAAAAATAGTTGAAAAGGCTTTAAAACTAAATTTAATATCAAAAGATAAGTTGGATATGTTAACAGAGAGAGATATTTATAATTTTTTATTTTTACCCGGATTTTCTACCAGTGAAAATGTTACTAATGTATCTGGTAGAGGAGTGGGGCTTGATGTTGTTAAGAAAAATATTGAACAGATTCATGGAAGAGTTGAGATAATTTCAGAAAAGGATAAAGGGACTACTTTTATAATCAAATTGCCATTGACTCTTGCGATAATTGAGGGCTTTGTAACAAAAGTTAATAACAATAAATATGTATTTCCTTTTAATCTTATAGATGAAATACTGGTTCTAAATAAAGAGAAAATAATAGTTTCTCAAAGTAGTGATGAGAGATTAATATTTCATAGAGGAGGACATATCCCTGTAATCTTTTTACAGAAAATATTAAAAGGTAATATACAAGAAAGATCCGCCTATCTTTCTGTGATAATAAATTTTGATAATTCAAAATATTGTATTGTTGTTGATGAAATAATTGGAAAACAGGAGATAGTGGTAAAGAATCTTGGTAAAATATTAAATAAAAATAGAATTTTTTCTGGTGGTACTATTTTTGGAGATGGAAGTATTGGATTTGTTATAGATGTGCAAAATTTGATAGAAAGTGTAATTAGTAAGTGATATTTTTAAAGAAATAAAAATTTTGGTTGTTTAATAGTACAAAAAAGAAGGGCGAAAGATTTATTGCTCCTAAAGTAAAAAACTTTATTTATGATAAAATATGTAAAAGGAGGTTTAAAATGAAATCTATAATGCTTGTCGATGATTCGGATGTGATAAGAAGTATAGTTGCTCACACTCTGAGTATGCATAGTTATAAAAATGTAATTATGGCAAGAGACGGGTTAGAGGCTTTAGAAATTATAAAGAAAGAGAGTGGTAATATATGTATGTATATACTTGATGTAAATATGCCGAAAATGGATGGCCTTACACTCTTACAGGAGATAAGAAAGATCGACAAAACTCACCCAATTATAATGCTTACCACAGAGACTGATAAAGAAAAAATAAATAAGGCAAAAGATCTTGGAGCAACTGGCTGGATAATAAAACCATTTGATTCTGAGAAATTTATAAAGGTTATAGATATGTATTT
>DAONLM010000153.1:3157-7440 GCA_035406685.1 Spirochaetota bacterium
CAGGAGGTAATAAGATTTACCCCAATTACACCACTCCATGATGTAAATCCATTTTTAAAAGGTGTAATAAATCTCAGGGGTAAGATAATTCCGGTAATAGATATGAGATTGAAGTTTGGTTTACCAGAAAAGCCCTACAATGACAGAACTGTCTTTATAATTGTAGAGTTTTTCAGTGGGGAAGATCTTTATCATACTGGATTAATTGTTGATGGAGTGAAAGAGGTAGTTGAGATTGATGAGGATAAGATTGAGAAGACACCAGAGGTTGGATTTAAGTTTAAAACAAAGTACTTAAATGGCATAATTCAAATAGGAGGCGAGATGGTAATGATATTAAACCTTGATAATATTTTGACAACAGAAGAGGTTGTTGAATTGGAACAAAAAATGATTGTTAGTCAAAAATAAAATTTAATAGGAGGATTTTATGTTTAAAAAATTAGGATTAAGAGCAAAATTAATTATAAGTTTTCTTGCTGTATGTCTAATTTTAGTTATTGTAGGGATTGTTGGTATTTTTGCAATTTAAAATTTAGATAATGGTATAGAGACTCTTCGTGAAGAGACCATACCATCAATACTTTACCTTGAAATTACCCTAGTTAGAATGGAGAGGATAAAAACAGCAATAAGAACAGGTATAAATCCCTATATATCAAAAGAAGATAGAGAGAGAATGATAAATAACATAGAAAAAGCAAGAAATGAATATAAAGATGCACTTGCAAAGTATGACATAATAAAAAGAACACCAGAAGAAGATAAATTGTATAAGGATTTTTTACAAAAAATTGATGATGCAAGAGATAAAAATAATGAGATAATAAATGAAATAAAAAATCTTATAAACATAAATGATAAAAAAGAGATAGAAGCAAGATGTATTAGGCTTTCTTATGAAGTTGCAACTTCAAATGAAAAGGGAAGTTTTAGATTTCTTATGGATGAATCTATGAATTCTCTTGGTAATCTTATTGAATATGTTAAAAAATATTACGGTGAAGAGCAGCCACAAGAGATACAAAGAATTGGAAATTTATTATTAATTATTATTATTATTGCTACTATAATAGGGGTTGTCATCGCTTTAATAATAAGTTTTGTAATATCAAATTCTATTTCAAAAAGTTTAATCCAAAATGCAAATTCATTAACAATGAGTTCCAATCAACTTGAGTCAGCAAGCACTCAGGTCTCATCGTCCAGTCAGGAGCTCTCAAGTGGAGCAAGTGAACTTGCAAGTAGTGTAGAAGAGATAACAAGTAGTATGGAGGAGTTACAATCAATTATTGAGTCAAATACAAAGAGTGTAAATGAGGCAGAAATCTTAATGAAAGAGACAAATGAGAAGTCTCATTCATCGAGTAAACAGACTGAGGAGTTATATTTAGCAATGCAAAAGATTGTTGAAGATTCAAAGAAGATAAGTAAGATAAACAAGGTTATAGACGATATAGCATTCCAGACAAATATTTTAGCCTTAAACGCAGCAGTAGAAGCAGCAAGAGCAGGGGAAGCAGGAAGGGGGTTTGCGGTTGTTGCAGATCAGGTTAAATCATTAGCACAAAAGAGTGCAGAGGCTGCAAAGGAGACGAGTGAACTGATAGAAGTAATAATAAATAGTATAGAAAAAGGTGTTGATCAGGTAAACATAACAAAAGACAATTCTCAAAAAATAAATGAGTTATCTGAAAAGGTAAATATACTTCTTGATGAGATAACAAGGGCATTTAAAGAGCAGAGTAAAGGAGCAAGTCAGGTAACAAAGGCTATATCACAGGTAAACAGTGTTGTTCAGCAGACAGCGGCAAGCAGTGAAGAGACAGCAAGCGCAAGCGAAGAGATGCTTTCGCAGGTTGAACAGTTAAGAGAGATAGTAACTTCTTTAAACATTATTACACAGGGAGAAAAAAAGGCTTTAAAATTAAAAAAAGATGGGCAGGAAAGTATTTCCCACAAAACAAAGCAAAATGTTCATCATATAAAGGAGAATGCTCATAAGATAAAAGAGGAGATAAAAAATAAAAAAGATGAGGTTGAGATAATAAAGCCAGAGGACAAGATCCCTCTTGATGATTTTAAAGGATTTTAGAAGATTAATAACAAAAGGGGGATATCCCCTTTGTATTGAAAAGAAAAAAATAATAGATTTAGGTTTGTATGTCGCAGTTATCTTTTAAGAAGAAGAGGGGGTGTTAAAATATAATGAAGAATATATATTTTTTATTTGATAAGAGAATTAAATATTTAATAATTGGGTTAGCGATTATTTTTCTTCTCTTTTTTGCTTTTTCTATTTTATATGTTGTTTTTAGAACGAGATATCTCCTATTTTTGTTTATTTTTGTTCATATATTATTTTTTTTATGGAGTGTTTTTTTTATTTTATATATTTTTAATACAATTAATGTTTTAAAAAATATTATGGTTTTCTTAAAAAAAGAATTAGATGGGGCAGTCGAAAAATATACTAATACTATAAATGGGTTAAAAGAAATTTTTAAAAATAATTGTGAGCAATATAATTATTTTAATGAGTGTGACGTCTTGTTAAGATTAGAGAAATTATGCGAGGAGAATAATAATTTAAAAAATTATTTTTTAGAAATTATGCAAGTTTTTAAAATGAAAGATATATTAAAAAATTTTCAAAATTTAATAAAAAGAGGTACTTCTCATATAATAGACTATTTATCTATATTTGAAGATGTTATAAAAAAGAGTATAGAATATAAAAAAAGAATAATTAAACAAAATGAAGATCTTGTTAATATTTTTATATATCCAGTAACTTATTCTATTGACATAACAAGAGATTGGAAAGAACATTTTGAGAAAATCTTTGACAAAATGTTAAATCAGAATTTAATTCAATTAGAGATTATTAAAAAAATCAATGAGGATGACTTAATTATAATTAATGATATATTAGAAAATTTTAAAACTCAACATGAAAAAAGTTCATTATATTCTATCAAATATAGAGAGGGATTACCTGCTTTTTTTAATAAGGTGGATGATGTAAAGAATGTTTTTATCGATTCTCTTACAAAATATGCAAAGAATTTTGAAAAAATAAGTAATATTACAGAAAATATTAATAGTATATCAGAAAAAATCAGAATGATATCATTGAATCTCAGTATAGAGGCAAGCAAGAGTTCTAATAAATCTTTTATGATAATTGGTAAAGAGTTGCAAAAACTATCTTTAGATACCCAGCAATTTATCAAAAAAATGAAGGAAGAATTTAATAGTTCTTTCAAACAGTTAGAAGAATTAAAAGAAGAAAATACATTAAAGATAGAAGACTTAAATAATTTTATTGATATTTATAAGAACCTGGCAATTGAATATGATACTAATATTAAGGAAATAGAAATTTCATTAAATAAATTTATAGACAATGTAAAAACAAGTAATGAGGAAAATAGAAATCTTATCTTTTCTATATTTTATGATATTCAGAGAGTTTCAATTATAAAAGAGCAAGTTGATCATAAAGATAAATTTTTATCTAATGGATTAGAAGAAATATTAAATTATTATACTATCTTATTACAAAAAGAAGATTTATTAAATATAACCGAAGATAAAAAAAGAGAGATATATAAGAATCTCCTTGATAAAATTAGATCATTTGTTTCTACAAAAGAAGAGAGAAATTATTTGAATGAATTATACAAAAAATATTTAGATATTGAAATAGATGATGGTGAGTTTAAAGATAAAGATATAATAATTTTTTGATATGAGAGATATAATATTATCAGACTACTTATTTAAAAAGTTGGTAGAATATTTTTATAAAGAGACTGGAATTTCTTTAAAAGAATATAAAAAATATCTTGTTGAGCATAGATTGTCAAGATTTATAGGAGAAGGATCAAGGTTTAGAGACTTTAATGAATTTTATAATGCTTTGATTGAGGATAAAACAGGAGAGTTAAAAAGCATTTTAATTCAATCATTGACAACAAACTGGACATATTTTTTTAGGGAAAATATTCATTTTGAGTTTTTAAAAGAGTATTTAAGAGAGAATTGGGATAAGCAGAGATACATTAGACTCTGGAGTGCCGGGTGTTCTACTGGTGAAGAGGCTTACAGTATGGCAATTGTTTCCAAAGAGGTGATACCAGAGATTGAAAAGATTGATTTTAGAATACTTGCCACAGATATATCATTAAAAGTCTTAAATTTTGCCATAAATGGGGTATATAATTATTCTAAGATAAAGACTTCCATAGAAGATCATACATTGAAAAGATATTTTATAT
>DAONLM010000154.1:0-7437 GCA_035406685.1 Spirochaetota bacterium
ATAAGGATAAGGATGAGAGGATTCATCCAGATATCCCCTTTTATATAGACCAGGAAGTATACTATTACCTTGTTTTTGGTACAGATTTTTGTCTAAAACAAATTCAATTTCTATAAAAACAGGCATTTTTTTAAACGCATTCTTTTTTTATTACTCTTCACTAAAACCACTCTTAGCATAACTATGCTTTTAACAAGCCACGATAGTTTAAATTTTCTGACAAAATAAAATTCTTTTAATATAAATGATTATAATATAGCATAAAAATTTATTTCTGCCAAGCAAAAACTTAATAATGGGAGACTACATTCGATATCAACTAAATTAACTCACTAATTATATTTATAAATTATGATAAGAAATGATAATAATCTATTGATGATTAAAATTATCATATTATTTAAATTTATTCAATCTTTTTTTAATTTTTAAATAATTATACACTTTTTTGAAATTTCATCCCATATAAAATTGGTAAGATCTCAAATTCCATGACAAACCTGGGGTAAACATCTATATAAAATAGTTATTTTACTAAGTTTTGTTATATTATGGGGATATCCCCTTTTATATGCTGGAATATTATCATACCATTGGTATAAATATATCATTATAATAATCTATGCTAACTATACGACAATTGTCGCATTTCAAATGGGAACCAAAATAAAAAAGCCCCCTCATTAAATTAAGGGGGCTAAATAAGAATAATATAATTTTTTATGGCTTTAAATAAGCTCCATCCTCTCCAATCTTACCAGGATCAGTCATACCAGTTGTACCGAGTAGAACATATATTCTTGCATTGCCATTACCTGAACAACTTGCTGTTAATGTTCCACTACTAACAGTTACCTGAGCACCGGTAATAACTTCTCTATATGTTCCATTTGGGATACCAGTAAAAGTGGCTCCTCCATTAATTGTAACCAATACAAAATTATCGACTGTTGCATCAGTATATCTTCTCTTGAATGCCAAATCGCCACTAACACCCTCTCTTGAGTATTGACCTTTTTGTAAAGCAGGTAACTTTCTTCTAATCTGATTCAATCTCTGAATATGTTTTGCTAAAGGATGATTCAATGTAGTAACAATACTTCCTGAGCCACCAGACCAAACTCCAAAATCAGTTACAGTTGGATTTGTTCCAGTAATATTTGTTCCAAAATATGCTCTACCAGTCTGTTCTAATGGAGCATTTGGCCCAACATCTATTGGCATACCTTTTTTAAATTCAATCTCACTACCATAGTATAGACAAGGTATCCCTCTAAATGTAAACATAAGTGTTAATTTTTCTTCCCAGCTACCACAATACCTTTTGTTTTCTGGTGCTCCATCTGGTGCATAGTCATGAGAATCAACATACACAACATTCCAGGTTGCATCACTATAATATTTATCACCACTTAGTGCTATATTAAAAGCATCATTTACATTATTGAAATTCCAATGCATTGGAAAATCTATTTGATCTAATCTATTTCTATAAGTGTAATCAACCGGCCTATAATTATTGCCAGATAATAAATGATTTTGAGATTCTGGTTCGTTATTTACACTATAATTATTATTCCAGTGCAAAAGAGTTGAAGATTCTCTTTCCAGTCTTGTTGACCAAGGATAATTTACCCCGCCATAATTAGGATGTTCTTCTTTCCATGTATAAAATGCTGGTGAAATACATGGTTTTTCAAAATTCCATACACTGGATCTCCATCTTGCACAGGTTTCACCAAATATATAGAAATAATTGCCTCCCGCTTGAGTAAATTGAGGTATAAATTCTCTATTGAAAGTAAGTCTTGATATATGTTTAACTGTATCGACTCTGAAAGCATCAACTCCCCAGGATATATACTGTAAATATGCTTCTCTTAAATATTGACTTACAGTTGGATTTTCAGTATTCAAATCAACACAATCCCCAGCAATCTGAGCAGTTTGAACTGTATAATCCTCCCATCCTAAGTTCTTTTCATGATGATAAATATGTTCTGTATCAATACTATCCTCTTTCATTGCATTAATTCTTGCACCATACTGTCGCGCTGGTGTTAGACTATCATAGTTATCCGGTAACTTACCAGTAGGAGCTATATTTGTTAAAGCAGTGTTAATACTTTCATTTACACTATTTAGAGCAGGGGCATTTCTTCTAAATAAAGGATATAAATTTTCTTCTCCAAAATTAGAACTATGATTCAATACTATATCCTGAATAACTTTCATCCCTTTAGCATGAGCTGCATTTATAAAATCTCTATAAGATTGCTCTGCTGTTTTACTCGATGTTCTATATCTTGGATCGATCTCCTTAAAATTGATAGCATGATAGCCATGATAATCATATCCACTTGCATTCTTTACTGGTGGTGTAATCCATATTGCAGAAAAACCTAATGCCTTTATATAATCAAGTTTCTGAGTTAAACCTTCAAAATCACCTCTCCATGCTGGATCTGAATCTGGATTACCTGCATATGTGTCATCCCAGCAGTGAACATTGTTTTCTGGTGCTCCATCATAGAATCTTGTTGTGATAACAAAGTATATTGTCTCTTCTCTAAAATCATTTCCCAGACCAATTATATAAGAAAAAGTCTTTCTTGTCTCATTGCCAGCTGCATCTTTCACTAAGAATTTTATTATCATTGCACCATTTACATTGATAGCAGAACCATCCAATCCATTTAACGCATTCCCAGAAACATAAACACTGGATGATGTCGTAGGTTCTGTTCCATTTGTCGTATAGTATGCTGTAGTTGTTGCACTCTTATTATCAGTAATTCTAAATACTACATTACCAGGAGCACTTGCCCATCTTCCTGGTAAAGGATAGCCACTCTTAACATCAATATCTGGTGCAATAAGATCAGCGTTTGGATCTATTGTATATGCAAATGTATATGTATCACCCCACTGAGGATTTGCCCCAGCATTATAACCCTTTGCCTTAATCGTCATTGAACTTGATACATTTATAGGAGAAGAGTATTGTGAAGAAGAAGAATTTGGCTCTGTCCCATTTGTTGTATAGTATATAATATCGCCACTTGCATTATTTGATGATAGAGTAACTGTCTGGGCTGTTAGATATGTCCCTGGTTGTGGATTTGCAGTAACTACAACTTTTTGAGGTCCTTCTGGATTGCTATCTGTCCATACACCATTTTTATACCAGCCCTCTTTATTTCTTGACAGATCACCGGTCTGAGGAGATGGATCATTATTAAAAACAATACTTGCACTCGTTGCCCCTGGTATTGTATAGACAAACCATCCATTACCTTCATCTGTCATTGCAACCCCAGGCCATTGAGTCTGCGGCATTGTTGGCACAACATTCCAGTAATGAATTTTTGGGATATTATTCCAGCCTGCTGGTCTTTTAAAATGAACTGTTAAACCAGATGAAACATTTGCTTTTGTATAAGTATAACTCTTTGAATCTGACTGTGACCCATTTGTTGCATATAGTTTTAATGTCTTTGATTGACCTACAGTCATGCCACTACCAATCTGAATAACCGTTCCATCAACAAAAGATATTGCAGTTGGACTTGTTGCTGGATCTGAACCATCCAATGTATATTTGCTAACAGTAATTCCATCACCACTAAGGCTTAAAGTCACATTTATTGTCTCTGTTGTAAATGATGATGTTCCGGGTGTAGCAGAAACAGTTAGAGGAGTAGGACCATCCGGATTTTGATTGGTAGCACTACATGTAATCATACCTTGATCGCCAGTTCCATTTGGTACAAACCAAGTCTCCTGTGTAATATTCATTATATCAACTGTCTGATTTGTGCCACCACTTGAGCCATTGTTAAATATAACATGAACTTTGCTTGTATTATTGAATGTATATATATACCAGCTTCCACTCTCAAGTTCCATATTAACCCCAGGCCATGTTGAAGATGATGGGGATGTATCAAGACCCCAATAATAAACCTTAACTTGAGTCCATCCAGATGCCTGATTTACCTTCTTAAAATGAACTCTTATCCCACTGGATACCCTTATTACTGTGATTGTATAAACTTTCTTTGTTATACCATCTTCTGCTGTAACTTCAATGGTTATTGTGTTAGATCCTTCTGAAAGTGCTATTGCTTGAGAAGGAGAGCCAGAAATAACACTCTGTCCATTTACTTTTATGGTTGCACCAGCGTGCTCTTTTGTTGCCGTAACTGTTGTTGAACTTACCGCATTTCCAACAGAAACAGAGTAAGATAAAACATTTGAATCAAAAGAAGGTAATATCACACCGCCAGAACAACTCAGATTACTCAAATTTGCATTGTTGCTTTGAGATGGATTTGCTCTATTGATAACAATAGTATAATTTTTTTTGGCAATGCCATCCTCTGCTGTGACCTCTATTGTAATAGTATTATTTCCAACATCAAGAGAAATTGGATTATTAATAGTAACAGTTCCTTTTTTCATTACAAAAGTTGCATTACTATCTTCGGTTGTTGCATTAACATTAACAGAAGAGACACTATTATCCACAGAAACAAGATAATTAAGATTATCCTTATCAAAAACAGGGGAGAGACTGCCACTACTAACAGTAATATTAGACAAATTTGCATTATTGCTTTGAGTAGGATTTGCTCTATAAATTTCAATGGTATATAATCCAGTAGACCCATCCTGTGCTGTTACAAGTATATTAATTGTATTTTTACCAACAGTCAAAGATATTGTTTTAGGAGTACCAGAATCATAATTTAAACCATTAATCTTTAATGTCTGATTTTGGTCCCCTCTTATAACAATTATATTACAATTATCGACTGTATTATCAACATATGCACTATATGAAGTAACTGAAGGATTAAACGATGGAGATAATGTAATCCCTGGAATACTAATACTACTTAAATTCACATTTGAGGAAAAAGTCTTTAATCTCTTCAATTTGACAATATAATTCTTCTGGACTCTGTTATCTTCTGAAATTACTGTGATTGTAATAATGTTTTCTTCGCCAGCATTTAGAAAAAAAGTTTCTGACTCTTTACCGGATTGCACAGATTTACCATTAACAAAAATTTTTGCCTTACTATTCTTTGTAACTGGTATAATCTTAATTGATTCAACATCATTTGGAAGATTTGCCTTATAACTTAACTCACTCTCTTTTACTAAAGGAGCACCATTTGACAAAGAAATACTTGATAGATCCGCATTGCTACTAAAAGTAGTTGTAGTAGTCTCAATAACAACTGGATTACTACATCCTATTATTGCTAATAATGTAGTGAATATTAAAAAAATTAAATTAAATAAATTAAATAAATTTTTTTTCATTTTTAAATCTCCTTTTGTTTTTTTAATTTTTATTTTATTTGTAAATATTTTAGCAAATAAAATGCCATAATATAATTCTTATTTATATATTACATTGTATAAGGTTATTAGCCTAAATTTTACAATTAGGACATTTCTAAATTTTAGAAAAATATTTTTGACATTAGTTAAAATTTAGATTATAAAGTCTAAAAAATTATTTTATCGGAGAAGAATATGTCAAAGATCTTATTCATTGGTGCTGGAAACATGGGAGAAGCCATTATAAATGGTATTATAAAAAATAATTGTTATAAAAAAGAAGATATATATATTTATGAAATAAATGAAACTCGAAAACAAAAAGTAATGGAACAATATGGCGTCTCTCACTATAAAAAAATAGATAAAGATATTTCTCAATTTGATATTATTATTCTTGCTATAAAACCACAAACATTTCTCTTGTTAGAAGAGGATAAAGAGTTAATTAATTTAAAAAAATTTGTAACAGAAAGAGAGACAATTGTCTCAATAATGGCTGGAATTACTATTAATAAGATAAAAAAAATCCTTGGTGAAAATACGACAATTGTTAGGGTTATGCCAAATACACCAGCCCTTATAGGTATGTCTATGAGTATAATAAGCCCGGAAAAAAATCTTTCTAACGAAAAGATAAAAGAGGTAAAAAAAATTTTTGATTCTATAGGACAAACAGAGATAATGGAAGAAAAATATATAAATGCAGTAACTGCATTAAGCGGTTCTGGACCTGCATACCTATTTATGTTTATAGAGGCATTAACAGAAGCCGGGATTTTAATAGGTTTATCAAAAGATATTGCTGAAAAACTTGCTATTGAAACAATTTCTGGTTCAATAGCAATGGCAAAAAAAGAGAGGGAAAATAAAACAAAAACAATAGAAGATTTAAAATATATGGTGAGTTCTCCTGCAGGCACAACAATAAATGCAATAAAAGTACTGGAAAAAAAAGGATTTAAAGGAATAATAATGGATGCTGTTTATAAGGCTTTTAAGAGAGCAAATGAATTAGGTAAAGATTGATTTTGTCTTTTTTTCAATTTATAAAGATAAAATAACGTGAAATATAAATTTATTTTATATCAAATAAAGATGATTCTTTAATTGATAAAGAACTTTTATTGGTAGTACCATCTATAATTCTAAGAATAGACCAGTAGCCTCTACCATATTTTAATGATATCTTTTCGATTGCATTTTTTTTAGACAAACCAGAATTAATTAATTCTTGAAAATCATTTATTATATTTTTAATTTCTTCTATTTTAAGAGGCTTTCCTTTATTTATAATTTTATTTTCTGGAACATTTCTTAATTTCTCCAGTAAATAACCACTATTAATCTTTTTTATCTCCTCTATCTGATACAAAAAGGCATTTTTATTTATTTCAAAACCAGTTGCTCTACGACCAAGCCCAATAGCTACCTTTGCTGTAGAAAAGCTACCCAAAAAGAAATCACAAACAAGATCTTTTTCATTACTCGAATACATAATCATTTTTATTAATAAAGATTCTGGCAATTCATTTTTATTCTTTATTTGGCAAGGTTTATATTCTCGATTTATTATCCAGACATCTTCACGATCTTTATAATTAAGAGACCTACCATTTTCATCTTTTTCATTATCAGAGAAAAATGCATAAGTATTAAATATTGGCTTTTTGCCCGGTTTAACATAATATAAAATATGATAATGAGAAGATATATACTTTTTAGTTGTATAAACTCCAAAGTTATATTTCCATATTATATGATTTCTTTCAATCAAATTTGTTTTTGCCAGTGCATTCAAAATATGTCTAAGATTTGTATAACCAGAAACAATATAAATAGACCCGCCAGGTTTTAGGACCCTTTCTGCCTCTTTTATCCATTTTTCAGAAAAAATCGGGTATTCTTCTTCTGGAATTTCAACATAACCATCAATAACATTGTTCTCATTTCTGTTATAATGCTTATCTAATTTATCCCCACCAATCCCATAAGGAGGATCTGTTATTATTAAATCAACAGAATTGTCAGATAGATATTTTTTTGCCCCTTCTATACAATCACAATTATAAAACATATTAA
>DAONLM010000155.1:0-7394 GCA_035406685.1 Spirochaetota bacterium
TTAATCACAAAATTTTTAAGAAAATCCTTTACAAAATTTAAGAAAAAAATTAAAAAAGTTGCCTAAAAATAAAATCTCCTTTCGTCTAATATATGTTAAAAATTAAATTTTGACAAAGAGTATTAGTTTTTATATAATAAGAATATATGAAAAAAGGTATAGCTTTATTATTTTTTTTATTAAATTTTTTTTATATATTTTCACTCTCTTCTGAAAATTCTTTACTTGATGTTGCTATTAATGATTACAAAAAAGGGCAATATGAATTCGCAATAAATAATTTTAAAAAATTTATTCAATTTTCAAGTGATAATATAAATAAACCAAAGGCCTACTATTATCTGGCACTCTGTTATTATTACCTTGAAAATTATAGAATGTCATTAAACTATTTGAATGAACTTATATCAAAATATAGGGTTTCTTCTTACTCTAATGTTGCTAATTTCTGGAAGGGACTTATTTATCAAAATCTTAAAGATTGGGAAAAAGCATTTGAATCATTTGATAGATACATTAATTTATATCCTCAAACAGAACTTGTCGATAGAGCATATTTTTCTGCTGCTAATTCTCTTTTTGAATTAAATAGACTCTCTGATGCAGAAAGATATTTAAAGATCATAATAGATAGATACAAAAAATCTGAAAAATATGAAGAAGCCTCTGTCCTTTATGCTTATATTTTAATAAAAAGCAATAAAAAAGATAAAGCAAAAGAATTTTTATCATATTGGATGGAAAGACTTGGCAAAACAGGAGAAAAATATGAATACAGAGATAGATTCTGGTTATATTATGCAGAAATTTTAATCGAAGAGAAAAATTATGAAGAGGCAAGGATTATATTAAAGAAAATAGATCTTTATTCAAAAAATAGCCCATCTTCTGACATTGCCTTATTAAGATTGTCACAAATAGAGACATTAACTGGGAATGAGAAAGAATCAAAACAATATATTATAAGATTAAATAATGAATATCCATTATCAAAGTATAACATAGATGCCACTCTTAATACCGGTATTTCTGAATATATAAATGGTAACTATGAGAATGCTATAAATTTTTTCAACATAGTAAACATAGCAATAACAAAAAAATTAGAGGAAAAATTAACAAATTTTGAGAAGGAAAGATTTTTTTCGATTCATTCAAATTCTCTTTTTTATTCAGGAGAGGCATATTATAGATTGAATAATACATCTACAGCAAAAGAAAAATTTCTTGAACTAATAGCAAAAAATTATCCTTTAAGAAACAAGGCAATTATAAGAGTACTCGATATTTTATTTGAAGAAAAGAATTTTAAAGAACTTGAAAAAAGTTTTAATACTTATGAAAAATTTTTTAATAGCGAAGATAGTGAATATGAAAATTTTGTAATATATAGATCAAAATATCTTTATTATATTAATAAAAACAAAGAATCTCTTGAAATTTTAGATAAAATAAAGGAGAACAATAAAAATTTTTTAATTCTTGCAGATTTAAAGTCAAAGAATTTTATAAAATTAAATGAAATAGAAAAGGGGCTAAAAATACTTATTGATGCTTTCCCTTATATTCCATTAAATAAAAAGTCTTATTATGCTTATGAAATATCCAGTCTATATTTTAATATATCTCAATATGATAAAGCCCTTGAGTTTTACAATATATCAAAGAGTTTTTTAAAAGATAGCGAAAATAGAGAAGAAATAGAGATCAGGATAGAATATATAAAAGCGTTATGCTTTATGGAAAATAAAGAGTATACTAAAGCCATAGAATCATTTAACAACATTATAAAAATAAATAATAATAAATTAAAAGAAATTATTAACAATTCTTACTATTATCTTGCATGGTGTTATTATAAAATCTCAAATTTTAATGATAGTGCAAAATTTTTTGCTCTTGCTTCAAATGTTATTACGAACACTATTCTGGTAAAAGATTCTTCTTATATGGAGGCAATGAGTTACTTTTCTAATAAAGATTATAATACAGCCTATTTAAAATTTGAGTTTATTTATAAAAAATATTATCCGGATGAGATCGGAGTTATGGCTTTTTACTATATGGCAAAGTCATTAGAAAATTCTGGGAAGATCGATAATGCAATAAAAAATTATTATAAAATATATAATGAATTCTCTTCTTCTAAATATCAGATATTAAGCCTTTTTGAGTTGATTAAATATAATCTTAATAAAAACAGGATTGAAGAGGCAAACAATTTAATAAAGAGTCTTGAAAATCTTGATAAAGAAGGGAACTTATATCTTGATGCCTTATTATTACAGGCTGAGACTTTTATATCTTTAAAAAGATATTCAGAGGCATTCTCTATTTATAATTATTATTTAAAAAACAGCAAAACAGAGAAAGATTTTGATTATATATACTATTGGGCTGGATATTGTGCTGAGGAAATAAAAGATTTTATCTCTGCTAAATATTTTTATGAATCTCTTGTAAACAAATACGAAAATTCAAAATTTTATTATCAGGCAATTTATTCTCTTTTAAGGATTTATAGATTGGAAAATAATTATATAAAAGAAAGATTAATCATAAGTAAAATTTTACTCACTGAAAAAGAAAAAGATAAGGTAGAACAACTTTATAAAAGAATACGAGAACTTGAATTACTTGAAAAGGGATTGTCAGAAGAAGAGGCAAATCTTTTATTATTAATAGAAAAAGGGGATATAGAGGCTAAATTAAATTTAGGAAAATTATATATCAGGGGAAAAGATAGAGAAAAAGGTATTATTATTATTTCTGAGATTGCAAAAGATAGAAATGATAATTTTGGAGCAATGGCAAATAATTTACTCGGGGATAATCAACTTGAACAGAATAATTATAAAGATGCTCTCTCTATATATTTAAAAACAGTTCAGAATTATAAGGCGACAAAAGAAACCATTGCCGAGGCGTTATATAAGGCAAGTTATTGCTATTTTAAACTTGAGAATACAGCAAATACTTTGAAAATAATTGAAAGAATAAAAAAGGATTTTCCGGATACAGAATGGGCAACAAAGGCTATTGAACTTGAACAGAGACTTAAAAGATAATTTGAGAGGTTTAACAGATGAAAAAATTAAAGATCTATATTATTTTACTCTGTTTATTAAAGATTAATCTTTTTTCTCAGGATGATATACCGACAATAAATCTTCCAAAGATTGAACTTGAAATAGAAGATAAAAGAAAGATAGAAGTTGAGTTAAAATCTGAAGAGATAAAAATGGATTTTACTTTGTTTACAGAAATAGAAAAGCCAGAGTTTACCTCATTAATTAAAGTAGATCTTGAAAAAACACTCCCCGAAAGAGTGGAATCCCCGGATAAACAAAAACCAGTAGATGCTATTGTTACATTTGGATATGGTTTAAATAATAATTTTTTAGTTGACTTTTCTATTTTTATAAAAGATATAAATCCACAGGTTTCTATTAAGTATTTAAGAGATACAAGAGAGACTGCGTGGATAGAAGATTTTAATAAAAAAAATCAGATATATCTTGACGATCTAAAATCAGAAATTATTTTTTCCTATAAAAAATTTTTTTTAGGCTCTGAAATAGGATATTTTTCAAAAAGTTTGTCTTTACAAGATAAGAGTATATTCTCCAATCTTACTAAAAGAGTTATTAATTTTGATGTTGTACCATCTTTAAAATTTAATTACCAGAATGATCTTAGTTTAAGATTACTCAATTCTCTTATATTTAATAATGCGTTTAATAATGATTCTACTCTTACAAGAAATGATTTTGCTTATTTATTGAATTCAGAAATTCTTTATTCACAGGTTTTTTCTACAAATCATTTTATAAATGCAAGAATTGGTTATGAGTTTAATTATCAAGAAGAGAGAAAAAAAGGATCAAAAGATGATTTTAAAGAAGAGTATATTAACTTTTTTTATAATAATATTAAGGCTGGAATCGAATATTCTACAATTATAAAAGACTCATTTCTAATTAATGCAAAGGTAAATTTCTTAGGTTTTTTTAAAAATAGTGATTTCTTATGGTTTATTTTACCTTTTTTTAAATTTGGATATAACTATTTTGATTATTTCTCCTGTTATATTGAAGGAGGTGGGGATTTAATAAAAAAGGTTGATCATAATTATGTTAAAGAAAATGACTATATAATTTATCAGGCAGAATCAACCCCCGGCTATAAATGGTATGGTAAGACCGGTATTTCTGCTGGAATTAGCGAGTGGTTTTCTGTAAATAATGATTTTGAAGTTATTTATAATATGTGGGGAAATGACTGGAAATTAGCAAGTAATTCAGAGAGATTATGGATGTTTACTAAAAGGGATTATTTAGAAATTAATCTTTATGCATCTATTAGTTTTACTTATAAAAAATTTATTGAGATAAAGAGTGAATGGAAACACTATTTTTATGAAAGAGGATATTTTGAAGGAAGAGATAGTCTTTATATTCTTTTTAAGGCTGGCATTCCAAAATCTGGATTGGAATTTTTTATTGATTTTATTGCTAAATTTTTAAGAGAAGACAATAATGGCAATGATATTGGAAATATTTATCTAATGAATGCTGGTATTGACTGGAATTTTAAAGAGAGATTTGGACTTGGGATAAAATTTAATAATATTTTGTATTTTCAAAAGCATACTATCATGCCCCCTTATGAAGAGCCGGGGTTTGAATTTATTGCTTATATAAAAATAGGTTTTTAGGAGGTAGAATTATGTATAAATTAACTAAAGAAGAAAAAAAGATCATTGAGAAAATAGAAAATACATATTATATGAAACCTATTTTAAATAAATTTAATATTCTTATTCAAAATAAAAAAACAACATGGTTAAATTCTTTTAACAAAATTTATGACGTGTTAAAAAATTCAGAACAAGAAGTACGAAAAATTCTTTCTGATAGAAGAAACAAAGGAGAAATAAAAGATATTAGTCAGGCAATGAAATCTATCGCTGGAAATGCTTTTTCTAATTGTTTAATTTATTTGTTTTTAAAAAATAAAATTGAAGAAAATATTAAACCTTATATTTTTATTACATCAGAAAAATCAAAAGTTAAAGGTTTTGATTATCTTACTACTATAAAGATAGGAGATGAAAAACAAAAACCGGATGTTGATGTAATTATATATACTGAAAAAGAAGATAAAACAGTTGATAAGTGTATTATACTTTCTTTAAAAACATCATTAAGAGAAAGAGCCGGGCAAACTTATAAGTGGAAATTATTAATGGAAATAGCTACTACTGAAAATCCAATTAAAAATAAATATAATATTAATTATAAAATTTTTCAAATGCCAATAATATGCTTTGCAACTGTAAATTTTTACAACGAAATAAATAATCCACAACATCGTGGTATGTTTAAATTTTTTGATAAGTCTTTTATCGCAAAAGATATTAATGCAGAGTTTATTTCTCCTCTTTCTGATATAGTAGAATTTGTTAATTTTAAATTAGGATAAATATATGTTATTAGACAAAGGAATAGATAATATAACTTTTAAATCTTCTGATTTATTAAGATTAGTTGAGAAAAACTTTGAAGTTTACAATAACGAAGAAGAATTTTACTATAAACCAAAAGATTTAAAAGAATGGTATTATGAATGGGATTTTAAAAATTTTAATCCCAATATTTATTCACACGGTTTCCATCAATATCCTGCCAAATTTATACCACAATTAGCAAGAAAATTATTAAGAATTTTTACTAATGAAGATAGTATTATCCTTGATAACTTTATGGGTTCTGGAACTACTTTGATTGAAAGTTTTTTATTAAATAGGAAGTTAGCAATAGGAATTGAATTGAACCCTTTTGCTTGCTTTATGGCAAAGGTAAAAACAACCCCAATTGAGCCAGAAAAATTGTTAAAATATTTTTTAGATATAAAAAAAGAATTTTTTCAAATTAAGAGTTATAAATTACATAATTTTCACAATATTAAATTCTGGTTTAAAGAAAAACAGATAACAGAATTATCAAGATTGAAAGAAATAATAGTAAATATTCAAGATAATAATGTTAAAGATTTTTTTTTGCTTTGCATGAGTGAAGTTGTAAGAAGAGTCTCACTAACAAACCATAATGGTTTTAAGCTACATCGTGATAAAACCAAAATAAATAGTAATTTCAATCCGGATGTTTTATGGTATTTTCAAAATGTTGCACAAAGAAATATTTCTCTTATGAGTAATTTTTATAGAAAAATACTTAATTCAAAGACATGTATTCAAATAATATATGGGGATGCCCGCAAAAAACAAAATATAGAAAATAATAGTATAGATTTTATTCTTACTTCTCCGCCATACGGGGATTCAAAAACAACAGTAGCTTATGGTCAATTCTCAAGACTTTCATGGCAGTGGATAGAAAACAATACAAATATTTATAAACTAGATGAAGAGCTTTTAGGAGGCAAAATAAAAGATAATATTAGATTAGAAATATTAGATTACTCGAAAACTTTAAAAATTCAATATAATGAAATAAAATTAAAAGATTCAAAAAGATCTCAAGAAGTTTTATCTTTTTATATTGATTTATACGAATCATTAATTAATGCTTATGAATATTTAAAAAAAGATAAATATTTTGTATTAGTAACGGGTAATAGAACAGTTAAAGGTGTATTTCTTAGAACAGATTTAATTATAAGTGAAATGTCTAATACAATTGGGCTCAATACGGAAAAAATATTATATAGAAATATAATAAATAAAAGAATGCCATTGAAAAATTCTCCTACAAATATAAAAGGTGAATTATCAAATACAATGTTAAAAGAAAATATCATATTTTTAAGAAAAAAATAACTACTGTTATTGCTTATATAAAAATAGGTTTTTAGGAGGGTATATGACAAGAATCTTATGCATTTCTGATATTCATATTTCTGATAGAATAAAAATTTTCCCTTATGAGCAAATAAAAGAAAAAATAAAGGATATACCAATTGATTATGTTTTTAGGTTGGGTGATTATGTTACGATAGATGGGTTTAATAAACTCTATCTTTTTGAAAAAAAGGTGTATGCTGTTTTGGGTAATAATGATTATAAAAATTTCAAGAAGGATAAGAGCCATCGAATGATTGAGTTAAAGTATAATTTAAAGATAGAGGGATTAAATATAGGCTTAATGCATGGCTGGGGACCACCATGGGGTATGAGGGAGAGAATAAGAAAAGAATTTAATAATGTGGATTTAATATGTTTTGGGCATACTCATAAAAAATTTTTTAAAGAAGAAAATGGTATATACTTTTTTAATCCCGGGGCAATAAGTGGTGAAAGATATAAAAAAAATAAATCTTTTGGCATTTTAACAATAAATCAGAGAGATATAAAAGTAGATTTTTTTGATTTA
>DAONLM010000156.1:0-7329 GCA_035406685.1 Spirochaetota bacterium
ATTATAGATTTATAGGTGCAACTCACAGAATTAGAATCTACATTCCAGAAGAGGTATATAATGAGTTAAAATTGGTTCATGATCATATTAATTCATTCAGTATTGCCATTCTTATACGAGAGCTTCTGGAATTATATTTTGCTGGCATTGAAATAGAGGGAGAAGAAGAGTTTGCAAAAAGAATAGAAGAATGGCAAAAGGAAATTGAAACTTTAAGGGGAGCTAAGGCTGTGGTGGTGAAGATTGGTTCCCCAGATATCCCAGTCTCAGATGAATATAACGACTATTTTTTACTCAAATTCAACCTAAAATTTTGCCTAAAAGAAGTAAAATTTTTATAAAATTAGTAATATATCTAAAATTTTACCATTCTATTTTTATTACTCAAAACTTACCCTTAGGCTAATTCTGTCTTTTTATCTATCTAAAAATAAAATCACACCTGTTAGTTTAGTATATATGAAAAATTATTCTAATTTTTGACAACATAAAAAATTTTAGGCATATTTAATCAAGAACATAGATAGTCTTTTAAAAATGAATAATTGCTTCTTATCTTCTTTATGGCTCTTATTTCAAGTTGTCTCACTGTCTCAGGGCTTATACCTAAATTTCTTGCTATACTTTTTAATGTCTCTTTTTTCTTTGAGTCAAAGGCAAATCTTTGTAATAAAACTTCTCTCTCTTTATTTTTTAAACTTTCAAATATTTCATCAGTCTTGTTTCTTAAATCTTCAAGGTCAAGCACTCTTTCTGGAGAAAAACTATCATCATCGATACATTCAAGTAATGAGAATCCCTCCTCATTTACCTCCCCATCAATAGAGTATATATTATCAGTAATGTTTTTTATATTTATAATATCTATTTCAGAACAATTAAGCCTTTCTGCAATCTCTTTAATGGAAGGCTCTCTATTTAATTCCTGACTTAACTCAGAAATTATATAATTTATCTTTCTTAAATACTCTTCTTTTCTATAAGGAATTCTTATCAATCTTTTTTTATTTGTAATTGCTCTTATTATAGCCTGTTTTATCCACCATGATGCATAAGTAGAAAATCTAACTTTTTTTTCTGGATCAAATTTTTCCACTGCTTTCATTAGGCCAATATTTCCTTCCTGAATTAAATCATCAAGACTAAAATCTGGATTTGAATACCTTTTTGCTATTTTTATAACAAGCCTTAAATTTGAACTTATCATTTTATTAAAAGCACTCTTATCTCCTTTTTTTATTTTATTGGCAAGTTCTATCTCTTCTTCTGCTGTTAATAACTTATTTTTCTTAATCTCTTCAAAATAATACTTTAAATTGTTATTATAAAATCCCTTGCTCTTTTTCATTTTTCACCCCTTTGCTTTCATTTATAAGCAAAAAATGTGCCATATTTTTAGAAGAAAACTGGGCAATAAAATATTAAAATTCTATAAAAACATAACCATTTATTAGGAAATTTAATCGTTGCTGTATACAAAATAATACACTTATTATAAAAATTCAGTAATATATAAAAAATTTTATTATATTTATAAAATAACTTATTGGATTAAATACTTTTTGTCTAAAGTCATCTTTTATCAGGAGTATCTGGGTTACATTGTATTTTAGAGATAACCGCCGAATAATCGGCGGTTATTAGTTTGTATTAAGGAACTTGTTCTATGTCAAAATCTTCTATCTCATAATTTTTATTTTCAAATATGGTATCAAAATCAATCTTATTAAAATCAATGGCAGCCTCAAATGAAAAATTTATTTTTTTAAGTGGAGATATTTCTCTAAATTCATAAATATAGTGCTGAAAATCAAAAGAGATCTGACATTTATATTTTATATAATCCATTTTTGGAAACTTAAAATAAAATAGAAAAGAGGCATTATGATAGAATCTTTCCCTATCTTTTAATAAATAACTATTTGAATAACTTAGATTAAATTTAAAATTTTCTGTTTTAAATGAATATGAGAATCTATTTTTATTTTTAAAGAAAAATTCCCCTTTTTGATTGTCTAATATCGGGGATGTTAAGATTGAAATAAAATTGTTTTTATTGATATTAATATCAAACTGTAAATAGTTATTCATTTTAACTATTCTTAATTCATTTAGATTAGTAGAATATTTATTGAGATTAGTGTATAAAATCTCAATCTTATAATTCATTGAAAAATGGTAATTAAATTTTTCACTAAGATAAAAATAAAAATTATCAGTAAAAGAGGATGGATAAAAGAAAGTATTAACACTATCATAGTAAAAATACCCATTCGAGTTTGACCCAAATTTAATAAGAGGCTTTTCAATACTATAAATATTATAGCATAAAATAATAGATAAAAAAATAACTGCTTTTTTCATAAAAAACTCCTTTTTTAAAAATTTAGTATTTATTAATTAATCACAAAAAAAGTGAAAAAATCCTTTACAACTTTTAAAAAAAATATATAATATTTTTTATGAATATAATAGAATTACCAAAGGGTGGGATAATAATTGATACTAAAATAGGTGCAATTCAGTTAGGAGCCCCACCAGAGACAATAAAAGACTCACTATCTTTAAATAGAGAGGTACTAACATTATATATTGCCCCAAAGCATCTATTCTCATATAAAAGAATGGCAAGTCTTATTGACATTGAATTTCCAGTGTATTATAACTTTTTTATATTAAAAAAGAGGATTACTATTTTTTGCACAGAAAATCAGAAAAATATTATATCCGATTTTTTTAAAGAGTCTCTCTTTGGTCCTAAAAATTTAAATCTTGAAATAGAATATATAAATGGTTCTAAAAATTATTTTTTTCCTGATCTTAGAAAAGAGATGAATTTCTTTTCAAAACATCCATCAGAGGATAGAAGTATTACTTTAGATGATATGATAGAATTTTTTATTCTTAAAGAAAATAAAGAGGTAGTATATAAAAATTTGAAGATTAAACTTGATACCATTAATGACAAAATATATTTAGATGATGGTGAAGATGAAAAGGTTGTTTTATGGGATATAGATTTTCCAGACATAGAATTAAAAGAGGTAAATACAAGCAATATATTTATTCCTCCAATATTTGGCATTACTACACTTGGCTCATCTCATGGTTTTGATCCAAAGGGCAAGACAAGTGGTTTTATCTTCTGGATAAATGGGAGTGGAATAATGATTGATCCACCCATTGATTCTGCCTTATGGCTTATTGAAGAGAATGTTGATCCAAGGATGGTTAGTTCTGTTATTTTAACACATTGTCATTCAGATCATGATGCCGGTGTAATGCAAAAGGTTTTACAAGAAGGTAGAATTACTCTTTATACAACCCCAACTATTTTTACCAGTTTTATAAAAAAAGTCTCATTACTTACCGGGCTTTCCGATATAGATGTGGTAGAATTGATAGAGTTTGTTCCAGTGACAATTGGCAAACCTATAAATATTAATGGGGCAATGCTTACATTTAGTTATAGACTACATTCTATCCCTACCATTGGATTTGAGGTTTTTTTTAAAGGGAAGACAGTTGTTTATACATCAGACCATCTTAATGATAAAAAATTCTTTGACGAATTGTATAGTAAAGGTGTTTTAACACAGGGAAGATACGAAGAGTTAGTGAATTTTAGCTGGAACAAAGATGTAATAATTCATGAGGCTGGTATTCCACCATTACATACTTCTTTAGATGTGCTTCTTGCTTTACCAAAAGAAGTTAAAAAAAATATATATCTTGTTCATACTGATAAGTCAAAAATTCCACCAGATAGTGAGATTACTATTTCTCCTACTGGGCTTTCAAATACAATGACCTTTGAAATAAGTGCGTCTGTGCATTCTGAATCTGTTCAGATTCTAAATCTTGTGGCTGGTTTGGATATTTTTGAAGATATAAAATTCTTTAAGGCAGCAGAATTTTTGAGTATTATCAAATATAGAAAGTTTAAAAAAGATGAATGTCTTGTAAAAGAGGGTGATATCAATAATAGATTTTATATCTTGATTGCGGGTAGAGCAAAATTAATAGAAAATGGCTATGAAAAGGCAATTTTAACCTCTGGGAGTTATTTTGGTGAAACAGCAATAATCTTGAATCAACCAGCATCTGGTACTCTAATTGCAATGACTGATCTAATTACCATTGTTATCGACAAAGAAGACTTTTTAATGTTTTTATCAAATACTCCTACTTTTGAAAAATTAAAGAAGTTAGGCGAAGTTAGATCTTATGGGTCATGGGATGTGATTGAGTTAAATTCAGTATTTAAGACAATGACAATTAATCAGAAGAATCATTTAGAACTAATTATGAGTAATGAAGAGGCTTATAATAATGATATAATTATTACTCCAGAAAAACCTCTTGAATTTGCTCTTTTATGGAATAAAGGAAAAGCGGTTTTAAAAGATAATTATAATAACAGGATTAGATATATGGAAAAAGGGGATTTTATAGGGACTCCATTATATTTATTAGGAGAAAAAATAACAGATAAAACACTTCTGGCAGAATCAGAATGTTCTTTTTTTAAAATTCCCTGGGATTTGATGCTAAAATTTTATCAGAAAAATCCTCGAATTTTACTTCAATTAAGAGATATTGATGAGTTTAACATTTCATCTTAAATAAGTATTAATTTTTATATCTTGATTTTATGAAGATATCTTATTGTCATAATGTGATCTCTGTTGACAAGAATATGTTAGTCTCTCAAGAATATCATATAAGCCTTTTTGAAATTAACTTATTAGTAATATTAAAATATTAAAAAGAAATATAACCTTTCACTCTTATATAAAATACACATTTTATTATGATAAATTTGGATTAAAGTTTACAAGATAATTCTACTTTATGTAGTAAAATATTTGCAAAATATTATTTTTAGAATTATAATTATATTAAAGGAATAGTAATGAAAAGATATTTATTAATAATCTTTGTTGGGATTTTAAACCTTGTTTACGCTGAAGAGGATTTAATATATTTTAGCTTTCAAGATTTAAGAAACTACAATACCATAATTTTAATAATAGATCCAGAAACTGGCACAATATTAGAGAAGAGTAAAGGAGCAGAAGAGTTTTATGGTTATCCTAAGTTAGTAGGAATGAAAATATCTGAGATAAATACATTGAGTGAAGAAGATGTAAAAAAAGAGATGCAAAATGCTAAAAATGAAAAAAGAAATTTTTTCAGATTCAAACATAGATTAGCCAATGGCAAGATACGAGAGGTAGAAGTTAACTCATATCCAATGAAATATAAAAATAGAGATGTTCTTATGTCAAGAATAAGAGATGTGACAGAAGAAAATAATCGAAAAAAAATTTTATATATATCATATTTTTTGATTATTTTTATTATACTCTTAGCATTAGTTATAATTTTGGGATTATTATTAAAGATAATAAAAAATGAAAAAGAGATAGAGGAAGAGAAGAGATTTTTAGATAAGACAGAGGAGATGGCTAAAATAGGAGGATGGGAATTTGATTTATTAAGAAATAAATTGAAATGGAGTAAAGGAACATATAAAATCCATGAAATATCAGAAAAAGAATATACACCCACAGTAGAGAGTGCAATCAATTTTTATGATGAGAAATCAAAACCAATAATAATTGAAAGTGTTAAAAATTTGATAGAAAATGAAAAAGAATACGATGTTGAGTTACAACTTATTACAGCAAAGAATAATCATATACATGTAAGGACAAAAGGGGAAGTATTAAAAAATAAAAAAGGTCAAAATATTAAAATATATGGGACAATTCAGGATATTACAGAGATAAAAAATATACAAGATAATCTTATTAAGGCTAAAGAAGAAGCTGAAAGACTCAATAGAGTAAAATCAGAATTTATTGCAAATATAAGTCATGAGATAAGAACACCAATGAATAGTATTATTGGTTTTCTTGATATTTTATTAAATATTGAAACATCAAAAGAAAAAAAGGAATATCTTGAAATAATAAATCAGTCATCCTTGCATTTAATGGAAATAATAAATGACATACTGAATATATCAAAAATAGAAGCTAATAAATTTCAAATAAAAAAGATAAATTTAAATATATTAAAAATAGCCGATGACTTAGCCAAAATATATAAAAAAGAATTTATGAAAAAAAAGATAAATTTTATAATTGAGATGGACAATAAATTAAATAAAAATATTCTGGTAGATAAAAAATCTATCTTAATCGTATTAAACAACCTTTTATCAAATGCTTTAAAGTTTACAGAAAAAGGTTATGTAAAACTTTCTTTAATAGATGATAATGGTAATATAATAATAAAAGTAAAGGATACTGGAATAGGTATAAATAAAGATAAACAGAGTAAAATTTTTGAACCATTTGAACAGGGGGAGAATTTTCTAAATAAAAAATATGGTGGGACTGGCCTTGGACTTGCAATAGTGAAGAATATAGTTGATATGTTGAATGGAGAAATAGAATTTACAAGTATTGAAAATGAAGGGACAGAATTTATAGTAGATATCCCGTATGAAGAGGGTGAGATAGTAAATATAGCAGACGACAATATAAAAAATGTAGAAATTAAAAAACAAAATCCAGAACAAAAAATAAAAATATTATCAGTAGAAGATTCTGAAGTAAATCAAAAATTGATCGAACTCATTATTATTACTTCTAAAAATATGATAGTGAAAAAAGTTTATAATGGTAAAGAGGCTATTGAAGAATTGCAAAAAAATAAATATGATGTTATATTAATGGATGTTCAGATGCCAACAATGGATGGTATTGAAGCAACAAAAATAATAAGAAAAATGGAAAAATATAAAGATATCCCAATAATAGCTCTTTCAGCACATGCATTTGAGGATGAAATTAAAAATATCTTTGATGCTGGTGTAGATGATTATGTCTCAAAACCATTTAATAAAGAAATATTAATAGAGAAAATATATTCTGTTTTAGATAAAGTAAAAAAATAATTTTTATACATTTAATGTTATATTATTTATTAAGGGGGATATCCCTTCTGCTTGATATAATTATATTTTGAATCATTATCATAGTAAATTACAACGGGAAAACCAAATCTTGTTATCATCTCTTTTAATTCTGATATATGATTCAATAAATTATCACTTGCTACAAATTTAGCATATAGGACATATCTTGATCTGTCTTCAATGAATAAAATTAAATTAAACTTCTCTTGTGATTCAGGTATCCAATTATGAACTGATACATTACCCTGTACTATTTGTTCAACACATTCTACATCAAAACTTCTTCTGTATCCCCCACAAACACGGTTGTGATTTTATTTTTAGGCAAAAATTTTTTA
>DAONLM010000157.1:0-7303 GCA_035406685.1 Spirochaetota bacterium
CTTTTTTTATTACTCTTCACTAAAACCACTCTTAGCATAACTATGCTTTTAACAAATCACGATAGTTTAATTTTCTGACAAAATAAAATTCTTTTAATATAATTTTTTTATATTTTTTTACTCAAAATAGAGTAAAGATAGAACTAAACATTAATTGCAATGTTTTTCTTCTTAAATTTAGGAAGGTGGAATTTTAGCCTCATTATAAATCTTAAATATACTAAGACAATTGTCGTATAAATTATTTAAATAATAATACAACATTTAATTATTTATTTTGCTCTTTAATAAATTTTTCAATAGGAATCTCATTAATAAAAAAACCCTTTTGAATTGTTCTTCCATTTTTATCAACACCAAGTATTAAATTAGGGATAAATTTTTCTCTGTCAAGGGATCTTAATATATTTTCTCCTTTTAATGCATAATCTTCCTGTAAATAGTATTCTCTAAAATTTATCTTTAATACAATTTTAGTATCATAAATATCTTTTATCTTTGTTTTAATGAATATCTTATCCTCCTGTGGTTTTTCAAAAGAGATATCCTCTACGTGATAAAAACCATCCTCTTTTTGACTAAGAATATAATAAATAGGAAATCTTTTTTTCTTATTAAGTTCCTCTTTAGAATAATTTTTTATGGAAGGTAAGCTTGTAATAAATTCATTTTCAATATCAAAACTTAAATTAATGTATCTACCTTTCATAAAATCATAAGGATCATAAAGATTAGCTTTTAATCTTACTATTTTCTCAGATCCAAGTATTGTATTTGCATATAAAAGCATCAATATTATTATTAAAAATTGAAAAATTATAACAATAAAAAATAAAAATTTATTTAATTTCATTTTCTTTTACCCCTTTTTTAAAAATATATGAAAGTATTATGTTTACTATAAGAATGATAATACCACTAATAAAAAAGACAAGTGCTTTTATTAAAAGATTAACATCTAACTCAAAAAATCTTATAATGAATGTCAAAATCAAAAATATAGCAAAAATATTTATTATTGCAATTGATCTTTTTTTTACCCCAATGGCAAAAAAGTTTAAACACAAGAGTAGGATTATGATATTTATAATCCAGTTTATTAATAAGGGACTTATGCAATTATCAGTAAATTTTTTTATAAATGTTATCACAAATAATAAGAGTGGTAGTCCGATTATAAAATAATTAATTATAATTTTTTTTCTAATAAGATCAATAATAAATGCAATCTGACTGACAAAAGTGATAGATCCAAATAATATTAAATTTAATGTAGAGGGATTTTCTAAAAATTTATATTCTACTAAATATTTTGAAATATTAGAGAAAGAGAAGATAAAAAGAAAAACAGTAGAGAGGACTATTCCTATTATTTCAAGAAAAAAAAGATTGTTACTCTCTGTTTTTTTATTTTGGTAAAGACTAAAATAATATAACATAGAAAAGAAACCAGATACAAGAAATGTCCAGACAAAAGAATATCTCATTATTCCATATATTATTATTGGGAGTGGGAGAAGTAATATAATTAGTTCTGAAAAAACCGAGTTTTTTATTAGTAGATCTTTAAATACTGAGTATAAAATTATAAAACAAAAAAATATTGATAAAATAAAAATAAAATTTTCTATTTTTAAATGATTAGAATATGTAAAAAATGAAAGGAATAACGAAAAAAATCCATCTATTAGAGTAATTAAGTCAAAATCTGTTATGCTCTTTTTTTTATAAATATAGTATATAAATCCAACTATTGAAAAAACAAGTAACATAAGAAGAGAGATAAAATTTAAAATAATAATATTATTCCATTTTATAGGATTAATATCTTTTGAAAAAATGTAAAAGAATAAAATTGACAATGAAGATAAAATAAATATGCTCAAAGTGCTTAATATTTTTATTGATCTAAATATATTGAAATTTTCTTCTCCTAAAATTGAAACAATAAATATAAAAATAAAATAAGAGGATAATATTATGATAAAATAGTCCGGGATCTGAATAATTATTTTTAAAATAACGCCAGATGTTAACAAAAGTGCGACAATTGTCTTATTTAAATTTTTATTTATTAGATTATATATTGTTAATATAATAAAAGATAAAAGAGCAGATATTGTGATAATAAAACTCGAAATTTCATGGTTAATAATTTTAAAAGAATTTAGAATATATAATATTGGCAAAAGTAGTATAAAAAGAGAGGCTATTATGTTTAAAAGGCTAATCTCTTTTTTTGTAAAAAATTTAACATACATAAATATCAATGAGATAATAAACAGAAGAGTAACAACAGTATAATCAACAATTGTCCCATACATTATATAATCCATTCCTTTTTTAATAACACCTATATCTTTCCATACCCAGTTAAACATAAAGATAAATAAAAGAGCAATACTCCCAATAAAACCAGTCAATCTGAATGGAGTTTTAAAAATATTTTCTTCTCTGTTTTCATAAATATCCCCAATCATACGATAGATATAGATAATAAAACCATAGCCTAATATCCATATTCCAGTAAGTGTCTTTTCAAATGCAACTCCTAAACAAGAAAGAGAAACTATTATAAAAATATAGCCAAAAAATATTTTTTTAGAGTCAGATATCCCCTTTTTAAAAATCAATGGTATAATGCCTGCAAGTAAAGGATAAAATAATACTGCCTGTTGATTTTCGTATTGACTAAGCCATGTCCAGTTAATTAAAAGTATAGCATAAAAAATAGAGGTGCTAACAGATTGAAATATATATAAAATACCTAAAGTTGATAATAACCATATTAATAAAAATTGCGAAAGATCTCCAGTAGAAATTCTATATATTTGAGATATAAATGAAAATACCCCACCAAACATCAATGCCCAAAAAATTGATACACCTTCTGAAAATTGTTTAGAGTAGTTATTGTTTCTTATAATGATCTTATAGAAAGATAGCCCAGAAGGTATTAATAATAAAATAAAAGCAAATATTGTTTTTATCTCCCTTGGTATATGAGCCCAGTTAATGGCAATAAAAGTAATTATACCAATTGCTATAAAAATAGCTGCTATAATACTTAAAACTATTAATGCAAAAGCTCTATGACCTGTTTTTTCTTTTTTTATCATATCTGTTTTTATTTTTGGCTCCTCACTATTTTTTAGAATTTCATTATAATAAGAGGTTATTTTAATTTCTATATCTTCTGTAATCACCCCATCTTTTTTTAAAATTTTTATCTCATTTAAGATGAAATCAACAATATTTTTAGATAATTTCCTCATTGTTTGCCCCTTAAATAGTGGATTTTTCTACCTTTGTAAATCTTATAAATTATTCAGAAGATTCATTATTTAAAAGATCTGACTTCTATATGTTAGGCAAGTAAAATTAATTTTTTCTTACTAAATAATTTATTGTTACATTGGGTAAAAATTTTTAATTTTCTTAATATGAATTATATCTCAAAAAATAGGTTTTGTCAAAAAACAATAAAAAAATTTAAAATAAATTTTATTTTTCCGAATATTTTAATAAAGAAAAAAATGGAGGTAAAAAATGAAGTATTCTAAATTTCAATTAAGAGAGATTGAAATTATTAAAAGAGAGTATAAAGATATACTTGGAGATGATATTAAATTATTAGATGAAGAGGATGGTCTTGAAAAATTAAGTAAAATCTGTATGAGTAAATTAAAGAAAATTGATGTTTGATAATATTATTTTAAAAAAATATTTAACAAATGAAAAAAGGATATCTCATTCAATCTCAACAGCAATGTTTATGAAAAAATATGCTATTTTTTTTGATATTGATCCAGAGAAAGCATATTTTGCTGGATTATATCACGACATCGCAAAAGAGATGCCAATTGAAGATGTAATAAAATTAGCAAAAAATTTTAAGAATAGAGATATTTTTGAAATAAAATATTTTGATTTTAAAGTAAATAATCCGGTTTTATTACATGGGGTTGCTGCAGCAGAAATTTTAATAAAAGAATATAATATAACAGATAGAGAAATTTTAATTTCTATTTGTCAACATACAACAGGGGGAGTGAATTTACCCAGATTAGCACAATGGACATATTTAGCAGATTATTGTGAACCATTAAGAAAGTATTCAGATTCCATGAAAATAAGAAAGATAATTACAAAAGAAAAAAATTTTTATAAAGCATATTACTATTCTTACAACTATATATTATCTCATCTTTTAGATAAAAATAAATTAATATGTGCTGAGGCAATTGATGGCTATAATGAGGCACTCCAATTATATGAAAATTCTATTATATAACAGATAAATTTTAAAAAAGTTAGAATCTACAGATATCCCCCTATTTTTTATAAAATAATGTTAAAATTTTTGCTTGTATATTTTTAAATTTTTAGAATTTAAAAACCGATATTTAAAAAAAATTAAAATACAGAGAAAATAAGGATTTAAGGTGAAAAGAAAATTAAATATACTCTATTTTTTTCTATTCATATTTATACTTATCACTAATACAAGTATGAATAGAGCATTGCAAAAAGAGTATAGGTTGGTATATTTTAAATATGCTCCAGAAGATATTTTAATAAAAGTCTATCCTTTAAATTCTACAAATACAGAAGAAGAGAATACTGATTATATAATTTCTAAGATAGATAATAATAGTATAAATTTATTTCTTGTAAAAAAAGCCCCAAATGAAAGGGATTATATAAATTATAAATATAGGGTTGTATTTTACAAGCCACAAAAATTTAATGAAAGTGTTGTAAATATTCCAGTATATTCATTCCAGATATATTTTAAAGATGATGATGCGATTGTTAAATATGAACCTTTTAAAGCAGTTCCAAAAGAAATTAAGGAGAACAATCTTGAAAAGAAATTTGAAAAACACCCAACAACCAATATATATTTTATAAAAGACTATAACGGTGAGGATTTTCTATTATCAGAAAGAATGAGAAAGGTAAAATTTATTGGTAAAATAAAGAACGCAAATGGCACATATACACCGGTAAAACCAGAGTCAAATTTAAAAATCAAATTAATTAAAATCGATGAAGAGATTTCAGAAGATAATACTTCTGACATAAAAAAAGATTATATTGTAGAAGTGCCTTTATATCAGGATGTAACCTTAGGCCTTGTTGCTTATAGAATAGAGAGAATATCAGAATATACAAGATATGATATAAAGTCTATTTTAATTAATAATGTAGAATCTGATACAAAAATAATACATTTTGCAGAAATATGGAATAACATGTATGAGCAGGAACTTGTATTTCAGGATGATGGAAGTGTAATTGATTTTAATTTTGATCCAGGGTTGTATGATCTTGAATATATTATTGACAACAAATTGATTAAACAGAAAGATTCTCCTCTCTCTCTATCTTTAAAGCAATATGATAATAAAGATATAAAAATAAATCTGACAGCAAAAGATTTTGTAGTTAGATATTTAAAACATCCAACAGAGACAATAGAATATAAATCTTTATCTTACAAAAGAGCAAGTGATGTTATTAAAGAGATCAATCAAAAATATTCAGATTTTACAGAGATTACAGAGGATGGAGCTTTAAAAATAAAGCCTAATTTTAATCAGATATCATTTGCAATATTCTCAAATCCAACAAGAGCAAAGATAAAATATAAAAGACTTGAGCCAAGTTCTGAAAATTCAAATTATAAACAGGTAGAACTTGGGGAAACGCCAATATTTTTTGAGAAGTTTGATTATGGCAAGTATATTATTACAGCAACATGGTATGAAAAAGAGGATAATAAGATAAAAGAATATTTTGTAGAAAAAACAATAGAATTTTCAGAGCCCCCTTCAACAAAATTTCTTGAAGGAGTTAATTATCTAAGAAAAGGGGAGACAGAAATTCCTTATTTAATGTTTTATCTTCTTGGAAATGATAAAAAGATAAAAAATGTTACTGATGTTACAAGTGATTCAAAAGAAAAAGAAATTATCAGGGATGTATCATCTGATGATAAATTAAAAGAGAATAAAGATTTATATTCTGAAAACAAGAAAGATGTTACAAGTGATTCAAAAGAAAAAGAAATTATCAGGGATGTATCATCTGATGATAAATTAAAAGAGAATAAAGATTTATATTCTGAAAACAAGAAAGATGTTACAAGTGATTCAAAAGAAAAAGAAATTATCAAGGATATATCGTCTGATGATAAACTGAAAGAGAATAATAAAAACAAAACAATAACAACAGATAAGACAAATGGAATAAATGATAAAGAAAAGAAGGAGGATATAAAATTAACAAAAAAAGCAAAAGAGGATTTAAAATATATTAAGAAGAGTAATAACGATCTTTTTTATATACAAATTGCGGCATTTCAAATAGGTGAAAAACCACTCTCATTTATAAATTATTATGGGGAAGTCTTTGCAAATGAATATAAGAAAATGTATAATAAAGATATAAAAAATTCTCTATTTTTAGCAAATAAGGTTGTAAATAAGAAGAATTATATTGTTATTGTATTTGGTTCTTTTAAGAAAATAGAGGATGCAAGAAAAGAAATATCTCTTGTTCATGATATTGTAAACGACGCATTTATTGTTAAAGAAAAATTATTAGAAAGTAAAAAATAGTGTTTTTCATTAAAATATCTTTTAGTAAAAGTCTATATCGAAAAGATTTTCTATTACCAGAATAAAATTATACTTGCCGTTTTAAACTCTAAAATTATAAATTATGATTAATAATTTTTAGAAATAAAAGTCTTTGCCAAATTTAAATATTTCTTGTTTAAAAAGTTAAGATTTAATTATTTAAATTGGTTATGAGGGTGTGATTTTATTTTTAAGCAGTGAAAAAGATAGAATTATCCTAAGGATAAGTTTTGAGTAAGAAAGATAGAATGGTCACACTTTAGAAAGATCATTAATTTTATAAGAATTTTATCTCTTTTAGGCAAAATTTTAAGTTGAATTTGAGTAAAAAGTAGTCGTTTGTGTCAGTTGAGCATGGGATATCTTGGCCTCTTTCCTCCTTCACAACACAAGCCTTTCTTGCCTTTAACCCTTCTATCTCATTTTTTAGTTCTTGTATCATATTCATAAATTTCTCTTCCCCATAAGTTTCAATACCTATAAAATATATCTCAAGTAGCTCCCTTATAAGAGTTGCAATACTAAATGAATTCAACTGGTCATGGACTAATTTCAACTCATTATATATCTCTTCTGGCAAAAACACCCTTATCTTTTCAGTGGCATTTATAAATTTATAATCCTTATCCCGCCTTTTTTCATAAAGGTGTTTTTCC
>DAONLM010000158.1:0-7294 GCA_035406685.1 Spirochaetota bacterium
TTTTAGAAAATTTTACTAATAATAGGTCTCAAAGCCTATTACCTGATAGCAATCGTTGTAGATTGCCTTGTAAAATGGCGTGAAATTCTCTTTAAAGTGGGACAATTGTCTACTCTTCTTCCACCTCTTTATCTTTGTTAATTTCAGCCATAATCTCAATGTCACAAGACTACATTTCTTCTCAAATCCAAGCAGCCCCATTCTCTCATATTCTTCAATGAAAATTTCAAGAATTGCCCTAATCAATTTTGCCATGCTGAAAAAATTTAGATCAGCATGGACTTTCTTCAAAAACCGATAATCCTCCTTAGGTAAATAAAAATGTATAGAGGCGTCAGCATTTATTCTTTCATAAACATTCTCATCCTCAGGACCAAAACAGTATATCTTTTTGACTCTATCATAGAACTTTTGCAATACATAAACAATTAATTTCGATAAAGAGATATTCTCTTTTCTGGCTATGTTTTTAAGTTTTTTCTTCATCTCTGAAGTAGTTACAAAATGTAATTCATGGCAATCATTATTTTTGCAATTTAAAATTGTCTTATTCATAAAAAACCCCCATATAAAAATATTTCTATATATTAATCACAAAATTTTTGAAAAAATCCTTTACAAAATTTTACAAAATTTAAGAAAAAATTTGCCTAAAAATGAAATCTTACCAATATTAATCTAATAAAAAGCAGGTTAATATCCGAAAATTTCTTTGCAAATAGACTATATCCTTATGAAAAAGATAATATGTATAATTTTTTTATTATTTAACTATCTTTTATTTTCTGAAATACCTTTTATTTCCGAGAAGGATATTATATTCGAAAAGTCTGATTCGGGTTATGATCTTTATATAAAAAAGCTTGATGGTATAGAATCTATACTGTTAACAGAATCACAAAAAGATCCTTCATTAAAAAAGACAAACTATGGTTTAAGAACACCTAAATTCCATCCATGCAATGGCAATGAAATAAGAATTCTTGACAATAGAATTTTACAGACTAAATATGAGGCATTTTTTCTTGTAGATTCTACGCCAGAGCCTCATAAAGAATTGGGGTTGGCATTTAAATTTTTTCTTCCAGAAGAAGTTTATTATGGATATCCCTGGTCAAGAGAGGGGAAAATAGAGATTAAGCCGGGGGTTAAGATAAATTTAAGGCTCTTTGAAAAAAAATTTGCTGACTATTCTGGTAAATTTGTTGATCAATGGATCACATTAAAATTAAGAGTAAATCCATCTAACTATCGAAACAATCTAATTGAAATTTTTGATAATTTTTCAAAAGAGAGTTCTTCGGATAATGTTATAATAGAAGATCTCGATAATTATAAGAAATTTTTAAAAAATATTCCGAAAAATATTAGAGAAGGAAATATAGGTGAGATTATTTTCATTATAGATACAACACTTTCTATGGAAGAAGAAATCCCTATTTTTAAAGAGATTTTTCCAGATTTATGCAATGAGATTAAGAAAAAAGTTGATAGATTAAGAATAGGTTTTATTTTATACAAGGATTATGGGGATATCTATCTTAACAAACTATATCAATTAAGCGATGATCCTGGTAAATATGAAAGTATCGTAAAATCCCTTTATGCATCTGGAGGGGATGATATTCCAGAGGCTGTCTTTGAGGCAATTTATAGGCTGAATGAAATAGATTTTTTGTCTGATAATAGATATGTATTTTTAATTGGAGATGCCCCGCCTCATCCTATACCGAGAGGTAAAATAAGCAGGCAGGATGCAATTGATACGATAATGAGATTAAAGTTAAATTTTGTCTTTGTAAGCCTTCCTTATAAATAAGAAGTTGACAATTGTCGTAGAATTATGTTTTGTAATTATATTTAATATAACAGATATATTTTATAATTTATTCTGGATAAATGTCTGAAAATAAAATTACTATTAAAATTAATTTTTTTATTGAATTTTTATTTTATTTAATATATAATAAAAAATATGAAGATATATAAGTACTTTTTTACAATCTGTATTATAATATTTTTAATATTTTTTATTATTGCAATATTTATTCAGAATAGGCAATTTACTACAAAGCAATTATTAGAAGAAAAAAAAGATAGCGATTATATTTATATACCAGTAGATACCAAAAAAGAGACAAAATTATTTGAAGATGAATTAAGAACAATAGATATTTATAAAAAAATAAGCCCTTCTGTTGTAAATATTACCTATTATAAAACAGAATATATAAACTATTTCTTTGATATATATCCTCAACAAACAGAGGGACAAGGATCTGGTGCAATCATTGATAAAGAGGGATACATAATTACAAATTATCATGTTGTTGGTGGAGCTGATAAAGTAATAGTTGCCCTTTCTAAAGAGGAAAATATTTATGAGGCAGAAATTATTGGAGTGGATCCAGAAAATGATCTTGCTGTTATTAAAATAAAGAATCCGCCTAAAGATCTTAGTCCAATTCCTCTTGGCACATCAAAAGATCTACAGATAGGTCAATCAGTCTACGCAATAGGGAATCCCTTTGGTCTGGATAGAACCTTAACATCCGGTATTATATCTGCTCTTGAACGACCCATTAAGACACAAAATGGAAATGTTATAGAAGGGGCAATTCAAACAGATGCCTCAATAAATCCCGGAAATTCTGGTGGCCCTTTAATTGATTCTTCTGGTAATATGATAGGGATAAATACCATGATAATTTCACCAAGCGGTGGTAGTATTGGACTTGGATTTGCTATACCTGTTGATATTGCAAAAGAGGTAATTCCAGACTTAATAAAGTATGGCTATGTGAAAAGAGGATGGATTGATGCTACTTTTTTGCCAATAAATCAGAAGATAGCAAAAATCTTAGGATACTCTATTGATTATGGGTTGATGATAATGAATGTGGTAAGAAATGGAGAGGCAGCAAAAGCCGGTTTAAGAGGCGGAAATGAAAGAGCAATTTATGGGAATAATATAATATATATCGGCGGAGATATAATAATTGCAATTAACAATACAAAGATAAAAGAGTATTCTGATCTTTCAAAGATATTAAAAAACAAAAAACCAGGAGATATGGTAACAGTTGAGTATATGAGGAATAATAAAATATATACAACTCAGCTAAAATTAATAGATAAAAGAGATTTTACTGGAAGTTATTAAAATAAGGAATTATTATGTTTAACATTGAATATGCTCTTGTATTAAGTGGTGGTGGAGCCAAGGGTTCATATCAAATCGGTGTATGGAGAGCCTTAAGAGAACTTAATATAAAAATAAATGCAATAATTGGCTGTTCTGTTGGTTCTTTAAATGGTGCTTTGATGATACTCGATGAGTATGAGAAGGCATTAGAATTGTGGGAAAATATATCAACCGATAAAGTTGTAGATATCCCCAGCGATATTTTAAAAGATGGAATTATAGATGTTTCAAAATTATCCCCTAAGAAACTATTAGAGTTACAAAAAGATATAATTAAGAAGGGTGGATTTAGCATTAAGCCATTAGAGGATCTTATTACAAAAATTATAGATGAAAAAAAGGTAAGAGAGAGTAAGATAGATTTTGGGCTTGTAACATATGAGGTCAATAATTTGAAACCAGTTGAAATATTTATTGAAGATATCCCCTCTGGTAAATTAAAAGATTATCTTCTTGCATCAGCCACGTTGCCGGGTTTTAAGATAACTACTATTGATAATAAGAAATATCTTGATGGCGGATTGTATGATAATATTCCTATAAACCTTGCTAAAAAAAGGGGATATACCAATATTATCGCAGTGGATATCTCTGGCCTTGGTGTAGTAAGAAGGCCAAGTATAGAGGGGACAAATACGATCTATATTAAAAATTCGAGTGATACCGGGACAATCCTTGATTTTTCTCCTTCTGTATCAAAAAGAAATATAACAATGGGATATCTTGATACATTAAAAATTTTTGGGAAGATTGAAGGCATTGAATATTTTATTAGTCCTAAAAATAAGGATAAGGTAACAAAAGAGATTTTAAAAATAATTCAAAATAATGATGAACTAAAAGGAACATTAAAGGAGTATATTGGTAGAGATATAATCGATATGGAAAGAGACATAAGAAAAATTTTGCCAGAAGAGTTAAAATTAAAAAAAGATATAATTATTCCTTTGATAGAATGCGCTGCAAGATCTTTTAAAATTGAAAAGATAAAGTTATACGAAATAGAAGAGTTAATAGAACTTATCTGGCAGAGATATAATACTCTTGTAAATTCTAATAAGGTCTCCACTAATATTGAAGAGATATTAAATAAAATAAAAATATTAACCCGACCACAAAAAGATATAACATTAATGGAATATGAAGAGATATTAAATTTTGTCATTTCAAAATTTACCAATATAAAAAATAATAAGTTTTATAAGAGTACAGTATTTAAAATATTTCCAGATTTATTAGCTGCTAAATTTTTTTGTGAGGTATTAAATAAATATTTTAAATAATTTTTATATTTTTTAAATTTTTTTTGATTTATTTTTATAAATATGTTAATATACAAATATAATCTTTGAAATACATTTAAGGGGATTAAAATATGAATGATGTAGTAAAGTCCAAAAATTTATGGGGTAATCTTAAAATAAGATGGAAGCTTCTTGCTATCATACTTCCAACTGCAATTATTCCTCTCATAATTATTGTTGTATTTACAAGTTTTAGATTGTATCAATATATTGAAAAACAGGGTCATGAATTCTATACAACCTTATTAACACAGGTAAGGAAGAATATGGAATTTTTATATGGGCAGTATGCACGAGCCCTTCCAAATATGCTTGATAATCCTCAGGTAATAGAGGCTCTTAATGTTAAACAATATAAGAGCGCCCAACATGAAATGGATACCTCTGCTTTATTGATTGGCGATGTTACCACAAAGGGCGGGCTTAGAAATACATTTGAAGAGAAGATAGATGGAAGACTTTATGTTGTAGAACTTGACAAAAAGTCAATAATTGATAATACACAATATAAAGTACACAGAACAGTTAATAATCAGCCGCCAATAAATATGGAATTACTATTCAATGATCCTCTTTTTAAAAAGTTAAGAGAAGACAATAGCATAAAATTGATATTTGGTAAACCAGATGAAAGGATATTAGGAGTAAATACTTTAGAAGGGCAATCCCCTGTTATGATATATCCCTATTATCCTACACCACCGGAAAAAAAAGAGGATACTTTTACCAAATTTTTATATATTTCCTTAAATAATGATTTTATACCACAATTTTATAAAGATATTATTCCTTTAAAATTTGGGACGCTCTACATTCTTGATTTTAATAATAACATAATCTCATTAAATCATCCGAGTGATGAAGATGAACTTAATTTTGATGAAACAACAATGCAATATATAAAAGAAAAAGATATGTCTGGTAATATTCTTAGCTATGAAGATTATGAGATGTTAAATGTAGATAAGAATATTTTAAATATAAAAGAAGTTAAAGATGATCTTCTTGATAAAATGGACCCAGAACATCTTGATTATGAAATATTTGAAAAAAAACATATTATTACATATAAAGGTAAAAAATTCTTAACAATTGTAGAATATGGGGATCAATCCTGGACAAAATATATATATTTTCATCCAATATCACAATTTACCAAACCAATATGGGGAGTAGTAAGAATAATAATAATTATAAGTTTAATAGTTTCCCTTATTATAATTGCTATAAGTTATCTATTCAGTAAAACATTTACTACACCTATAAATACCCTTGCTGAAGCAACAAAAGTTATAGCAAAAGGGGATTATACTCACTTTGTTAAAGCAAAATATGACGATGAAATAGGACAATTGTCAGAAAATTTCAATCAGATGATAAAAAATATTAAGGCATATCAGGATAAGTTGCTATCTGCAGAAAGAGAAAAATCAGAATTAGAACTTGCTTCCAGAATTCAGACATGTCTATTACCATCTATTCCATATAGAGAACATTATGAAATAACAGCAACCATGATCCCGGCAGCAGAGGTAGGAGGGGATTATTATGATTTAATAGGCGAAACAAATGGAAGAATATGGTTTGGAATAGGTGATGTTTCTGGCCATGGATTAACGAGTGGTTTAATAATGATGATGGCTCAAACGGCTTTTAACACAATACTATTAAATGATCCAGATATAAGTTCTGATAAATTAATAGCAAAAGTAAATAGAGTAATGTATCAGAATATTAAACAGAGATTGGGCGAAGACCATTTTATGACTCTATCTTTTATGGTGGCAGATCCTGATGGTACAGTTCATTATGCCGGAGCTCATCTTGATATACTTGTTTACAGACATACAACAAAAGAAGTTGAAAGAATAGAGACTCTTGGAGTATGGTTGGGACTTGTGCCAGATATAGAGAGAAATACGGTAGAAAAGAGTTTTAAATTAGAATCCGGTGATTTAATGTTCTTATATACAGATGGATTAATAGAGGCGACTAATGATAAAAATGAGCAGTATGATATGGAAAGATTAATTAATAAATTAAAAGAACTCGGCGATAAACCAGTAAAGGAGATAGAGGAAGCCATAATTAATGAGGTATTTTCATTTTTGCATGAACAGAAAGATGATATAACTTTTGTAATCGCAAGGAAGAAATAGATAGAAAAATTATACTATAAAAAATATATAAATTTGTATTATCACTAAAAAAAGTAAGTAAGATATTTCTATATAAAGAAAATAGTAAAAAATTTTTTGTTTATTAAATTTTTTAAATTAATAATTTAGTTGTTTCTCTATTATCTTCTCATTTTCTTAGAAAAGATTTTTTTATTTTTTAGGCAAATAAGAATCTAATTTTTATTTTTTAAAATATTTTTACTGATTCATTTTTGGCATCAAATTTTTCAAGAGTGCGATTTTATTTTTATTAATCAGGGTGCGGTTTTATTTTTAGGCAATTAAAAAGATAGAGTTATGCCAGGGTTAATTTTGTTTGAGAAAAGATTGTAATAGTCTTGTTTATTTTTCGAGTAGAATTTAAAATAAATTTTTTCAATAGTATGTCTCAAAACCCACTACCTGATAACAATCGTTGTAGATTGCTTTGTAAAATGGGGCGGTGTTGCCGGAAAAGTGGGATAATTCTCTATTCTTATCCCATTTCTTCATCTTTGTTAGCCTCAAAAATAACTTTAATGTTATTATACTACACTTCATCTCAACCCCGGTAATCCCAAGTTTTTCATACTCTTCCAAAAAAAGTAGGATAATTCTCCTCAATA
>DAONLM010000159.1:0-7294 GCA_035406685.1 Spirochaetota bacterium
ACTACAAAATGTAGTTCATGATCTTTTTTGTAATTTAATTTTGTATTCATAAAAACCCTCCATAAAAAAATATTTCTATATAATATTAATCACAAAATTTTTAAGAAAATCCTTTACAAAATTTAAGAAAAAAATAAAAAATTTTATAACGTAAAATATTGCCTAATAACTTTACAATGATTCTCATAACCTCAGATATAATTTTATTTTTGAAATAGATGATTTTTTCAAAATATATTTGGTAAACCAAATTTCTCTACCCTATAAAATTATAAAAATTTTAAATTATAGGAAAAATTTTAATTAAAGTTCTTTTTAAATATTCTAAAATTTAGAAAGCCTTTTTTTACTAAAAATATTGTATCTATTATAAAAATAATATAGTTATAATTTTTATAAAATATAAGGTATGTTAATTGCTATATATTAAATAAAATAATTTTTAAGGAGAGATAAAAAATGAAAAAGCTAAATTTTTTAAACATTTTTATTTTGATTTTTGTATCTTTTTTATTTATTGCTGGATGTAGTAATCCAGGGGTAATTTCTACATCAAGTAATAATAATTCTACACCAAAGAATTGTATCTTAACGATTAATATCGATCATCCATCGGTTACTGATACTATTACTGAATATAGTGCTATTTTTGAAAAAAATGGCATTGATCCAGTAATAGTCTCCTCAACTACTAAAATAATAAAAAAAGAGATATCCTCTGGAGAATGGACATTAATAATTGAAGCAAAGGCTAACACAAAAGTTATTTTAAAATCAAAAACAAATCTTAATCTACCAAAGGGTAAATATACCTTTTACACAAGTCTTATTCCGGTAGAAAATCTTTTTAATCTTACTCTTAATTTAAGAAAAGATCAAAATTATGTTAATCTTCCATCAGAACCAGGTTATATAACAAAAATAACTGTTACTGGTAAAAAGAGTGGCAGCAGTGATATTGTGAATGAAATAAATAACTTTGATACTCCTATTATTTTTAATGAAATAGAAAAAGGTCAATGGCAATTCATAGCAGAGGCAAAAGATTCAAATAATATTGTATATTTAAAAAAGGAATTTAACATTAATCTTACTGAAAACACAATCTGGACAGAGGAATTACCTCAAGTTAAGGTAACTCCAGTTAAATTTAGCATTGATTCCGGGATTGTTGATAATAACACTCAGGTTAGTTTATCATGCTCAACATCGAGTCTTGGCGGAAATGTTACAATCTATTATAGTCTTAATAATGGGACATATGTGGCATATTCTACACCAATTACAATAAGTGGCAGTGCCAATTCTAATATTACCTTAAAAGCATATGCTACAAAGAATAGCTTACTTAATAGTATAATAATAACAAAGACTTATACAATAGCAGATCAAAATACAACCAGTCAGCCAGTAATCACACCAGATAGTGGGACATATACCTCTGATATACAGGTAACAATTACTCATTCTGATAGTAGCGCTGATATTTTTTATACTCTTGATGGTTCTACGCCTACTGTATCTTCTCCGAAATATACTGGTCCAATAAATATCACAGGTGATGGAACAACAATGGTTGTTAAAGCAATTGCTAAATCACCTTCAAAGACAGTATCATCAGTTGTTACTAAAAATTATACAATATCTTATCCACAACTTGCAATGCCGCAAATTAGCCCGGCTGGTGGCACATATCAGGCAAACGAGCTGTTTACCATAACAGCAGAGATTGGATCTGAAATTAGATATACTATTGATGGTACAGAACCGACTACCAGTTCTAATCTATATTCTACACCATTTACCCTCCCTGTTGGTAATCGACAGATAAAGGCAAAGGCTTTTAAGAATGGTTATAAACCTTCAAATGTAAAAACAGAAAATTATATAATACAAGAAGCCCCTTTTGGAGGAATTAGAATATATTATTATTCTACCAGCACTCCTAAAATATGGGTATGGGAAGATAATGATGGTAGAGCAATTTCTCAGCTCATGGGATATACATGGCCAGGTCCTGATATGAATGTTGTAAGTGGGACAAGTAATTGGTGGGTTTTTGAAATTCCAGAGTCCTATGCCCCTTTTACAAAGGCTTTAAAAATGCACTTTAATGGAAATAGTACTATTTTATATACAAGAGATCCTCCTCAAACCGGATGGTTAAAAAATGATGTATGGTATAACAGTAATCCCGATACCGATGTTACTGTTTCTGCTAATCCTACTTCAAGATCATTTTCTGATACTTTAACAATAACTCTTAATGTATCAAATGCTACTTCAAGTAAATATACTCTTGATGGATCAGATCCAAAGACATCCGGAACATCATTTACCAATGGTCAACAAATTACAATTGGTAGTGATATGACTGATGGACAGACAAAGACATTAAAACTCTGGGCAACAAATGGAACAAATGAAGTATCAGAGACTTATACCTATACAAAATCTTCCACTTCTCTTGGGGTTACGATTTACTATTATTCCACAACAGCAAATCCAACTATCTGGGTATGGGAAGATAATGGTAGAGCAATTTCTCAACTAATGAGATATACATGGCCAGGTCCTGCAATGGCATCTATTGGCTATAACTGGTATAAATTTGAAATTCCAGAGTCTTTTGCTCCTTTTACAAAGGCATTAAAGATGAAATTTAAAGGAAGCGATCCAGAATATACAAGAAATCCACCAGAAACCGGATGGTTTAAGAATGGGACATGGACAAATACATGTCCTGATGGGCCATTTCCACCATCAGTATCCGCAAATCCTCCGGGTAAAAACTTTAGTTCAAATGAGATTATTGTAACTCTCAATGTTAGTGGGGATAATATAACTGCCTCAAAATATACTCTTGATGGAACAGATCCAAAGACAAGCCCAACTGCTACCAGTTATACAAATGGACAGACAATTGCGATTGGCAGTGGAATGAATATCAATGACACAAAGACATTAAAACTCTGGGCAACAAATGGAACAGATGAAGCAAATCAAACTTATACATTTAAAAAAGTAGAAAAATCTAATTTTAGCTGGGATAATGCAACAGTATATTTTGTAATAACAGATAGATTTTTAGATGGGGATTCTTCTAACAATAATTTTTACGGCAGACAGTCAGACCCAGAGCATCAAAATATAGGGACATTTCATGGAGGTGACTTAAAAGGTTTAACACAAAAATTAAATAGTAACTATTTTACAGATTTAGGCATAAATGCAATATGGATTACAGCTCCTTATGAGCAAATTCATGGTTGGGTAGAAGGTGCTAACTCTTCATTCAAGCATTATGCATATCATGGTTATTATGTTCTTGACTATACAAAGATTGATGCAAACATGGGAACACTTTCTGATTTAGAGACTTTTATTGATACTGCTCATAGTAAGGGAATAAGGGTAGTTTTTGATATTGTAATGAATCATGCTGGTTATGCATCAATAAAAGATCTTTCTGAGTTTAATATAGGAGTTTTGAAAAGTGGCTGGGAAAACTACAGTCTTGGCAACTATCATACTTACATTGATTATGATTCAACTAACTGGGTTAACTGGTGGGGGCCACAATGGGTTAGAGCTGGGTTACCTGGCTATACTCAACCTGGCGGCGATGATTATACAAGGTGCCTTGCTTATCTACCAGATTTTAAGACAGAGAGTACGGATTATGTAAATCTACCTGTTTTTTATACTAAGTCTGGCGGTAAATCAGATACCAATGCGACATATATCCCAAATTTTACAGTAAGAAAGTATATAACAAAATGGCTTACTGACTGGGTAAGAAATTATGGAGTTGATGGTTTTAGAGTGGATACAGCAAAGCATGTTGAAATGGATGCATGGGTATATTTAAAGAATGAGGCAAGACAGGCTTTAATAGACTGGAGAAATGCGAATCCATCTAAACCAGGAGCAAAGTGGACAGATGATTTCTGGACAGTTGCAGAAGTATGGGGACATGGCGTAAATCAGAGTAATTATCATACGAGTGGAGCATTTGATTCTGTTATTAACTTTAGTTATAAAGGATCAATAGAGGGGGCAATGGGAAGTACTTCAAGTATGGATAATCTCTTCTCTAATTATGCTAATAGTATTAATTCGAGTTCAAGCTGGAATGTTTTAAGTTATATATCGAGTCATGATACTGGATCAGTATTTTATAATGGGGATGATAATAGACAAATAAGAGCCGGAACAGTATTTTTCTTAACACCAGGTGGAATACAGGTTTTCTATGGTGATGAACTTGGTAGAGAAAATGGACCTTGTGGAGCAGATCCGGATCAGGGTTCAAGATCAAGCATGAATTGGACTAAAGAAAATAATGCTATACATCAGCACTGGAAGATTATGGGACAATTTAGAAATAGACACATAGCAATTGGTGCTGGATCTCATACAAAGTTAAAAGATTCTCCTTATACTTTTAAGAGAGAAAAAGATGATGATAAAGTTGTTGTCGTAATTGATGCAAGTGGTCCTACTACTGTTAATGTATCTGGTATATGGGATAATGGAACTGTATTAAGAGATTTTTATACTGGAAATACTGCAACAGTTAGTGGTGGAAATGTTACCTTTACTGCTGGTAGTAAAGGTGTAATTTTGATTGAAAAGCCTTAATGCTAAATTATAAAGGGCTCTATTAAAGAGCCCTTTTTTATTTATTAAAGATCTTTAATTTACCTTAAAATTTATCTTTTTTCAAACCAATAAGATTTATTGACATCATTAAATTTTATAAGATATCTGCCTTTTGTTACAAAAATATCATTGCCATTTTGTTCACATATTCCATCATTATTATTGTCCCCATAGTTTAGTTGCCAGTCACCATAGATATCAAATTTAAATTTATTGTCATAATCTTTATTAAAATCTACTTCTAATTCCCATATATTATCTTTAACAATATTCATTTTACTCGTTGACCAGTCATTAAAACTCCCTCTTAAATAAACCATAGAAAAATTTGCTTTAAAGGAAGAGACAAACATTGTATTAGAATAGTAGTTAGTATTTTCATTTATAGAAAATGTAATTTCTCCATTATATATTTTATCATTCTTTTTGTCAGAAATTACGAGTTTATATTCCCCTTGTGTCAAATAACCTAAACTAAAGTAGCCATTTCCATAATAGCTTGAACTTATATAATTTTTATAAAAAACCCCATTTTTATATAAAGAGCCATTAAGCCCAACAAGTTCATACGAAGAAGTATTATTATCATTATTCTTGGTTAAATATATTGTTGTGCTACATGCCGGAGTTAGATATATCTCTTTTATAAATGTTTTATTATTTATTGTAATATCGAAAGAAAACATTGTACTATTATTTTCATAGAGATAATTATATACATTACTAAAAATAGTATATTCGCCACTCTTTACATTTTCAAGCCAGGCGATCCCATACTCGTCTGTTTTGATATAAAAAATATCATCATTGTTTTTGTTTTTTACAGAAAAAGAGATATCTTTAATTGGCATATTATTATTACTATTTTTTACAATTAATTTTAAATCTACCGAAAGGGGATTATAATCATAAATAGTATAATCTTTAATCCACACTTCATTTAGAGTAGTTTTATAATTAGCACCATATTTTGAATCCCAAATAGGGCTATAATAACCACTATTAAAACAGAATTCAAAATCATCTTTATCCTCAAGAACATAAACATACCAGCCATCTTTTTCATAAGTCATCTCTTTACCTGGAATATTTGTCCATATATTATTATCTTGTTTATAATGAATATATTTTATATCATTCTGGGAATAGTAATGTATTACCTTTTTTTCTCTATCTATATTTTTATCATCAAACATAATATATGCTTCACAAAAATATGGGCTATCTTCATATACAGCACTATAACTTATATATCCATAACCATCAATACCCCAATCAGTTCCCCATGAGTTAATAAATTTAAAGGCACTTTTTGAATCATCATAGCCAACAATACATATTGAATGATGTGCATATCTTTTTCCGGAAAAATCATCATAAATTGGATTCTTCTTTGAAAGAATATTAAAATCATTATGAACTGCTATTACACCTATAACAACATTACCGGAAGCAAGTATCTTTTTTAATTCAGTAACATCTTTCTTCAAATATTTCCATGATTTTGCTTTATATTTTAATGCTCTTTTAAAAGATTTGACATCTGGCAAGGTAGTTTTATCGTGTGGATTATAAGGGAAATTGTTTAGAGTATCACAACCTTTATCTACAAGCATATCAAGTGTAAGAGAGACAAATCCATCTCTTATCTGATTATAAAGAAAAGAGGGAGAAAATTGATGAGACTGATTTGACAGATCCCAATTTTCCTCAATTCCTTCCTGATAACTTTTAGCAGCATAAGCAACTGCCCAGGCTGTGCAGGAACCTTGAGAACCTTGATCACCAACTGGAGGCATATTAGATGATAAATCAACTATCTCTGGCAGACTATTATTATAGTCTGAATAAAAGTATCCCACACTTGCCTTTTTTTCTACTGGGTCCAATTTAACACTATTGTTTAGATATTGATTTATCTTTTCTGTTTCAAAATTTTGTTCCATTATGGATGTAGAACAAGAAAATAATAACAAAAAGATAGATATAAAACTTTTTAAAAAAATCGAAATCTTATACATTTTTAATCTCCTTTAATTGGTGTTTCTAAAAAGTAACACTAAAATTATAAAAAGTCAAGATTTTTTATAATAATTTTTTTAAAAAAATTGACAGGGAAGAAAATTCCCCTAAAAAAAACGGGTTTTTAGAGGTGCCTTAGAATCAATTATAAGAGAAGCTCTAATATAAAATTTCCTTTTTTTATCATTCCAATCACCAGATTTATCATTAAAACAAATATATGTTTTCATATTTTTTGGGGGCATCTCATTCATTATTTTCCTTCCTCCATATTTTTCCCCTTTCTTCCTCTCCGTGTCTCTCTGTGTTCTCTGTGGTGAGATAATATTTTTAACCACAGAGGGCACAGAGGAGCACAGAGTTTCACTCCCCGCACACCTTATCAATCACCCGCTTTATCTTCTCCTCGTAGGTCTTCACCATCTCCTGCAGGCTGTCGATCACCTTCCGCTCGGATGCGAGTTTATCAACTATGCAGCTCTGGACTTCAAGGGGCGGAAGGGGGAGTTAGATTACTTAAAAATTTTAAATTAATTGACTATATCTATGTACTTTTTTAGTATAGCTCCTTCTACTGCAAAAAAAATTATAAGTAAAGGTAAGATTG
>DAONLM010000160.1:0-7252 GCA_035406685.1 Spirochaetota bacterium
ATATTTTGCTGGGATTGAAGTAGAGGGGGAAGAAGCGTTTTCAAAAAGAATAGAAGAATGGGAAAAGGAAATAGAAACTTTAAGGGAAGCTAAGGCTGTGGTGGTTAAGATTGGTTCCCCAGATATCCCAGTCTTTAACGAACATAACGACTATTTTTTACTCAAGTTCAACCTAGAATTTTGCCTGAAAGAGATAAAATTCTTATAAAATTAACCATCTTTCTAAAATTTGGTCATTCTATCTTTCTTACTCAAAACTTACCCTTAGGATAATTCTATCTTTTTTCACTGCCTAAAAATAAATTCGCATCCATATTATTAGCATATATTAAAATATTTTGACAAAGTAAAAAAAATTAAGTATATATAACAAAAAACTATTTATAGTGGGAGTATTAAAATTGAAAATCTGGTTAAAATTATCTATTGCCATAGTATTAGGAACAATTGCTGGAATTTTTATAAAAGTAGATGTGGTATGGTTTAATAATTTATTAAAATTTCTTTCTGATATATCAATAAATTCATTGCTATATTTAACTTCTATTTATATAGTGTTGAATTTTTTTATAGGCTTCTATAATTTAATAAAAGAAAAGATATATCTTAAAATATTATCCATCTTCATAATAGTTTTACTAATTTCTATAATATTTTCTGCTATACTTTCAATTGGAATTATGAATCTTGATATATTACAGGTAGGAAGTTCATTCAGAATATATCAGATAAAAGAAAAACCACTTTTATTACCATCCTTTGGCGATATTTTATTAAAGACAATAAACAAAAATATATTTTCAATATTTACGGATAGTAATATTTATATTTTACCATTGATCTTTGTTGCGCTTATTCTTTCAATATCATCTTTTTTAAATCAGAAAAAATCAATATATTTTGTTGAGGTAGTATATTCCACAGAGCAGATACTTAATTTAATTGTAAAAGCTATATTGGAAATTTTCCCATTTGGTGCAATATTTATAATATTTTATATAGTAAAAAATAATTTCTTTCCATATGAGTTGCAGGAGATAGTTAAGTCAGAAAATATAAATTATATGGTTGTCTTAAAACCAATAATAAATTGTATATTGATATCTATAGTTTTAATTATCATTTTTTCTATATTTATTAGGGTTGTTCTTAAAAAGAATGTTTTTAAAATATTGCTCTCTCTGCTGGGTGCCACATTGACTGCTTTTGTGACTGGCAATACTGCTGCATCATTAATCTCATTAAATGAGCATTTAAAGAAAAATAGTGGCATCGATGAGAGCAATGCAAATGTTTTAACTCCTCTTGCTCTGCTTTTAAATAGATCCGGAACAATCATTGTATCCAGTGTAATTTTAATGACATTGTTATATATATATCATTTGAATATAATTACCTTCTCGATTCAAATATTACTTTTCTTCTTGATAATTCTTTTTTCATTCAGACTCGATGGATTGAATGATATAGGACATTTGTCACTTGTGGCAATGGTTCTTAATTTTCCTTATTTAAATTTTGAGGAGAATAGTTATCTACTATTTTATCTTTTTGTCCCACTTTTTTCAAGAATAAGCGTTGCTGTCGATACTCTTACTTCTGGTTTTATTATAACAATAACTTCTATTTTAACAGAAAAAGTAGTGGATAAAAGGTACATTGAGTTTATATAATGTTTATAGAAAAAAATATTAATATAACTGGTCTTAATATCTCTTTTATAGATAATGAAAAAAATAATTCAAAAATTATTCTTTTTATGCATGGCTGGGGTGCTGATAAATATAATCTTATGTCAATATACAAGCCACTTATGGACAATTATAGAATAATTTCAGTAGATCTTCCAGGTTTTGGCAATAGTAGCAGACCAGAAATAAGCATTGGTAGTGAAGAATATTGTGAAATTATATATAAATTCTTAGTAGCATTAAATATAAAAAAAATCAATATAGTTGCTCATTCATTTGGTGGTAAGCTTGCTATTTTACTGGCAGTCAATTATTCAAATTTTGTAGAAAAACTTGTTTTAATAGATAGTTCTGGCATAAGAGCAAAAAGAGGATTTTTATGGTATATAAGGGTATTTAGTTTTAAATTTTTAAAATTTCTATATAAAAATATTTTTAAAAATGATAGATTACTGGAGAGTTTAAAAAATAGATTTGGTTCTGATGATTATAAGAATGCCGGAAAAATGAGAGATATTCTTGTAAAAACTGTAAATGAAGATTTCAGTCATATATTAGACAAAATAAAGTGCCCGGTCTTTTTATACTGGGGAGAAAAAGATAGAGATACTCCTTTATGGATGGCAAGAAAAATGCAAAAAAAAATAAATGATTGTGGAATGTTTATAGTTAAAAATGGAGGGCATTACTCTTTTTTGCAGGATAATAGAATAGTAAACATAATAAAATCTTTTATTTAACAAGAGGTAATATGGCAACAATATTTTTTTTGGTTATCTTATTAATAGCCACATTCTTGACTCTCATTATTTATAGTATATATCTTATTCACAAATTACAATTATTGGGCTATAAGAATCAAAAATTTATAAAATGGCTTGAGAGTCGTAATTTTAGAGAAGTATTAGTATGGGATATTTTTGAATTATTATTTCCTCTATTTTTAATTCTTGTATTTTATTTTACAATAAATCCACAAAATATTCCATTATACAAATATATTACTGCAACAATTATATCTTTGGTTTTCTTGTGGAAATTGATTCATCCTTTTATAAAAGGGTGGATAGGGCCTCTTGCCACTAAAAATGTAAAAAAGCCATTAAAATGGACATCAAGAGTAATCAGATTATTTATTACTCTTAATTTACTTAGTATAGTAATTTTAGTATTTGGATTTTTATTTACTGCTATGCCACTCGATGTATTTACACTTTCTACATGGGCATTTTTTAAATTTAATGCCTTTCTTCTTTTTGTGAGTGTTATTTCCCCAATTATAGTTATAGCTGCAAATTTTATTAATTTTCCAATAGAAAAATTGATTCAATTTTTTTATTGGACAAAGGCAAAGAATAAACTCTTAAAAGCAAATCTTTTTAACATCGGGATTACTGGTAGTTATGGAAAGACATCCACAAAATTTTTTTTAGCGACAATTCTTGCTGAGAAATATAAGACTTTATTTACCCCTGCATCTTTTAATACGCCAATGGGTATAAGCAAAGTTGTAAATGAAGAAAAGAATCTTAATGATTATAAATATTTTGTAGTGGAAATGGGTGCTGATCACTTAGGGGAAATAGATTATCTCTGTAAGCTTGTAAAAATAAACTGCGGCATCCTGACTGCTATTGGATTACAACACCTTGAGACATTTGGCTCCATCAAAAATATTATTAAGACAAAATTTGCAATTTTAGTAAATATTCTAGAGAATGGCTTTGGAATTTATAATTATGATTCACCACTTGTAAGAGAAAATATTAATATTTTTCCCATAAAGGCAAAATTATATTGTTATAGCCTTGAGGAAAAAGACTTTTCAAAGGTCAATGTCTATGCAACAGATATAAGACATACAAGATCAGGGCTTGAATTTAAGGCTTTTTTTGATACTGGCGAAGTTCTTGATATAAAGACAGAGTTACTCGGAAGCCATAATGCATCTAACTTACTTGCTGCAATGCTATGTGCAAAAGTTATTGGGCTTACAAAGGAAGAGATTGAAGAAGGAATAAAAAAGATAAAACCTGTTGAACATAGATTACAGAGAATTGATGCAGGGACTGGTGTCCTTGTTCTTGATGATGCTTTTAATTCTAATTTAGCAGGTGCAACAGAAGCATTAAAGATTTTAAAAGAGATAGATGGTAATAAAAAGATAATAGTAACTCCCGGGCTTGTGGAACTTGGCGAAAAAGAGGATGAACAGAATAAAATTTTTGGAAATAGAATGGCAAATTATGTGGACTATGCTATTTTGATAGGTAAAGAAAAGACAAAAAAGATATATGAAGGACTCATTGAACTTAATTTTAACAAAGATAGGATAATAGTGGTAAGCTCTTTGAATGAGGCAAGAGGTATATTACAATCAATTGTTAAACCCGGTGATGTTGTTTTGTTTGAAAATGATTTACCTGATACTTTTAATGAGAAATAGGTATTGATAAAATTTTTATTTTATGATAAAATGGTAGAGTATGAAAGAAAGATATATTTTTATTATACTATTTATATTTTTATCACTTGCTTGCTTTAAAAAAGAAAGAATTACTAATGATAGTAATAATCAAGAGAATGTTATAGAAGAAAATAATAAATTTAAAGAAATAGACGTTGTTAAAATGAGAGAACTTATTGATAAATCTGAAGAAATGAATGTTGAGGTATTTTTTGCAATTTCTATTCTATATAAAAATTTTATATCGCCATTTATCGATACTATGAAAGATAAGCCAGAAGATGACCAGAAGATATTTTTTGAAGAAAAAACAAAGGAATTTTTCAATAGCATAAAATATACAGAAGAGGAATATCTTGAATTTCAAAGAAAAAATGAAAAGGCTCTTATTGAGTATTTAAATCACCATCCAGAATTAATTGATTATCTGGTAACAATAAATTAGCCTTATAAAATAAGGGGGGAATATGACTTTTTTATTGATTCATATTATTTATATAACAATAACTGGGACAATAGCCTTATTATGTTACTATTTTAAAAATAATCTATTTATCTGGACAAAGCCTCTTCCAGTATTAGGATTGGTTATTATTCAGATAATAAATTTATTATTTATTAATACATCCTATCATTATATATTTATAATATTCATATCAATTGCATTACTTGCTGGAATGATAGGGGATATCCTACTTGCCAAAAAAAATATGCTTATAATGGGCATGATATCCTTTGTAATTGGCCATATTTTTTATATAATGAGATTTAAGCAATATAAATGGAGTATGCCTATATATATTACAATCATAGTTGTTGCAATAAGTGTTTTATTTGGAATATTTTTGAGTATAAAAATGGATCCAGCCAAAAAAAGAGAGTTTCTTATACCTCTATGGTGTTATATAACAATCATAACTCTTATGTTGTTATCTGCGATTAATTTTGAATATAATGTAAAGAGAGGAATACCTTTTTATTTTATAGGAGCTTTACTATTTTATATATCTGATGCGATTCTTTCAATTGATAAATTTATTAAAGAATTTAGACTGGCAATGTTGTTTGTATTAATTACTTACTATCCGGCTCAAATGTTTCTTTCATTAGGTACGATTTTTTAAATCATGTTAATCGATATATTAAAAAATAATAAATGCTTTAAGCTTGTTTGTGGGGCAGGAAATGAGAATGTAGAAGAAGTAGAAAGACTTGTCTATTTGTATTGTCTTGCTGGTGCAAATCTTTTTGATCTTTCTGCAAATATTGATGTAATAAAGGCTGCAAAAAATTCTATAAAAAAGGCAAAAGAAAAAAGAAATATATTTGTCTATACCTCTGTAAGTTTTGGTATAAGTGGGGATCCTCATATTAGAAAAGCGACAATTGATTCAAATATATGTAAAATGTGTAAAAGATGCATCAATGTCTGTCCCCAAAGTGCAATTTTTGAAATAGATAATTGTATTAAGATCATTGATTATAAATGTATTGGCTGTGGGAAATGCCAGCAGGTCTGCTCAATAAATGCAATTTCATTTTACCAGAAGATAAAACCAATAAGGGAGGTTTTACCAGAAATAGTAGATTTAGGAATCGATTGTGTGGAATTACATTCTATAAGTGATGATGAAAATGAATTTTTAAAAAACTGGAATCAGATTATTTCAATTCATAAAGGACTGGTAAGCCTATGCCTTGATAGATCCCATCTTGGAAATTTTTCTCTAATAAAGAGAATAAAAAATGCAATAAAAAATAGGCTACCATACACAACAATAATTCAGGCTGATGGGGCTCCTATGAGTGGTGGTAGAAATGATTTTAAAAGTACCTTACAGGCAGTGGCTACTGCTGAAATTGTTGCAAATGAAAGACTTCCGGTATTTATATTATTATCCGGCGGCACTAATGCTAAAAGTTCAAGATTAGCAAAAATGTGTAATATAAGTATTAATGGAGTTGCGATTGGTTCTTATGCAAGACAGATAGTAAAAAAAGAGATTAAAAGAGATGATTTTTTTTATAATGAAAAAGTATTTAATAGATCTTTAAAGAGGGCAAGCAATTTAGTAAATGAGATTTTTAAATATCTTTAAAAAATAATAGAAATATTTAAGATAATGTGTTAAAATTATTAATATGAAATCTAAAATTTTTATTATAATTTTTTTATCTTTTTTTACTCTTAATATTATTGCTGATGAGACAGAAGATATAAAAGATAGTAACTCTTTATTTCTTATAGTAATTCCTCTTTTTAACATAAGTGCAAAAAAAGAGTTTGATAATATATCTTTTGAGATTCAGAATTCTTTGATAAAAAAGATTAACTCTTATAATTATTTCTCAATTTATAATTGGGAAAAGGCAGAATATATATTTTATGCCAATAATTTTGATTATAACAAGCTCATATTTGAAGATGATCAACAAAAGATTAAAGAGTTGACAGGGGTTGATATAACTATTGTTGGTTTTTATAAAATAACAGAAAATTATATTCATATATATTTAAAATGTTTTGAGAAAAAGGACAAAGTAGAGAGTTTTAGTTTTGAATATCTAAATGACTATGATGAAAATAAGATAAAAGATGCAATTGAATATTCTACAAAAGAGATGGCAAATATGGTTTTTGAAAAATATAAGAAGAAAATTATTGTTAAAAATAGAATAGTAGACTTAACAAAAGAGGCAAGAGGGAAATTTAGTATAAAATCAAGAAATATAGCTGGCTATGTTTTGTTTGGAAGTGGTGCTATTCTTACATTAAGTGGCATTATTAGTTTTGCTATAAACACAAGCTATAACAAAGAGAAAGAAAAAGATCTTTTCCCAAAATATTTAAATACAGAAATAACAGCGGATGATTATAATAATTTCTCAAGGGACTGGCTAATTTTTTCTCTCTCTTCTCTCTCTACAATGACAGTGGGTATTTCTACTTTATTTATCTCAATACCAATGTTTGCTTATGGTAATAGATCTTTAAATTTAAAAAATAAAATAGGTTTTGCAATATACTCATCAGGTATATCTCTTTTTGCAATCGGATTATCTTTTATGCTTTTTGATTTTACATATTATTTTA
>DAONLM010000161.1:0-7227 GCA_035406685.1 Spirochaetota bacterium
TAAGAGGAGGATTAAATATGAAGGAATTTGATTTTGTATTGAATAAATCTCTATTCGATAAAATTAAATATTTGAAAGAAAAGAAAAATAAAGATCTTTCAGTTATTGTTAGGGAAATAATTTTATTGATGATTCCGATTTTAAGGGAAAAACACCTTTATGAAAAAAGGCGGGATAAGGATTATAAATTTATAAATGCCTCTGAAAAAATAAGGGTGTTTTTGCCAGATGAGGTGTATAATGAATTGAAACTTGTGCATGACCAGTTGAATTCATTTAGCATAGCAACTCTTATAAGGGAGTTGCTTGAGATATATTTTATAGGTATTGAAACTTATGGGGAAGAGAAATTTATGAAGATGATACAAGAACTAAAAAATGAGATAGAGGGGTTAAAGAGAGAAAAGGCTTGTTTGGTGAAGGAGAGAAAAGGTCAAGATATCCCATGCTCAACTGACTCTAACGACTACTTTTTACTCAAATTTAACTCAAATTTCTGCCTGAAAGAAATAAAATTCTTATAAAATTAATGAAATGCCTAAAATTTGTAATTCTATCTTTCTTACTCAAAATTTACCTTAGGATAATTCTATCTTTTTATCTGCCTAAAAATAAAATTATGCCCAATTTATTTTTATTATAAATATTTTTTTTGACAAAATAAAAAAAATTAATTATTTTAATATAAAAAGGAGTTTTTATGGAATCCTATGACCCAAGAGATTTAGAAAAAATTTATAAAATAAGAGAGCAATTACTTATTACTTATAAAGCTTCTACAAATGAAGAACAGAAAAAAAGAATTAGTTCATATTTAAAACAGATAGAGATTCTTATTAAAGACATTGAAGAGGGTAAATGGGTTAATCCAGTAAAACTCAAAATTCTTTCAGAACAGATTGAGGTTAATAAAGAAGATAATGTTATAGAACAAAATGATGAGACTAATAGTTATAAAAATAAAGTGGAGATAAAAAAAATTTCTGATATAAACAAAGATGAAGAGATCGATGAAATATATTCATATTTTTTATATTTTGATAACAATTTTAGTTCCCCTTTGAGTCTTTCAAATCTTAAACTGGATTACAGTCTTTCTAAGATGAGAGATGATTTTTTTGTAAAATATGATAATGTTCTCCATTTAATTGAAGAATTTAAGACAGATGTTGAATTATTAAGCAAAATCAAAAATAAAGAACAAATAGAAAGTTATAAGGAGAGGCTGAAACAACAGAAAAGGCATATTCTATTTAAAACAAGTGAAATTCTTAATGAATTAAAAGTTTTTTTAGAGAAGGTCATAGCTGATATAAATGAAGGAAGAAAGAGTCTATTTAATGCAACAGAAAAGTATTTAATTAAATTTGATTCTTCGAAAAAATCTATTCTAGAAGGTAAAACTTACAAAGAGATAATCTTTGAAACTTATAATTTTGTAAATGATTTTATTGATATTTTAAGAATGCCATATTTTAGAAATAAGTAGGTAAATTATGAGGGTTGATAAGGTAGTTATAACTTTAGGATCCCCATTTGGAATTGGCTATGAAATTTTTATAAGGACTTTTTTTGAGACTACTCTATTTAAGAATAAAAAACCAGTATGCATAGGATCAAGTATTATTCTTGATTTTTATTTAAAGATGTTAAATTTAAAAATAGATTATTATGTTATAAATAATGAAAATGATTTAAAATTTGTTTTGAAAAATAGTAATTCCATTAATACTAGTTTTTTTATAATAAATATAGACGATATTAATACTAAAACAGAAAAATTAGAGGATATTTCACCATATATTGATGGATTAATAGCGTATAAGTCAATTAAATATGCAGCTCAACTTGTTAAGGAGAAAATATTCAAAGGAGTTGTAACTTTACCAGTAAATAAGAAAAATATAAATCTCATTGATAATAATTTTACTGGGCATACTGAATTCTTTAGAGATTTCTGGGAACAAAAAGATGTATTTATGTGTTTTATATCTAAAAAAATAAATATTCTTCTAATAACTACACATATCCCCCTTGTTAAAGTCTCAGAAAATTTAAATGAAAAAAATGTTGAGAATGCTATTCTTAATGCAATATCTTTAAAAGAGAGGCTTAATCTTAAAAAAGAAATTTGTTTTTTAGGGCTGAATCCCCATGCAGGTGAACAGGGGCTTTTAGGTTATGAAGAGATATGGATAAAAAAGATAATAGATAAAATCAATGAGAAATTCAAAAAAGTAATTATAATAGGACCTATTCCAGCAGATACTGCTTTTACTAAAAGAAATATAAATAAGTATTCAATATTTATTGCCTTATATCATGATCAGGGATTAATTCCTTTTAAGATGCTTGCGTTTGAGGATGGAGTTAATTTAAGCTTTGGAATGGATTATATTAGAACAAGTGTGGATCATGGGACAGGAGTTGATCTTATAGGCAAGAAAATTGCATCTTTAAAAAGTTTTATAAATGCATATAGACTTGTTTTAAAATTAATTTAAAAAAATAAAAAAAAAGTTTTTATTTTAATAAGAAATAGTATATAATATATATGAGTCTTGTATAAAAAATAAATTTTTAGACTTATTGGATTAAGTAGGAAAAGTATTTTTAAAATAGTGATATTATATAAAGATTATTTAGACTTGAAAATTTTTAGTATAAAAAAAGATTATTTATACCGATAAATTAAAAAATAGAGAGTGAATATGTCAAATATACCATTACAGTTACAGGTTGTTAATTTTATAAAGAATGCTTATATAACAATCGAAGGTAAGGCAACTAATAACTGTTTCTATATTATTCGTTCCGGGAATGTTTTGATATCGAAAGAATCTGAAAAAAATAAGACAGAAACATTAAATCCAGGGGATTTTTTTGGTGTAATTTCTGCAATGTCAAATCATAATCATATTGAGACAGCAATGGCTTTAACTGATGTATCTTTAATTATGGTTCACAAGGAGCAATTCCCACTTTTAATTCAAAAGAATAACCCAGTAGCAATGAAGATAGTTTTATCTTTCTCAAGAAAGTTAAGAGAACTGGATACTGCAATAGCAGAATTAACGCTAAAGTCTATTTCTACAGAGGATGTTGTAAATCTTTTTAATATTGGAGAATACTATCTTAAACAGAATCAGTTTAATCATGCTTATTATGCTTTTTATAGATTTTTGCAATATTGTAAAGATAATGAGAATGCCCCTAAAGCAAAAATGCTGTTAGAGCAGATAAAACCTCATGCAAAGGCTGTTTATCTTGAGCCAACAAAAGATCAATTTAAAAGATTGTATCCGGACAATACAATGGTATTCTGTGAGCATGAGCCAGGTAATGAGCTTTATATAATTCAGTCTGGCAAAATAAAAATTACAAAAATGATAGATAACAAAGAGGTACTTCTTGCTGTATTAAAAGAAGGAGATATCTTTGGCGAAATGGCTCTTCTGGAAAACAAACCAAGATCAGCATCAGCAATTGCGTATGGTGATACTCAACTTATGGCTGTAAATAAAGAAAATTTTAAGAATATGATATCTACTCAACCTCAATTGGTTACAAAGTTAATATGTTTACTGGCAGAAAGAACATGGGTAGTTTATAGACAACTTACTAATTTAAAGATAAAGAGTAAGATCGGTAGAACTTATGATACTCTTTTGATTCAACTTGAGAAGAATAAGATACCAATAAGACATGGGATGGCTTACTCTTTTGAATTTGGTCCAAAAGAACTGGCTAATATGGTAGGATTAAACAAAGATGAAGCAAAAGAGATTATGCAGGAAATTTTTGCAAATAAAAAATTCCAGCTTGTTGATAATAAGATCACTGTTACAGACATTGAAGAGATAAAAAAGCAGGTAGATTATTACAAAAAAATGGAAGAGATAGAGAGTAAGAGAAAGCAAAGCCATCAATCTTTGTAAAATGGATAAAATGGAAAATATAAAACCAAAAAGTAATTTTTTGAAAAGAATCTATCTTTCTTTCATTATGTTCTTTTTAGGCCGTGCCTTTAGATCTTCAAATATTGATAAGAATATTAAAAAACAGATCTTACAATTGCCAGAAAATTTTTCATTCTGTTTAAAAATTGAAAGAGCCAATATTGATCTCATAATAGAAAAGAAAAATAATCGATTTATTATTGTAAATAGTAAAAGTAAAAGAGACGAAGATATAGATCTTTTTATAATATTTAAGAATATTGAAAGGGCTTTCTTAGTATTTACTTTTCAAATCAGTGCATTTTTATCTTATGCTCAAAATGGTCTTATTATAAAAGGGGATTTACAGAAAACAATGATAATTATGAAAATTTTGACTTTATTAGAGGTATATCTTTTACCCAAATTTATTGCAAAAAGAGTTATAAAAAGATATCCAAAATGGATTTTTTTTTATAAACTTTTTAATAGATTTTTAATATATTTTAGAATATTTATAGGAATATAGTATGTATTTTGAATTTTACAATCCAGTAAAAATTTGTGCAGGTGATACTGCATTATCAAATCTTTCTAATGAATTGGAATTCTTGAATTGTAAAAAGTGCCTAATCATTACAGATAATGGTATAGAAAAGAGCGGATTGCTAAAATATGTTATCGATTCTTTTTATAATGCTAATGTAAAAATTGGCGATATTTTTACAGATATCCCCCCTGATTCTGATAAAGATGTAGTTAATAAAATAGCAGATATTTATAGAGAAAAAAATTGTGATTCAATTGTCGCAGTTGGTGGTGGATCTGTAATAGATACTGCAAAGGGAGTAAATATACTTGTTTCAGAGAATTCAAGTGATCTTATGAAATTTTGTGGGGCAAATATTTTAAAAAAGCCTTTAAAACCATTCATTGTTATCCCAACTACATCAGGGACTGGATCTGAGGTAACAGTTGTTGCTGTTATTGCAAACAGGGAAACTAATAGTAAAATGTTATTTTTATCCCCATTTTTACTTCCAAATGTAGCAATAATTGATCCAGTAATGACTCTAACTTTGCCCCCCTTTCTTACAGCTGCAACAGCAATGGATGCCTTAACTCATGCTATTGAGGCATATATATGCATTGGCAAAAATATGTTGAGTGATGCATACTCTTTTAGTGCAATAAAACTATTAAGTAAGAATCTTATAAATGTTGTAAAAAAACCAGATGATAGGAATGGAAGATTAAATCTTGCTCTGGCTTCAACAATGGCCGGCATTGCATTTTCAAATTCAATGGTTGGTCTTGTTCATACAATAGGACATTCTGTTGGTGCAATATGCCATATTCATCATGGGGTAGCAATGAATATTCTTCTACCTTATGTTCTGGAATATAATCTTCCAAAAGTTGGCAATTATATTGGAGAATTACTTTTACCACTTGTAGGTGAGGATATATTTGTTGTGACACCTACTAACGAAAGGCCAGCAAAGGTTATAGAGTATATAAGATATTTACAAAAAAATCTTTTTGATCTTGTAAAATTGCCAAGAAAATTATCAGAGACCGGCAAGGTTTTAGAGAGTCAATTTGAAGAGATAGCGAATCTTTCATTAAAAGATGCATCCCTTGCATACAACCCAGAAGATGCCGATATTGAAGATATAATAGAAATTCTAAAAAAGGCCTTTTAGATTGAGTTTAAAATCTTGAAAATAGCATCTTTTGCTACTTTTATCATAAAATTTATCTCTTTTTCATTTATTATATATGGTGGCATAAAATATATAACATCTCCAAGATTTCTTAATAATACCCCATTTCTTTCTGCTTCTCTATAAATTTTATAACCAATTCTTTCTTTCCAATCAAAAGATATCTTATTTTTTTTATCTTTAACCAATTCAATTGCTGTGATCATCCCTTTTGTTCTTATTTCACCAACATATTTATAATCAAGTAGATCCAATACTTTTTCATATATTATCTTACCTTTTTTATTAATCATTTCTAAAATATTATTTTTTTCAAAAATCTCAAATACTGCACACGCTGCACTGCATGCAAGAGGATTGCCAGTATATGAATGAGAATGTAAAAATGCCTTTTGTTCTACATATGTCCCATAAAAAGCAGAATATATCTTTTCTTTTGTCAATACAGCCGAGAGTGGCAAAAATCCACCAGTTAATCCCTTTGAGACAGTAACAAAATCCGGAATAATATTTGCATGATGACTTGCCATCATTTTGCCGGTTCTGCCAAAACCAGAAGCTATTTCATCACATATAAGATGAATATCATTTTTTTCTGTATAATCTCTTATTTTTTTTAAAAATATAGGGGGATATATACTCATTCCATTTGCGCATTGAACAATGGGCTCTATTATTATAGCAGAAAGGTTATCCTTATTTTTATCCATATTTTCTTTAGTTTTTTCAAAACATTCTGCATTACAATTATCCCTTGTCTTGCCATAAGAGCATCTAAAACAATCAGGACCTGGTAAAGGCAGTGTCTTTATTAAGAGTGGCGAGTAACTTTTCTTATATAAAGTAAGATCGCCTACTGAAAGCGCACCAATTGTTTCACCATGATAGGCACCTGTAATATAGCCAAAAAGATTTTTTTCTTTTTTATTATTGTTATACCAATAATGATAGGACATTTTTATTGCAACCTCAATTGCACTCGACCCATTATCAGCATAAAATACTTTCGGCAACTTATCATCAAACAAAGATGATAATCTTTTACCAAGTATTATTGCTGGCGTATGAGTATAATTTGCAAAAATTACATGTTCAAGATTTTCTAATTGTCTTTTAATTTTTTTTGAGATAAATTTATTACAATGACCAAATAGATTAACCCACCAGGACGATATTGCATCAAGTATTTTTCTACCATCACTCGTATGAAGCCATACTCCATTACCTTTTACAATATGGGTTGCTGGATACTCTTCATAATCACTCATCTGTGAGCATGGATGCCAGATATGTCTTTTTTCTAAATCAAAGATATCCTTTTCTTTCATATTTTCTTTATCTTAAATTTTTTTTAATTTGTCAATTGTTTATTTTACTAATCCATTTATCCTTTTTTATGGATGCAATTTTATTTTTAGGCAAAAATTTTTAATTTTTTTTAAAAATTTGTAAAGGATTTTCTTAAAAAATTTGTGATTAATATATAGAAATATTTTTTTATGGAGGGTTGTGTATGAATACAAAATTAAATTACAAAAAAGATCATGAACTACATTTTGTAG
>DAONLM010000162.1:0-7173 GCA_035406685.1 Spirochaetota bacterium
GCCTTTTTTTCATTTCTGAGTTGACAACTATGTGTAACTCATGTTCAAAATTATAATTTTTTAAAATCTTACGAATATTATTCATAAAACCCTCCTTACAAAAAAATATTTCTATATATTAATCACAAAATTTTTAAGAAAATCCTTTACAAAATTTAAGAAAAAAATTAAAAATTTTTGCCTAAAAATAAAATCACACCCCAAATGTCACTATTTTTAAAATTTCTATTGACAAAAAACAAAAGTATAAATAAAATAAGTAAATCAAGGGAGAAAAAATGAAATTTAAAGGAAAAATTACTGGAATTATTTTAGGACTTGTCTTTTCTGGTAATATCTTTGGTGGAATATTACTTGCTATATTAGGGCATTTTTTATTTGATATAAACGATTCTTTAAAAGAGAAATCATTAGAAGAAGAGATAATCGATGGAAATATTTTTTCTCATGATTCTAATATTTTAAAAGATATTTTACAGATATGTATAGGAGTTATAAAAACAAAAGAAAATATATTGATCTCAGAAATAGATGTAATAAAGGATTTTTTTATTAAATTTTTTAAATTTGAGAAAGAGGATATCAATAATTTAAATTCTTTGCTTAAAAATATTATTATAGAAAAAGAAAAAATAGATATTCCTCAATTAATTTTAAATATAAATAATTACTGTAATTATCAGGAAAAGGTAAAGATTATTCATCTTTTATTTGCGATTGCATCTTCTGATATGCCAGTTTCTAAAGAAGAGTCGGATTATATTTTTGATGTAAGTCAAAAAATTAATATAACTGCAATGGATTATAACATATTAAAAGAACATTTTATCAAAGAAGAACTCGATTGTTATAAAATATTAGGGATTTCAAAAAATGCCTCTATTGCCGAAATTAAAAAGGCTTATAGAAAGGCTGTTTCAGAATTGCATCCAGATAAAAAAAAGGATGATAGTTACGATAATGAAAAATTTCAGCAGATTGTCACTGCTTATAAGGAACTATTAAAAATAAAAAAGAATGAGAAATAGTAATAATTTTATTTTTATACTTTTTCTATATCTTTTATTCTCCTCATGTCTTGTAATAAAAGAAAAAGAAAATAGTAATATAAAAGATATTAGAAAAAATAATATCATTAAACAAGAAATAGAAAATAAAAAAGAAGAAATAAGTAAAGAAAAAGAGATTCAAATAAAAATAGAAAAAAAATTAATGTCTATGTCCTTAATAGAAAAAAGGGGAATACTAACAATGGTTAACATCCCAGGCTATGAGTTAACAGATGAGACAATAAACTTTTTAAATAATAATAAGATTAAAGGGGTAATCTTATTTAAATATAATATAAGAAATGAAGAACAATTAAAAAAACTAATAAAAGATTTAAGAGAGAAAATAGATAAATATCTTTTAATAGCAATAGATCAGGAAGGGGGTAATATAATAAGAATAGAATGGGAAGAGACTGCCAAAATAAGTCCTAAATTAATCTCTTTTAATACAAATCCAGAACAATTTGCCTATGATATTGCTTATAAAAGAGGGAATTATTTAAAATCTTTAGGAATTAATGTGGTATTAGCTCCTGTGGCCGATATTCCTTCATCAAACAAAGATTTTATATACGAAAGATGTTTTGGTATAGATACAGAAAAAGTCTCTAAATTAGTAGAAGCATCAGTTAAAGGATATAGAGATTCTGGCATTATTTGTGTATTAAAACATTTTCCTGGCCATGGAAAAACAAGAGTTGATTCTCATTATAATTTTCCAGTGATTAATAAAACTATTGATGAATTAAAAAAAGATGATTTAGTCCCATTTATTGCAGGGATAAAAGCAGGTGCTGAAATGATTATGATTGGCCATATAATTAACTCTTTTATAGATAAAGAAAAACCAGCAAGTCTTTCATATAATTATGTAAATCTTCTTAATAGTCTTAATTTTAATGGGGTCATAATAACAGATGATTTAGCAATGACTGGTAAAATCGATAAAGGCATTGGATGGGGAATCAATATAATTACCGGAAGTTTTAAGGAGATTAAAAATAAGATAAATACAATTGAGCCTATTGACTATTATGTAAAAAGAGTTATTAAGATAATATATTTTAGAAATGAGAATAATGATGAGAATACAACATATTAAAAAATGAAACTATCTTGAAAATGCTGAAAACAGAGATATTCTAATATTAGTTTGGAGTAAGAGTAATAAAAAATATGAAATTCTTTAAAAATACCTTTGTTATAGAAATTGAATCTGTTTTAGGCAAAAATCCATCCCAAAAACAAGGTAATAATATACTTTTTGATCAATATAAAAGGGGATATCTGAATGTATCCTCTCATATTCATCCTTATACCATTTCTCCTTCCTTTTTCTCATATACTCTATTTTATTCTTTACTTTCTCAAGCCTTTTTTCAAATCCATCAATCCCATATTTTTGATAGTGTATAATAAATTGTTTCTTAAAGAAACAAATTATGATATATAGTTTGGTAAATAATAAAATATTTAATTATAAGGATCTACACTCATGGATAATATTACACAGAATTTATTAAAAAATACTTTACAAAATTTAAAAAAAATAAATAAAAAAGGCTACCATTTTCTGAGAAATCAGTTATGGTAGCCTTTTATCTAATCTGTTTTACTATCTATATACCGATTATGGTAACTCTTCTAATACAACTATACTCCATGGTTTAACTGTATAAGAACCACTAATAATAGCGCCACTTGATTCTGTCCAGCAGTTGTTTACATTTTCAAAGTAGGACTGTGTATCGATGATTCTTCTCCACTTTAACCCAGATGCAGCAGCAGGAACTGTGAAATTTACATCTCCGGTCCATGTATTTATGAGCAATAAGAAATCTCTATCACTCTTTGCCTTACCATTAATTCTAATCCATACTGCTCTGTCACTGTCTGTTAATGTGCTACTACCATCATTCTTTCTAAAATAAATAGGCATACTATAATCTGACTGTCTCAAAGCAACATGATTCTTTTTTAAAGCCAAAACATATTTTGCAAACATAAAGATATTATTCTTACCATCAGCAAGACCATCTGTTCCTAAATTATTATGATAACCACCACTTACTGCATTTGGAGAATTTGTGTTGATCATATAATAGTTATTATATGTTCCAAGTCCATCTACATTGTATGGGTTATTATTACCATTTTGAGTTCTTCCAAACTCATCACCATATACTGTCATTGGAACACCTCTTGAGAACATCTGAATTGTCCAGAAATTTCTTAACTGTTGTCTTCTTAGAGCCTGATTACCACCGCAATCCCATGAATTATTTGTGCTATTTCCTCCATCAGATGGACCAAAAGGCCAGCCAACACTATTATTTTTATTATTATAACTTACCAAATCTGTTAATGTAAATCCATCGTGAGCTACTAAGAAATTTACTGATTTATGAGGACCACCCTGTCCACCATCATAGTAACCATTGTAAGTTCCATAGAATACATCACCAAAATTATAATATGTTCCTGGCTTATATCCACCACCTTTAACAAATTTTCTTACAACATCTCTATAATCACCATTCCAGTCTCCCCACTGTGGTGGGAATCCAGATACATAACTACCAGCACAATCCCAAGCTTCAGCTATCATCTCAACATTATAAGTAGAAATTAAATTTGTAATATCTGTAACAACTGCTTGACCATAAGGATCAAAATTATAAGTAGGAGCTTTTCTTGCAATTACAGGTGCAAGGTCAAATCTAAATCCATCAACACCCATTTTTGTAATCCAGTATACTAATGAATCTTTGATTAAATTTCTTGTTACTGTTGCTGTGCAATTTAACTGATTACCACATCCAGTTGTCCCATCCCAATAATATTGTTTATCACTTGTTAATCTATAATATTCATTATTTGCAAGACCACGGAAAGATAATATCTCCGCTGTATTAGCATCTCCCCATGTTCCTCCTTCTCCTGTATGGTTATATACTACATCAAGATAAACTTCCAATCCAGCATCATGGAAAGCCTTAACCATTGCTATAAACTCTTTTGTTGGTCCGCCAAGACTCTTATCATAAGAGTACCTTCTATCTGGTGCAAAATAAGCATAAGTCATATAACCCCAGTAATTTCCACCTGAATAAGTCGAAGGATTATTATCATTTGCTGTCTCTTGAACTGGCAATAATTCAATAGTAGTATAACCTAAAGCTTTTAAGTATTTTGCCATATATCCAGCACCCTTATATGTGCCAAGGTAAGAGGTAGGAATATTTACAACACTCGAAAATTCTGACATTCCTGAAAGAATTGATTGAAGATTTGCAGCAGAAGAATGCTTTGTTAAACCTCTAACATGTGCTTCATAAATAATAGAATCTTTTTGAGCAATTTTTGGTTTTGTCCCATAAGCAGCAGAAGGTTGTTTAAAAGCAACACTCTTTGGTGCCCATTTACCAGTATCCCAGTTTCTTCGAGCAACACCTTTATAAAGAGTTGGACCTGTCCCATAAATTTCTCCACTATATCCAGCAGCAATCATCGCAGGTGTCTCTTTATCGTGTGTGATTTCTTTTGCATAAGGATCAATCAACACTTTGTTTGGATTAAATCTGTTTCCAGCACTATCAACATCACTTATAAAACCAGCAGAACTATTTCCTCTTGTCCAGCTTGAGTTATATGGCCAGTTTGGTCCCCAAGCCCTATACCCATAAAGATAAGTGCTTGTTGAACCACATTGAATTTTAGCTCTCCATATCCCATCAGAACCTTTTGCCATCCAATAATCATATTTTGCATTATAACCTGTAGCATAAGTAGAGCTTGCTCCGTAAATCTCGAGTAAAACTTTTGTAGCATTAGGAGCATATACGCCAAATTCAAAATAGTAATATCTAGTGCTTGAATTATAAACTTGATTTGCACCTAACCCCCATGTAGCAGTGCCCCATGTAGACATCTGATAAGGACTAAAATATCCACTTGAAGGATAGTTACTACCAAGAGCCTTTTTAGGCGCCTCGAGTAAATCCTCTGGGCTAATCTCTTCCTGTTGTGTAATAGCATTATCCTTGCTTGTATCAAGTAAATTGCTATTAGAACAACCAAAAGAGAAAATAATGGCAACAATTAGCATTATTACCATAAAAAGTTTTGTTTTTGTCATCTCTGACCTCCTTTAAAATATAAAAATTATATTATTCTTATTAATATATTATAATACATATTTTCAAAAAAGTCAATAAAAATTTTATTTTTTTTAAAAATTTTATTTTCTTGTATTTTCTTAAATTAATATAATTATACCCTAAAAAAGACTTTTATAGATATATAGAGATTTTTTTATACTTTTTAAGATTAGATTTTAACTTTTTTAAATTTTTAGTAAAAATACTTAATTAAAAGTATAAGTTTGACTCACAGTCTCAGAGTCATCCCATCCTGTTAAAGTAGAATAAGCCTTAATCGTCTTTGTTGAATTTACCGGAATAGGCCCAGTATATAACTTTTTTGTTCCTGATGTTTTTGGATCAGATCCATCATCTGTATAATAAGTTGTTGCTTCAATAACTGGTTGAGATATAACAACTGTTAAAGGCTTTTTTAAATCCGATTTTGATTCTGGATTAAAGATTGGTTGTGGCAATTTAAAGCTATAAGTTTGACTTACAACATTTGAAGGAATCCAATCTTTTATAAATGCTTTTGCCTTTAATGTTATATTACCACTTGCACCAGCAATAGATATTGGTCCATTATATACAGAGTCATTTTCAGTAGGATCAACACCATTAGTTGTCCATCTTATAATAGCACCAGAAGTCTCACAAGCTATTTCAATTATTATTGCTGAAAAACATATATATTTATCATTTGTTTCATCATATAAATAACTCTCTGGCTCAATTACAGAAGATATTGATATTTCTGGATCTGCCACTGTATCTTGAATAGTATATGTTTTTGTAATAACATTTGAATACTCATAACCATCTTTAAAACAGATTGTCTTTACTGTGGTTGATCTATCAAGATTAATAGGATATTCATATACAATACCATTACTACTGGAAGGGGTAGAGCCATCCAACGTATATTTTATAATTGAAGAATCTGGACTACTAATTGTAAGAGCAAATGGTGAATATGTGCCACTATCCTTACTAAATACCGGATCAGAAACAGCATTGAGAAGACTAGCATCTATAATATACGTCTCATATCCCCACTCAGAATCTTCAAGTCCAGCCTTTGTCGCCATAAATATAAGTTTTTTACTCGTAGAAATATTTATAGGACCTGTGTAAGTAGTATCTGGCGTCAGATCTGTTGTTGCATCAGTATCTGTCAATTTATACTTTATTGTTGCTCCCGTAGTATTACAACTCAAACTAACACTTTTAGTACTCTTATAATAACCTCCTCCTATGTCTGGATATGGTTTTGCAACTTTAATAGAAAAAGAGGCTACCGCAACTTCTGAATTCTCCATTCCAGTTTTTATTGCTATTGCCTTTATGTTTTTAGAAGAATTAATTGTAACAGGTCCAGAATACGAAGTAGAAGAATCATCTGGAGTGCTATCATCAACAGTATATCTAATATCACATCCCATCAATGAAGGTGATAGAGTAACATCTACTGGAGTATCAAAAATTCCACCATTAGGATATATATTTGGGGTATCCGGCTTAAAAGAGAATGTTGCTTCTTTTGTCTCTGAATATGCCCATCCAAACCTATATGCAACAGCCTTTATTGTTACTGGTTTTGAAATGGTAAGAGGGGTTACATATATATTAGAAGATTGAGATGGAGATGTTCCATCTGTTGTATAATAAATTATCGCACCAACAGTAGATGTTTCAATCCTTACAGTCTGATCCAGCCCATATTTCCCTGTTGATGGAGTAAATACAGGATATGCAGCCTTAAATGAATAAGCAGTTCTACCTATATTTGATACAACTCCATCTTCTTTAACAAAAGACACAGCCTTTAAAATAGTAAACTTATCTATTGTAATAGGAGAAGTATACAATTTCCCATTAACAATTGTCCCATCTTTATTAACAACTGGATCTGTCCCATCCATTGTATAGGCTATTTTTATTGATTTATTTGTGGAATATTTAGACGGAATTGTATT
>DAONLM010000163.1:0-7083 GCA_035406685.1 Spirochaetota bacterium
AGAATTCAAAATATTTTAAACCATAGACCATTAAAGTGTCTTAATTTTATGACGTTTTATGATCTTATAAAATATGCACTTCGTTATTGAATCGGTGAATTGAAAATTAATTTTCAAAACGCAAAGAAAATTTTAGAGGAAAGAACACGTAAAAAAGTAATTGCTGTAAATGGATGTTGTTTTGGGAAGAAGAAAAATAGAAACCCGGAAAAAGATGGTTATTATAAAATTTGTGGACAAGAATTTTGGGAATTAATCTCAGGGATTGAAGATTTTTACATTGATATTATTCAGCCAATTGGTCACAAGGCAAAACAAAAAAATGAAGAATTCCTAGAGGCATATTCTAGCGTCATAAATAAATTTACATTGGAATTTTCCCAAAGATTTTGTATGGATGGGAAAATTGATTGGCAGAAACTCCTGGAATTTAATTCAGGAAAAATAAATAATAAATAATGATTTTATGTGGTAAGGATAGAATGGCTTTATTTTCTTTTATTCAATCTTTAAATACAACTTTTGGAACTTCCATTTTTGAGCCAGTTGCTATTGAACTTGCAAAATCAAGGTTTTCTGTTGTAAAAAATCAATTTTTGCTTGGGAATGAAATTTACGAAGGTTATCAGCAAGCAATTCAGCAAATCATCAACAAATTATCTACTGCAGAGTGCCAACCCAATAAAATTGAAGAGATTCAAAGAATAAAAGAAGCCAGATATGGCCAGAAGAACACCCTGAAAACCGTTAAAGTTGACCTCTACCTTGAAACTTCGGAAGGCGAAATTTATCTTTTCGATTTAAAAACAGCCAAACCCAATATCACGGAATTTAAAAGTTATAAGCGAACGTTACTTGAATGGGCAGCAATCGTATTAACTAAAAATCAATCTGCACAAATACATTCTTTAATTGCCATACCCTACAACCCATACGAACCCAAACCCTATGAACGCTGGACTATCAAAGGCATGCTGGACGACAAACAGGAACTCCTTGTGGGCAAGGAATTCTGGGATTTTTTAGGCGGAAAAGATACCTATGAAGACTTGTTAGATTGTTTCGAAAAGTCAGGTATAGAGATAAGAAATGATATAGACGAATATTTTTCAAAATTTAAAGATAATTTTTAAATAAAACAATTACTTTTCATTCTTAACATAAACAGTTCTTATTGGGAATGGTATTGTTATACCTTCTTCCTCATATCTTTTATGAAGTCTTTTTATAAATTCATGTCTTAGAGGATATTGATAAGAAAACTCTTTTACTCTTAGAACAACATTAAAATCAATAGAAAAATCATTAAAAGTATGATATCTAATAACTGGCTGAAAAGTCTTAACCCCTCCCTCAACATTTTCTAAAATCTCTTTTGCCACTTCGAGTGTTACTCTCTCTACTTTTTCAAAATCACTATCATAACTTACCCCAACAGGGACAACAATAGACATCTCGGTTTCTGGTAAATTATAATTTGTAATAATTGTATTGGATAATTTAGAATTAGGTATAACTATAATGTTATTTGATATCTGTTTTATTGTTGTATTTTTCCAGGTAATATCAACAACATATCCCTCTTCACCACTCTCCAATTTTATATAATCCCCAACTTTTATCTGCCTTGCCATTAAAATCTGTAATCCAGAAAAAAGATTTGATAATGTGTCCTGAAGTGCTAATGCTACTGCCAGACCTCCTACACCAAGAGCCGTTAAAATAGGAGTTATGGATATCCCAAGATAGTTTAAAATAATCATTATCCCTATAATTAAAAGTACAAATTTAATTATATTTGTAAATATAGAGACAGAAGGGATATCCCCTTTTAATTTTTTATTATAAGTATTAAATAAACTAACCGTTATTTTTGTAATGACTATTGTGACAGAAAAAATAGAAATTATTACGAGAATTTTTTTTATAATATTTAATATATTTTCTTTAAAAGGTAGATTAAAGACTGCGATAAATAAACCAGCCAAAACAAACCATAAGAATACAAAACCTTTTAAAGAACGTATTACTATATCATCCCCTTGCCACTTTGTCTTTAATGCTAATTTTTCGATTTTTTTTCTAACAAATTCTCCAATTATTCCTAACAGAATGCCACCTATAATAAAACTCATCTGTAAGATAAAAGAGGATATAAAATTCCAGATTTTAAGAATAATCTCTATAAAAAACATATTTTCTACTCTATTTCTAATTTTTTATCAAAATCTATTAAATTCTCAATGCCATTTTCTGTAACTCTAACTATATCTTCTATCCTAACTCCACCTATACCAAGATAGTAAAGCCCGGGTTCTACAGATACAACACTATTTTCTGGTAAGATACAACTCTTATTTCCTATATATGGATATTCATGACAATCAAGTCCAAGACCATGCCCTGTTCCATGAAAAAAACCTTGCAACACTCCATTCTGAATACCACTCTTAAAACCCTTATTTTCAAAATACATTTTCACAAATTGATGAATCTTATTCCCATCTTCACGCGCGTGAAGTTTGTCCATTGCCATTCTTTGAGCATCATATACAGTATTATAGATCCTTTTTAACTCATCAGATGCTTTCCCTTTACAAAATGTCCTTGTCATATCAGAATAGTAATAATTCTTTCTACTACGCGGAAAAATATCTACTATAATAGAAGTATTTGCCTTGATGTTTCCAGAGCCATTCTCATGAGGAAAAACTCCCTGATCCCCAATAGCAACGATTACAGACTCACTAATCATATCCAAATCTAAAAATCTTTTTAAGATGTAGTTTTGAATATATTCAGATGTCAATATTTCGCCATTATATACAAGATTATTATTTTTATCAATAGAAGATAATGCCAGAATATCATAAACTTCTTTCATTATCATGCAATTTTTGTTAGAATTTTCTTTTATATACGATATCTCTTTTTGAGATTTAGAAACTCTTTGAGGATAGAAAAAATCTTCAATTATTTCAAGTTTAATCCCATATTGTAGTAAAAAATTAGCCTCTTTTATTGGAAAATTTTCTGGAACAGAAACTATTATTTCATCCGGCTTAATATTCTTATTTTTTAAGTATGATAATAAAATATTTGACTTTAAAGGACTCTTTTGCAATTCTTCTGAAAGATTATATACTTCTGTAAAAGATCCCTTTTTTTTAAAATTTTCAATCTCAGTGGAAGGTAAAGCAACTATTTTCTCATTTTCATTCTCAATAACAACAACTGGATCTATACAGTAAAAATTTATAGCATATAGAATGTCACTATTTTTAGAAGGGGAATCTATCTGGAGTCTAATATTTTTCATAAAGAACCTTGTAAAATAGAAAATGCCCGAGACCGGACTTGAACCGGTACGGATTATTCATCCCCAGGATTTTAAGTCCTGTGTGTCTACCAATTCCACCACTCGGGCTATTTTTGTATTGATATTCTTCTAGGCAACGAGCGGATTTGAACCGCTGAATAGAGATTTTGCAGACCTCTGCCTTACCACTTGGCGACGTTGCCTTAATATTTATTTACTTATAGCATAATGATTTTAATCTGTCAATAATTGATAATTATTTTTTTTGAAAAATAGGCATTGTTTTGTAATTCTTAATAATAAAAGAATTACTAAATTTTAAAAATAATCAAACTAAAAAGGAAACTCTTCTAATTTTTCTTCTATAATAGGATCCTTTTTATCTTTTTTTGGCTCAAGGGCTTTTTTATGCACTGGATTTGATTTAACTATTATTGCTTTAGGTTTGGAAGGACAGGCATATTGACATGCACCACATCCAATACATATCTTATTATCTAATTCTGGAATAAAAAGTCCATTTTTATAAGGAACCATATAAACTGCTTTTGTTGGGCAATGTTCAGAACAAGCACCACAATCAGTTTCATCTGTATAAACAATACAGTTAGAAATAAAAAATTCAGAATAGCCAATCTGAGTAAGCATTTTTTCTTTTAAACTTATGGGAGTAATTGCATCTACAGGGCATACTTCAGAACATCTTTTACATTCATATAGACAATATTTATTATTATAATCAAGAATAGGAATATAATTTTCAAATCTTATTACCTTTGTGGGGCACTGAATTATACATAACCCACAGGAGATGCATCTTGTTAATATATTATCTAAGGATATTGCTCCTGGTGGAATTATAAATTTCTTATAATTTTTAGAACGAAGAAATAAATTTAAAAATTTATTTTTTTTAAATAAAAATAGAATCGGTATAAACAAAAACCATAAAAGAATATATCTTCTGTTTTTAGTAGTCTTTATATTCTTATAAGTAGTAAAATCATATCTTATGCCATTGTATTTACACTTCTCAATACATTTCATACATAAAATACACTCACCATTATCAATATATCCATTTTTTACATCAATTGCTAAGGTAGGACAAATATTGCCACATAGACCACAGGATATGCATTGATTTGTAAATTTTATCCCAATCAGAGGATATTTGGAAAGAGTATATAAAAGGCTTCCTGTTGGACATATAAAATTACAAAAAAATCTTTTCTGGATTAAATTAAGAATTAATAAAAGTATTAAAATTATTAAATTTATTATAAGAAGCATTAAATCAATATTATATTTTAAAGGTGAAAGATAAAGATGAAAATTTTTAAATATAATTATAATATAGTTATAAATTAAATAAAAAAAACTTTTTATTGGATAGATAATTATTTTAGAAAATAGAGAATATGGTTCAATATATATTATAAAACCAAATAAAATTAAAATAAAAAATGCAATTCTTAAAAAAAGTTTTAAATTTTTATTGTTTAGCCATTTAAAATTTTTTATTAAATTCTTAAAAGATGGTAAAATATCCTGTAAAATTCCTAAAGCACATATGTATTGACAATAGTATCGGCCAAAAATTAATGTAGTAAAAAATAGAATAAAAAAAAATATAAGAGTTAAAATAAAAGTTATAGAGAATGACAAAAAAAATAAATAATTAAATAATCTCAATAAAACAGGCAAAAATTGTATATCTTGAAAAAAGATAAATAAAGTTACTGGAAACATTGTGAAGAATAAGAAAAAAGCAAAGTATAAATATTTTATAAAGAGTCTTACAAATTTCAAAATAATATTTTTATCTTTTATTATAAACTTATCCTTTTAATATTTAGTTTTGTCAAATCAGATTCTCCCAAACAATTCTGATTTGCAAGTTTTATATGAGTAATATCTTCAAATTTGTATCCTAAAAAGGTAATTGCAGCACTATCAGCAGCAACAATATCCTTAGAAACTATCAGTGATTTTAAAATAACAACATCTTCTCTACTCACACCTCTTGGACCTCTACTCTTCATAACATAATAACAATCTACTATATTTAAATCCGGCTTTCTAAATAGTGGGAAGTCTGCTATACATTGACTTAAATTATTTGAATGATAATACCATCTATCCCATACACATCCCATAAGATTTTTTAAGGCAACTGTTACCTTTGTTGAACCATGAGATTTTAAAATTGGCACATTTATAAAGACATCGGCCTGAATTATTAATTCATGAACCTTTGTTTTGGGCAAAACTTTTGATTTAGGAACAATGACTTCCTGATAATAACTTTCACTTGCGCCAGACACAATAATTCCACCAGCCTCTTTTACAGCCTTTTCTATGCCACTTGTTTTATATGTATTTTCCCAATAATCACAGGTATTATCAAAAACATATACTTTTTTTGCACCAGCATTAATACAATGTTCTACTATTCTTTTTACCAATTTAGGATTGGTATTTGCAGCCATTTCTGGTTCTCTATTCCAGCCTATGTTGGGTTTTATAACAACTATCTGATTCTTCTTAACAAAATTCGACATTCCGCCAAGAAATTTTATTGCTTCATCAAACATTATATCTGGCTCACCATTTTTTACAGCAACAAGATCGATCTTTTCATTTTGTTTCTCACCAAACAAATTTATTGGCAAGTATAGATTTGATGCCAGTAATCCAGCACCAATTAATGTTTTTTTGATAAATTCTCTTCTTTCCATACGCTCTCCTTAATTTTGTTTATTATACTACCTATAATTATAGTAAATTCAAATAATAAATACAGAGGTATTGCTAAAATTATTTGAGAAATTACGTCTGGTGGTGTAACTATTGCCGCAATAATAAAAATAAAAACAATTATATAACTCCTTATTTTTTTTAAAAAATCTATTTTTATTATTTCCAATGATATTAAAATAATTAAGACAAATGGAAATTGAAAGAGTAAAGTTGTCCCAAGAAGAATCGTTATAATCATATTTATATGCGATAAGAAACTTATTACAGGGATAATTCCATCATCTTTTGAAAAATTTAATAAAAAATTATAACAAATTGGCAATAAAACCCAATAAGAAAAAATAAAACTTGATACAAAAAAAATAGGCATTAATATAACAAAAAACCAGAAGATAATTTTTTCTTTACCTATTAAAGCGGGATATATAAAAAGCATAATCTGGATAAATAAAATAGGCAGAGTTATTAAAAAACTTATAAATAGAGAGATATTAAAGTATCCAACAAACTTTTCGTAAGGTTTTAAAAAATGTAATTTAAGATTTAAATTTGTAATAGGTTTTTCAAAAATAGCGACAATTGTTTTTGAATTTAAAAATGCAATAATTAATACAATAAAAAAAAATATTAAACAGAAAATAATTCTATATCTCAATTCTTCTAAATGCTCTAAATAGGAAAGATCATTATTTTTTTTCTTCATTTTTGTTTTCTGAATCATTATTTTTTTCTATGTCACTCTCTATTTCCTTCATCCCTTTTTTGAATTCTTTTAGACCAACCCCAAGAGATCTTGCTATTTCTGGAATTTTTTTTGCACCAAATAAAATTAAAACAATCAATAATATTAAAAATATTTCTCCAAAACCAAGATTCATAAAAATATCCTCCTTAATATTTATTATACAATTATAAGTAAAAAATTACAAGTTTTTTGGTAAAATTGGGGTGTGATTTTATTTTTAGGCAAAATTTTTTTTATTTTTTTCATAAATTTTGTA
>DAONLM010000164.1:0-7063 GCA_035406685.1 Spirochaetota bacterium
AAAGGATTTTCTTAAAAATTTTGTGATTAATATATAGAAAACAATTTTTATGGAGGATACAATGAAAAAGTTTGATTTTGTTCTGAATAAAAATTTATTAGATAACATTAAAAATTTAGCAAAAAAGAAATCTATATCCCTTTCTGCTTTAATGAGGGAAATCTTTGAAAAGATTATTCCTATTCTTGAAAAAAAACATCTCAAAGAAAAAAGAAGGGAAAAAGACTATCCAATAGTATGTGCAACACATAGAGTAAGAGTATATCTTACTAAAAAGTTGTATAACCAGTTGAAATTAATTCATAGCCATTTGAATACTTTCAGTATGGCTGTGCTTGTAAGAGAGATACTGGAGGAATATTTTCTTGGTATTGAAACTTTTGGAGAAGAAGAGTTTAAAAAGAAAATTGAAATGCTAAAAAATAAACTTGAAGAATTAAGAGTAAGAAAGGCTGTGGTTGTGAAAAAGGATAAGGGGAAGGTGATGCCGCCTGATATCCGTCGCGCTCCCCATCCCGACCAGTATTTCATGCTTACTTTTGACTCAAAATTTCGACTTCTGGAGATAAAATTTTTGTAAAAAGCAAGGCTTTTTTAAATTTCTACTCTCGTATATCTCTAAAAAAAATATGCCATTAGGAGGAGTCTGTTCATTTTAATTTTCTTAACGCACTAAATCTCAATTTTTTTTGACAAAAATCATTATTTATGATATAGTTACTTTCACCTTCTTGGTTAATACAAAGAGTATTAACCCTAAAATAAGAAGAGTAAATTTAGTCCAAAAGGAGGAATTATGAGAAACTATGAATTAATGATTATTTACAACACAGAAGAAAAAGGCTTAACAGAAGGACTTGAGCATGTTAAGAATTTTTTTCAATCCCATAATGTAGAAATTATAAACGAAAAGGATTATGGGATGAGAGATCTTGCCTATCCTATTGAGAAAAAAAAGAGAGGCCACTATTACCTCTTTAATATCAAGACAGAGCAGGCAAATCTTGCAAAAATAAATAAAGATTTTAAGTTGTATAAGCCTATTCTGCGTTATCTAATTTTAAAACAGGAAGCCTAATATGTCAGTAAGAGATTTAAACTCAGTGGTAATAATAGGCAGATTGGTCCAGAAGCCAGAATTAAAATATACTACAAATGGAATTCCAATTGCAAAATTTTCAATAGCAAACAATACAAGTTATATGCAAAATAATGAAAGAAAAAATTATGTAAATTATTTTGATCTTACTGTCTGGGGAAATCAAGCCATTAATTGTGAAAAATATCTTAAAAAAGGAAGTCTTGTAGCAGTAGAAGGACATTTAAGGCAGAATAGATGGACCGACCCTACCACTAATAAGACTCTTTCAAAAGTAGAAATTATAGCAAATTCTGTTCAATTCTTAACACCTGTATCGTCTAATGCTGAGACAATTTCACAATTTCAAAATAAAGTATCCTCTAATTCCAAACAGCAAGAAAATGGAAATATAAATAATCCGTTTGATGATATTGGTAACTCAAATGGTATTGAAGATAGTTATGATCCAGGTTTCTCAGACGATACTTTTAATGGTGGGGATGATGATATCCCTTTTTAAATTTTTAATTTAAATTTAAATAATAAAATTTTAATAGAAAAAGGAGTAAAATTATGAGTGATAATATTAAAGATAACGAATTTTTAGATACAAAAGATGATGGAAGTCAAAGAAAAAAGATCTATTTAAAGAAGAAGGTTTGTAGATTTTGCAACGATAAAAATTTAAAGATCGATTATAAAGATGTTGATACTTTGAGAAGATTTGTCACAGAAGGTGGGAAAATATTACCAAAAAGAATAACTGGTAATTGTTCAAAACATCAAAGAAAAGTTGCAGAACAGATAAAAATAGCAAGAGCAATAGCATTATTACCTTATTTAAAAAAATAACTGATTTAAAAAAAAATAACTGGAGGTTGATTATGGCTACAATAAAAGTAATTCTTAAAAAAGATGTCCCTAATTTAGGAGAAGAAGGAGATGTTAAAGTAGTAAAAGCTGGATATGCCAGAAATTTTTTATTTCCTAAAGGGTTTGCCGTTGATTATTCTTTAAAAAATAGAAATGCACTTGAGAAACAGAAAGATATAATTGAAAAAAAGAGACTTGCAAAAAAAGAAAATGCAAAAGAATTAAAAGAAAAATTGGATAATGTAAAGATATCAATATCAATTCAGGCTGGTGAAAAAGGGAGATTATACGGAACAGTTACAACTTCTCAAGTTGAAGAAGAACTTCAAAAATTAGGTTTTAATATTGACAAAAAGAAGATAGAGATTAGAGATCATATAAAAGTTGCTGGAACATATAAGGCATATATACATATTTATCAGGATATATCAGCAACAATAGAGATGGAAATTATTCCAAAATATGAAGAGAAAAAACAGCAGCCACAGAGACAAAAAGGTTTTAAGAAAAGAAGAAATTTTCAGCAGGAGAATTTTGAAATAAAAAATGAAAGCGATTCTGAAAAAGTTGAATCAGAAGATAATAAAGATTAAGATCTAATTAAAGTAGTAAACCTACGATAAAAACCAAAAACGGCTTTTATAAGATCATTGTCAGAACTAAAAAGATGATGTTCTAAAATTTTTGGTATATTATCGTAGGTTATTTTTTTTTTTTTAATAGGTAAGGAATATTTATGGATAATAAAATAGAAAAAGTTTTACCTCACAATCTTGAAGCAGAAATCAATCTACTTGCATCTCTTTTGATCGATTCTAAGATTTTTGATGACCTGATAGAACAGAAAATAGGTATAGCAGATTTTTATGATGAGAGAAATCAGGCTATTTTTTATGGCATAGAAGAATTAAAAAAAGAGGCAAAACCAGTTGATCTTATAACGCTAACAGAAATGCTTAAAAAGTTAAATATATACGAAAAGGCTGGTGGTGCTTCCTATATCTCTTCTATTCTTGATAGAGTTCCAACAAGTGCTAATGCAAAATATTATGCAGAGATAGTTAAAGCAAAATCAATGGCAAGAGATCTTATTAGAATTTCTCAGGATATTTTAGCAAAATCTCTTGATCCCTCGACAAATATAAAAGATCTTATCGATGAATCTGAAAAAAAAATATTCGATATAAATCAGGATCTATATACAACAAGTATTTCTCATATAAGAGATGCAATTACAGAAGAATTTAAAAAAATAATGGCAAATAAATCAAGAAAAATGGGGACATATTCTGGTGTGCCAAGTGGTTTTACAAATCTTGATGAGTTAACCGATGGTTTCCAAAATTCTGAATTAATAGTAATTGCAGCAAGACCCAGTATGGGAAAGACTGCTTTTGCCTTAAACATTGCGACCAATGCGGCTTTTTTAGGAAAAAGAGTTGGATTTTTTTCAAGTGAAATGAATATAAGCCATCTTATAAGAAGAATGTTATGTTCTGAAGCAAGGGTAAGTCAGGAAAGAGTCTTAAAAAATATTTACACAAAACAGGAGGAGGATTTTCTTGTAAAAGCAGCTGAGAAACTCTATGAAGTTACAATAGTTTTTGACGATACCCCAAATATTCCTATACTTGAATTGAGAAGTAAAGCAAGAAAAATGGCAAAAGATTATAAAATTGAACTTTTAATAATAGATTATTTACAGTTACTAACTGTAGGGGACGAAATATCAAAGAGTACTCCAAGACATGAACAGATAGCATACATTTCTAGATCTCTAAAGTCATTGGCAAGGCAGCTAAATATTCCAGTAATTGCTCTTGCACAATTAAATAGAAACGTAGAGACAAGGGGAGAAGATAGCCCACCAAAAATGTCTGATTTAAAAGACTCTGGCTCCATAGAACAGGATGCTGATATTATAATATTCATTCATAAAGATAAAGAAAAAACAGAAGGTGAAAAAGAAGAAGATGCTGCCAAAAAAGATGTTGATATTAGAGTCATAACTGTTGGTAAAAATAGAAATGGTCCACAGGGTAGTTTTAAGATGCTTTTTCATAAAAAATTCACAAGATTTGAAGGTATTACAAAAGATTCTTTTGTAGAATAAAAATTATTCAAAATACCTCAAAAATTCAAATTATTCTAAATAATATACTAAAAAATAGTTGAATTATTATATAATATGTTATATAATAATATTTAAAATTATTTTTAGAGGGTGGGATCTATGGCTTTTGAAAAAGATTTAAGAAAGTATCCAAGGTATAATATTAATGCTGACTTTAAATACGCCTACAATAGTGTTGAGGCAAGATGTCAGATCTTAAACATATCAGAAGGTGGTATGTTATTAAAGATTCCTCAAATTCTTGATATTGGTGATGAAATACTCCTTATATTTGAAAGAACAATTCCCTATAAAGTAAAAAAAGTAAAAGCAGAAGTTAAACACATCAATATCAATAAAGCCGGAGTCTCTTATAAAGAGATAAGTTTGGATGATCAGGACTTTATAAGAGAGTATATTGATTATTTAAGAAGGAATAAGGCAACAAATCATATATACTATAACTATAGATAAATAGAAAAGCATTGTTTTTCTCATTATTAAAATTATTTTATATTTTATCTATTTAAGACTAAATTTTAACTTTTAGCATCAGGTTTGTCATATCTATGACAAACCTAAGATAAAATAAATTATTCAAATTTTTATAGAAGTAATACTATTTTACGCTTACTGGAAAGTCCGGAACAGATTCTGGTATTATTGTAGTAGGCTTTTGCAATCCCTCTGTTATTTTACTCACATTAGTCGTAACAAAAAGATCTAACTCTTTTATTGTTATGATATTGTCTTTATTATAATCAGCCTCTCCCTTAACAAGTCCATTTATAAGTGACAATGTAAATGCTCCATGACCCCAACTTTCATCCTCATAAGAATAGGAATTACCAGTAGTCGCAGTCATAATAACCTGTCCAGTACCAGAATTTATAATATCTTTTATTGCCTTTGTAAAATCATTAATGCCTCTTCTTGAACCCATAATATTACCAGAATGACAGGTATCAACTAAAAACAGGACTTTAGAAGGTAGGTTTACCACAATATCTTTAAAATCACTCCATTTTACCGCAGTTCTCCTGAGATTATCTATATCAGCCTCATGATTTAAAAAGTAAAATACACCAAGATCATCGTTAATCCCGTGGCCAGCAACAAATATGACAGCAACATCTTTTTGAGTAACTGATTTATAGATCCAATCAAGCCCATTGAGAATGTTATCTCTATTAGCATCGCCATTTATCATCAACTTATACTTTACATCATTATACAGTTTTCCTTTCTGAGATAAGAAGGCATCAACTACTGCCATTGCATCTTTATCGGCAAAATTAAGATTGAGTTCCTGATTTTTATATTTAGAAACCCCTATTGATAAAACATATAGATCTGGCTTGTAGTATACATCCTCTCTTTTTGGTATCTCCATTTCAACTGATAATATTACAGGGTTACTAACTGAAAATTTATTCTTTGCAGTAATTGCTATTAAAGAAGTTTTATCAGTTAATTCTACAACTGTCTCTAAATTTATTTTTGAAAGACTATTCTGACTGGATAAATCTATTGTAGTATAAACTCTTCCATTCAAAAGAATTGTTACTGATTCAACAGGATAATTAGATTTGTTATCAACAGTATATTTTAAGACAATTTTCGGTTCCTTTACTTTTATAAATAATTCTACTGGAGAAATCATCTCTATAACTGGCGGATAAACATCTCTTATATTATCATAATTTTTACTAATAGAACTATCTTTTGATTGTGATAACTCTAAAGCCTTTTTCTCATCTCTTGTGATAAAAATATTCTCAACCACATCTGGCTTATATAATTGGGTATAAAATCTATCAGAACCATAAAAAAGAGCCTCTTTGAAAAGTCCTTGATTTATATGAAATCCTATATACTTATCCCCATTCACACTGGCATTATAATAACCATTCTCTGTCCACATTATCCATTCATTATCAGAACCAATAAATATAGAACATAAAAGGTTACCAGACTCTATATCCCATATCTTCATGGTTTGATCAGCACTACCTGAAAGAAGGAATTTATTATCTGGAGAAATTGCAATAGACCATATAGATGAATTATGTCCAATAAATTCGTTTTTAATTTCTAATGTCTTACTGTCAAGTTTATAAAAGCCATAATGCCCACCAACAATTATATACTTCCCATCATCAGTAAAACTAAAAACAGTAACAGAATCATTTATCTTTGGTAGAGTGAAAGTCTTATCGCCTACAAATAGTCTATTATCATAGGCATACTCACTCTTTTTTAATGTAATATTATTATGAGTTAATTTTATATTTTTATATTTCTCATTACTATATTTTTCAACTCTTTTATTTATTAAAGAAAAAGATCTCTCTATTGGATTTTTCCCTTTATAGGGAGTATCATAGTTAGTATTACCAAAAAATATCTTATCACCATCATAACTAAACCCAACTGCAAAAACAGCATTACCTTTACCTGTTATAGAATGTTTTAAATTTAGATCTGTATCATAAATAAAAAAATCACTATTATCTCCTCCAGAACTTACTATTGTCTTTTTATCTTTTGAAATAGCAATACTCAAAATAGTATTTGTATGAAAATAGGCTTTTTCCTCTTTGCCAGTAAGAATATTTATCTTAAAAATAGGCCTATACCAGAAATTATCATAAAGTTCAGAATAAGAGCCACCACATATCAAGGTATTATTATCTAAAAAAGCCATCTGGGCAACATGATATTCAAAAGTACTAAAAATATTTGAGACATCCTTAATAACCTTGATAAATTTAAGATCTTTTGTCCATAATTTTATAGATCCATCAAAAGAAGAGGTAACAATATATTTACCATCTGGCGAATAAATAACCCTATATATAATATCCTTATGTGCATTATTAATCTTTTTTACTACTTTTTTAGTTATGAGTGATACCAGATTAATACTTAAATCAGTAGAATGATTAATAAAAATACATGGTATCCCCTTAAGATAACTCTTAACAAATATCAAC
>DAONLM010000165.1:0-6756 GCA_035406685.1 Spirochaetota bacterium
CTATACTTCTAATAAAAGACCCATTCATACTATTCTCTATAAAGCCAAATACATGCTCAACTCTCGCTCTTACTTTTGATTTTTTCCTATTTTCTTATTCCTTATGTTTCGGAACCTCTACAAAACTTGCATCTATTATTGTCCCCTCATTTATCAGTAAACCCTTTTTCTCTAATTCCTTATTAAAAATATCAAATAACTCTTTATCCACTTCAGAGTTCGCTAATTTATTTTTGAATAACCATATAGTTTTGCTGTCAGGTACATCATCTGCTAAAGATAAATCCAAAAATCTCATAAAACTCAATCTATCGTTGATTTGGTATTCAATTTCATCATCAGAGATATTATAAAGTCTTTGGAGTATCAATATCTTAAAAAGAAGTACCCTATCATAAATATAAAAAGATGGTGGAAGAGTAGAGAATTGTCCCACTTCAATGGGAACATCAGGCCATTTTACAAGGTTATATATAACAGTTGCTACCAGGTTATCGGTTTTGAGACCTATTATTAATTAAATTTTTATATGGAAATTAATTTTTTGCCTGAAATTTCTATTTCTTTATCTCATTAAAAAACTTTCTTAGGAAAACTCTGTAATTTTAAAAATTTGTTTTAGGAAGATCTATTATATTTCTTTAAAAATAAATTATTTTTTTTATATAAAGATTAAAAAAATATAACATTTTTCTTGAAAAATCTTAAAATTAGTAGTATAATATTTTACCTTATAATTATTAAGGACAGAATAAGCCTTTTATATGTCGAGAATTTTTAAGTTTAATAAATTAAATTAAGAAAAAGTAATAAATCTCACCTTTAATACAAGTAAGTAATGTAAAAATTCTCGATATATTTTATTAAGGTGAATTTTGACACGATAAATTTTTATTTTAAAAGGAGAAAAAAAATGGCTAATACAAACAAACAAACTATTGATGGAAATTTTGCAGCCGCTCATGTTGCTTATGCTTTTAGTGAAGTAGCTGCAATTTATCCTATTACACCATCTTCTACAATGGGAGAATATTGTGACGCCTGGGCCTCTCAGGGTAAAAAAAACATGTTCGGACAGGTTGTAGACGTTATTGAGATGCAATCAGAGGCAGGAGCTGCTGGTGCTGTACATGGGGTTCTTTCTGGTGGTGCACTGGCAACAACTTTTACAGCAAGTCAGGGTTTACTTCTTATGATACCAAATATGCATAAGATCGCTGGAGAAATGCTACCAACTGTTTTTCATGTTTCCTCAAGATCTTTGGCTGCTCAATCACTCTCTATTTTTGGTGATCATTCAGATGTTATGGGATGTAGAAATACTGGTTGGGCAATGATGGCTGCTAATTCTATTCAGGAGGTAATGGACTTAGCATTGGTTTCACATCTTGCTACTCTTGAACTAAAAATTCCTTTTTTGAACTTTTTTGATGGATTCAGAACTTCTCATGAGATTCAAAAAGTGGATCTTATAGATTATGAAACAATGTTAAGTCTTGTTGATATGAAATATATTGAGGATTTTAGAAAAAGATCTCTTAATCCAGAAAGACCAACCTGTAAGACTGCTGCTCAAAATCCTGATGTATATTTTCAGGGAAGAGAGACAACCAATCTTATTTATGCTTCTGCTCCAGAGATTGTTCAAAAATATATGGATAAGGTTGCTGAAAAGATTGGTAGAAAATATAAATTGTTTGATTATGTTGGTGATCCTAATGCTGATAAGATTATTATCGCAATGGGGTCTGGTTGTGAAACTATAGAAGAGACTATCAATTATTTAAATAAAAAAGGATATAAAGTAGGACTTGTAAAGGTTAGACTTTATAGACCATTCTCAATTGAAAATTTTGTAAATGCTATTCCAAAGACAGTTAAAAAAATCGCTGTTCTTGATAGAACAAAAGAACCTGGTTCAATAGGTGAACCTTTATATCTTGATGTTGTTGCTGCTTTAAATGCAAAGGGTAAAACAGATATTAAAGTTATTGGCGGTAGATATGGACTCTCTTCAAAAGAGTTTACACCTTCAATGGTTAAGGCTATATATGATCATCTTGATGGTGAATGCTTCCATGGTTTTACTGTTGGAATTGAAGATGATCTATCCAAAAAATCTCTTAAAGTTAAAGATATCATTGTTACAGAGCCAGAAGATATTGTAAGATGTATTTTCTGGGGATTGGGCTCTGATGGAACAGTAGGTGCTAATAAAAATTCTATAAAGATTATTGGTGACTATACTGATATGAATGCTCAGGGATATTTTTCCTATGATTCAAAGAAATCTGGTGGTATAACAATTTCTTATTTAAGATTTGGTAAGAGTAAGATTCAATCTCAATATTTGATAACACGAGCAGATTTTGTTGCATGTCATAATCCAGCATATATTGGAAGATACGATATGTTGAAAGAGTTGAAAGAGGGTGGAATCTTTCTTTTGAATTCAGAATGGCCAAATGATGAGGTTTTTGATCATCTTACAAGGGATATGCAGGAGACAATTATAAATAAAAAGATAAAATTCTATAATATTAATGCCTTAAAGATAGCAGAAGAAGTTGGGCTTGGTAAAAGAATAAACACAGTAATGCAGGCTGCATTCTTTATAATCTCTGGTGTTTTACCAGAAAAAGAGGCAATTGATCTTATTAAGAAATATATAGAGAAGACTTATGGTAAGAAGGGACAGAATATTGTTCAAATGAACTGGAATGCAGTTGATAAGACAAAAGAGGCTTTATCAGAGATAAAAGTTCCGTCAAGTGTTTCTGAAATTAAGAAATCATTTGTTCCACCAAAATTGATCCCTGATAATGCGGGTAAATTCGAAAAGAATATCATTGAAAAAATTATGTATCTTAAAGGTGATGAGATACCAGTATCTCATATGCCATTTGATGGTATTATACCTACTGCAACGACAAAACTTGAAAAGAGAGGAATTGCTCCAGAGGTTCCTCACTGGAATTCTGAATATTGTATTCAGTGTAATATGTGTTCTTTGGTATGCCCACATGCAGCAATAAGATCAAAACAGATTAATCCAGATGATTTGAAGAATGCACCATCAACTTTTAAAACTATTAAATCTAATACAAAGAACGATAAAAATCTACAGTATAAAGTCCAAGTATATATCGAAGATTGTACTGGTTGTGGTAACTGTGTTAACTCCTGTCTTGGTAAGGCAAAAGATAGTGATAAGAAGGCTCTTGAGTTTAGAAAGATTGCAGAAGAAAGAGCAGCCGGTGAGAATGATAATGTTGCATTCTTTGATAATTTACCTGATAATATTACAGATGGCACACAGATTACCCAATACAAAGGGACTCAATTTAGAAAGCCTCTTTTTGAATTTTCTGGGGCATGTGAGGGATGTGGTGAGACTCCTTATGTTAAGCTTGTAACTCAGTTATTTGGCGAAAGAATGATCATTGCCAATGCTACTGGATGTTCCTCAATTTATGGTGGCACATTCCCAACTGTTCCGTACTGTGTGACAAAAGATGGTAGAGGACCTGCGTGGGGTAACTCTCTATTTGAGGACAATGCAGAATATGGCTTTGGTATGAGACTTGCAGTTGATGCAAATAGAAAATTGCTTAAGAGCCTTATAAATCAGGCCATTGGAATGTCTATTTCTGGAGACTTAAAGAATGCTTTACAAAAAACCCTTTCAATCTGGGATAATGTTGATGATGAGGCATTAAAGAATTCAAGTATGGTTAAAGAACTTCTTGCAAAAGAGATTAACAAAGTCTCCGGTGATACTAAAAAAGTTGTTGTAAGACTTATAGAATTACAGGATTTTATTGTTGATAAATCTATATGGGCTTTTGGTGGAGATGGATGGGCTTATGACATTGGATATGGTGGATTGGATCATGTTCTTGCAATGAATAGAAATGTCAATGTTCTTGTTCTTGATACAGAGGTTTATTCTAATACTGGTGGACAGGCATCAAAGTCTACCCCAATTGGAGCAATTGCAAGATTTGCTGAGGCAGGGAAAAGAGTAGGTAAGAAAGATTTAGGATTAATCTCAATGAGTTATGGCTATATTTATGTAGCAAGTATAGCATTGGGTGCTAATCCAAATCAGGCAGTTAAAGCATTCCTTGAAGCAGAAGCATATAAAGGCCCATCTTTAATAATTGCTTATGCTCCATGTATCAATCACGGTTTAGCAACTGGTATGGGTAAGTCAATTGAAGAAGAAAAATTAGCAGTTCAGTCTGGGTACTGGCCACTTTATAGATATAATCCAGATTTAGCAAAAGAGGGTAAGAATCCATTTATTTATGAATCAAAAGATCCTACAACTGATATGATGGATTTCTTAATGAATGAGACAAGATATAAGGCTTTAAAACAGCTCTATCCGGATGTTGCTGAAAACCTTTATAAACTTGCAATAGAAGACAAGAAGAAGAAACATTCTTATTATAAGAAGTTAAGTGAAATGTAAGAATATTTTTTAAGTAAACAGGGGATATCCCCTGTTTACCTTTTTATGTAAACTTAAATAAAAGGAGAATTTTAATATTTTATAAAATATGGGGAAAATAGTAAATTTAAAAAAGAAATATAATTCTATTTATGGAAATCCAGTCATAGAGAAAGTGGATGTTTCTATATTTCAATATAAATATTTTACCAATTGTTTAAAGTCTGACTTTTGTAATGATATATGTTGTTCCTATGGTGCTGATATTGATAGTGATAATGTAATAAGATTAAAAGAACATAAAGATAAACTTGAGAGTATTATAGGTGTAAAATTTGAAAACTGGTTTAAGAGTGAATATATTATAGATAAAGAGTTTCCGAGTGGTAAATATACAAGAACTGAAGTGTTATATGGAAAATGTGTTTTTCTAAATAAAGATAAAAGAGGTTGCGCTATTCATTCTTATTGTTTAGACAATAATATTGATTATCATATATTAAAACCCATGGTAGGTATATTATTCCCTATAACTTTCGAAAATGGTATATTAAGGCCTTCTAATGAAATTCTGGATAACAGTTTAATTTGTGCTGGGAGAGGAGAAATATTATTTGATGGGGTTAAAGAAGAGATTGAGTATTATTTTGGAAAAGAGATTGTGAGAGAATTAGAAGATATTAGGAAAGAAATAACAGAGAAAAATTTTTTATAATAATCTATTTTAAAAATGAATTAATTTTATTCTTGATTAATTTTAAATTCTTTTATTCCATTTTCATAAAGTTTTCTTTTATATATTTGAAGTTCTGAGTAGTTAAGATTCTCCATTATTATTCTGAAATAATCATTGTTATTTATTTTTATCTTTTTTATTGTAACATTTATTGATTTTTCTTTCAGTTTTTCTTTAAAATTAATTGCTAACTCCTCTTTACTGAATGATGCTATCTGAATTGTATATTTTCTGTTAGTATATTTATGATATTTATTATCACCTTTTTCGAGTAAAACTATTTTTACCTTCATTGTTCCTTTTTTTATTAAGTCTAAGGTATATGCTGCAGCCATTGAGAGATCTATTATTCTGTTTTTTACAAATGGACCTCTATCATTTATTCTAACGATTACTTCTTTGTTATTTTCAAGAGATATCACCTTTACTATTGAATTAAATGGCAGACTTTTATGAGCTGCTGTATAGTCATGAGTGTTGAATATTTCTCCATTGGCAGTCTTTTTGCCATGAAAATCTGGTCCATACCATGAGGCGTATCCCTCTTCTTCAAATCCATAAAAAAATATATTTATAAATAAAATTACAAAAATTATAATTTTTTTCATGCTGATTTTTTCGACATATTTTTTCTTAATATTTAATTAAAGATGATTTTATTTTAAGTAAAATTTAAATTAGATAGATATATCGTGAGGTATTTTTATTTTGAGAGAGTATAAATGCTGATAATAAATAAAAATTGACTGAATTTATAAAAATTGAAACTCAGTAAGATAGAAATTTTTGTCAAGATAGAGGAAATACTTATTATGTTTGATGAAATAGATGTGGATAGATGGTGTCCACCTTATTCACCTTTGCTTTATATCTCTTTATTCTTGGAATCTAAGTCTTTTTTATTCTCTTCTCAAATTGTCAATAATAATCTAAAATTCCACATTTTTATTTTTTCTGGTGCAATTTTATTTTTAGGAAAAATTTTTTAATTTTTTTTCTAAAAGTTGTAAAGGATTTTTTCAAAAATTTTGACACTTTTCTTAAATCGCTGAAAAATAAAGTTATTCCAGTATTTTTGCTGGACTTATTTCAAGCATCCCTGCTGGAAGAATAATAAGTAATATTATTTTAATCATTTTCAGCGATTGTGAATTTTTGTCAAAATTTTGTGATTAATATATAGAAAATAATTTTTTAAGAGGAGGTATAAGTTATGAAAGAATTCGATTTCGTCTTAAATCAAGATCTGTTTGAAAAAATTAATAATTTAAAAAATAAGAAAGATAAAGATCTTTCTACTTTAATAAGGGAAATTATAATCTTTATGCTTCCAGTATTAAAAAGAAAGCATCTTTTTGAAAAAAGGAGGGATAAAGATTATAGATTTATAAATGCCACCCACAGGATTAGAATCTATATTCCAGAAGAGGTGTATAATGAGTTAAAATTGGTTCATGACCATATTAATTCATTCAGTATTGCCATTCTTATACGGGAACTTTTGGAATTATATTTTGCTGGGATTGAAGTAGAGGGGGAAGAAGCGTTTTCAAAAAGAATAGAA
>DAONLM010000166.1:0-6705 GCA_035406685.1 Spirochaetota bacterium
AGGATTACAGATTTTTGAAGAAGATCCATGCTGATCTTAATTTTTTCAGCATGGGTTGTTTATTGAGGAGAATTATCCTACTCTTTTTAGAAGAGTATGATAAACTTGGGATTACCGGCGTAGAGATGAAATGTAGTATAATAACATTAAGGTTATTCTTAAAACTAACAAAGATGAAGAAATGGGATAAGAATAGAGAATTATCCCACTTTTCCGGCAACACCACCCCATTTTACAAAGCAATCTACAACGATTGCTATCAGGTAGTAGGTTTTGAGACATATTATTGAAAGAATTTATTTTAAATTTTACCAAAAAAAATAAATTATCCTAGTTACAATCTTTTCTCAAACAAAATTAACCGTAACATAACTCTATCTTTTTAATTGTCTAAAAATAAAATCACACCCATATTTTAATTTAACATAACATATTCTTTGACAATAAAAATCACTTTTAGTATAATACAAAAAACTTAATTATAAATGGAGAGACCTATGAATTTAAATTATAAGAAGCCAGTTATAATATACAATCCAAATGCAGGCGGTGGCAAGGCAAAAAAAAGATTTTCTCTTTATTATGAATTTTTATTAAAAGAAAAGTTATTTGAAAGTATAGATGTTATTGAGACAAAAAATGTTCAAGACGTCGATGATAAAGTAAAGGAAATTCATTCAAAGAATCAGAATGATTTAATAATAAGTATAGGTGGCGATGGAACGATCTCTTCAATTACAAATTCTCTCATTAAAATTCCAAAAGATAAAAGACTTCCTCTCTTTCCATTGCCTTCTGGTAGTGGGGATTCTCTTTTAAGAGATTTTAAAATAAGAAGTATAAAAGATGCAATCAATAATTATAAGTCTTTGACTGCACCAAAAGAGTTTGATTTGTTATTTGTTGAAAAGATAGGTGGAGATTTTAAATATTATTGTATCAATGTCATTGGTATGGGATTTGTGTCTGATGTTGTAAAGGATATTATAAGCAAAGGGACAAAAAAATTGGGGGCTTTTGGTTATGCTATAACCATATTTACAGCAATTGGTAATTTTAAACCTTATAATACTGTTTTGAAATTTAGGGACCAAAACGGTGAGATGAAAGAATTTAAATCAGAAAAGGTCTACTTCTTAACTGTTTCAAACACGAAATACACTGGTGGTGGAATTATGGTTGCACCTGAAGCAAAATATAATGATGGACTCATGGATATAATTGTTCTTTATGAAATAAATAGATTTCAATTCTTAAGAGGATTTTTAAAAACATTTAAGGGTAAACATATAAAAGATAAAGGTTGTCTCTATCTTAAAACAGATTATTTAGAAATATATTCTACCCCGGAATTCGAATTAATGCCAGATGGTGAACTTTTTGGATCTTCTCCTATTAGAATTAGTATAAAACCTAAAGAGATAAGTCTGGTTGTATGATGAAATTTTTAAAATATATACTTTCTATTATTCTATGGATAAACTTCTGGATAACAGCTTTTATTGTAATATTTTTTTTGATTATGATAAGCCTTTTTGTCCCAAAAAAATTTTATAATCCACTCGTAAGGCTTGCATGTATCCTCATAAGTCGAAGTGTATTTATATTTCCAGTATTAAGAGATAAAAATAAAGTTATACCTTTCCCTGTCATATATGTGGCAAATCATGTGAGCTTCTTTGATCTTTTTATCTGTGGAACAATTTTACCCGGATACCCTCGAGGCATTGAGTTAAAGGAGCATTTTGATAAACCAATATATGGATGGTTTATAAAGAGATTCGGACAGATACCAATAGATTTAAAAAGTAAAGGGAGTATAAAACACTCTTTTGAAGAGGCAGAAAAGATTTTACACAATAAAATAAGAAATATCTTAATTATGCCAGAAGGGACACGAACAAGGGATGGTAACATTGGTAATTTTAGATATGGTGCATTTTTTTTATCAAGAAAAGCAAATATTCCAATAGTTCCTGTTTTATTTTTAAATTTATATAAGAGAAATAATCCAACAAGTCTACTTATAAATCCCGGTAAAGTAGATGTTGATATAATGGATCCAGTATATCCAGAAAATTTCAATTCTGATGAAGAGATGGGAAGATATGTTAAAGAAATTATGATAAAAAGATTTAAGGAGTACAACAATGAGGCTCGATAAATTCTTAAAAATCTCATTAATATTTAAAACAAGAAGCAGTGCAGAAAAAAGCATAGAGGATAATGAGATTTTACTCAATGGTAAAATTGCAAAGCCATCATCAAATATAAAAGAGGGGGATATCCTCACCATAAAATTCCCATTTAAAACAGTGACCTATAAAATTTTAAAAATAGAAGAAAAAAATATATCAAAGAGTGAAGCAAAAAAGATGTATGAGATATTAAAAGAGGAGAAAAATGAGTTATAAGATAGAACTTGTTGCTCCTGCTGGATCTCCGGATGCTCTTGATGCTGCAATTGGAGAAGGGGCTGATGCTGTCTATTTAGGACTAAAAGATTTTAATGCAAGATTGAGAGCAAAAAATTTTAGTTATAAACAACTTGAAGCAATTGTTTATAATCTTCATAAAATAAAAAAAAGGGTTTATTTGACTCTAAATACTGTTATTGAGGAAAAGGAATTAAAGAGTGTTTATAATCTCTTGAAATATTTAAAGACAATTGAGATTGATGCTGTCATAATTCAGGATCTTGGACTATTGAGAATGATAAATCTATACTATCCTGATTTAAGAATTCATTGTTCAACGCAGATGAATATATCTTCATATAAGGGTGCTAATTTTTTATCAAAAAATGGGGCAAAAAGAGTTATTTTAGGAAGAGAACTCACTTTTTCTGAAATAAAAAAAATACGAGAGAATACCTCTATTGAACTGGAAGTTTTTGTTCATGGTGCGTTATGTGTCTCTGTTTCTGGTTTATGTCTGTTTTCGAGTTATTTTGGTGGAAGGTCTGCAAATAAAGGTAGATGTACTCAGTCATGTAGAAGATTGTATACAGGCGATGATAGAAGTAGTGGCTATTTTTTTTCTACAAAGGATTTAATGCTTATCAAAAAAATTCCAGATTTAATAGAGATTGGTATAAATAGCCTTAAAATCGAAGGTAGAATGAAGAATGCAAGATATGTCGGAACGGTTGTTAGAGCATACAGATATCTTATTGATAATTATCAAAATAGAGACCATGCTATAAATAAATCTCTTGAGATTCTTGAAAATGATTTAGCTCGCGATAAGACAATTTTTTATTTTGATGATTTTAATATGGATTTTATTAATGATAAAGATAGTGGAGAGATTGGCAAACTTGCCGGTGAGATTATTAGTATTGAAAATGGAAGGGCAAAGGCAAAGAGTTTTATTAAATTAGAAAATAACGACATTGTAAGAGTTCATAGTAATAAAGATAATTTTAGAGAGTCAACAAAAGTTACTATTGATGATAATAATCCAGACTTTTTTATTTTGCATGTGAATAATCAATTTGAGATAGGCGATAGGATATATCTTATAGAAAAAAGTGGTGAGAAGATAAAATATAAAAGAGTTATCCCAAATAATCTTTCTAATTTTAAAAGACATCCCGGGATCAATGAGATCCCTTTTGAGAATTTTAAAATTAAAAAAGAAAATTTTTTAAAAGATGGGATTTATGTAAAAATAGATGATGCAGAGGATATTTATAATACATTAAGCATAAAACCTCAAAAGATTATTGTTGATTTTAATAAAAAGAATATTGACTATTTTATAAATAATAAAACACCATATAAGGCTAATGAGATAATTTTTTATTTATCACCGCTTTACTATGATAAAGATGAAAATTTTATTATTGAAAATATTGATAAATTATCACAATTAAATTTTGATACATATATTATAAACAATGTTGCTCATATTAATCTTTTTAAAAAAATAGAGAATATTAAATTAATCGGCGGTGAATATCTTTATACATTTAATAGTTTTGCCATTAAATTTTTATATGAGAATGGGATATCTTACTTTATTTCTCCCCTTGAGAATAATAAAAAGAACATATTCTCATCTGCATTGGATAAAAATCTATGTTTTATTACAATATTTTCTTTTCCACTTTTATTTAAGATAAGAACTAACCTAAGAGAGAAATATAAATTTAACTATTTTTTTGATTCAAGAAATAATGGCTTTTATTTAATTAACAATGAAGAATTTTCTTTTGTTATACCAGAGCACCCTTTTTCTATTATAGATAAAGTGAGTGAATTAAAAAAGAGTGGCTTTAATAAATTTATAATTGATTTAAGTTACTCAAAATTCAAGAAAGGGGATTATAAGAGGCTTTTCTCATTTATAGAAAAATCTATAAACTTACCAAATACTACACGATTTAACTGGAAGGATGGCTTTAAAAAAGAATAGGCCCCGCGAAAGCCGTGGTTAAGGATAGTTTTAACGCCCGGTTATACCAGGTGGGTTTCCGCAAAATTGCTTTTTATTTCTTAAAAGGACAACCTTTTAAGCATATAAGCCGCAAAATAATATAGGAATCCCAAAATAAAAGTTTGAGCAGTAAACAATTCCTTATCACCAACCCCGCAGGGCTGTTTACTATATATCAAAGATATATTTTTTGTCAAGATAGATTTCTTATTTAATCTCTTTTTTTTGACAAAAATAATTTTTTTTTGTATTTTACCAGTGATAGATCAATGTTAAAAAATTATGAATCAATCTTAAAAAGTTAAGGATAAAATATGCAGAGGTAACTAATGGCTATTTCTTTAGATCAAAAAGACGAAATTTTAGTATTTAAGATTACAGGGAATTTAGATTCTTTTACAGCAAATGATCTGAAGAAGAAATTTGAAGATGTTTTTATTAATTTTAATAGTTTTGTATTTGATCTATCAAATATGAATAATATAAATTCTACGGGTCTTGGCGGCATAATAAACTGCTTAAAAAAGTGTATGGATTTTAAAAAGAATGCAATAATTTCTGGAGTTAAAAAGGATAATGAAATTCTTTTTAAAATTTCAAAGATTCATAATATAGTTTCTATTGTTGATACTGTTGAAGATGCTATTTTGGATCTTAAAAAATCATAATTTAGTTTTAAAGGATTTTTTATGTTTGATAAATTAAAAGAGGAATGTGGAATAATTGGCATATGTTTAAATAAAGAGTCAGAACAGATCATTAAAGATCTCTATTTAGGACTCTTTGCTCTCCAACATAGAGGACAGGAAAGTTGTGGCATATCTTTTATTAAAAATAATAAAATAGAAGTTATAAAGAAGAATGGCCTTGTCTCCTCAGAGTTATTTGAATCTCTACCTTTTGAAGAAAAAAGTATTGCTGGAATTGGACATGTTAGATACTCGACATGTGGAGAATCAAATCTTGTAAATGCCCAACCTCTTGTTTTTAGATTTAATAAAGGAGAGATTGCAATTGCTCATAATGGAAACATCCCAAATTCTGAATTAATTAAAGAAGATCTAATAAAGAGTGGTTCTATATTTCAGACAACCTCTGATTCTGAGATACTTGCTCATTTAATGGCAAGAATCCCTGATACAAATTTTGAAAAATCTTTGATTTTGAGTTTACGACAATTGCAGGGAGCATATTCTATTCTTATGTTATATGATAATTCATTGATAGCATTTAGAGACCCATTTGGATTTAGACCACTTTCTTATGGAAAGATTAAAGATGGATACGCCTTTGCCTCAGAGACAAATGCTCTTGATCTATTAGGTGCAAAAGATATCACAGATGTAGAGCCGGGAGAAATTATATTCTGTAAAAATGGGACAATTGAGAAAAAAAGATTTACAGATAACACAATTATTAGACAATGTATATTTGAACTCATATATTTTGCAAGGCCAGATTCAATAGTATTTGGGGAATCCGTGCATGAAGTTAGAATGAAAATGGGGGCAAGATTATCAAAATTAAATAAATATAGAATAGATATTGTAATACCTGTTCCAGACTCTGGTAATTCTGCTGCTCTTGGTTTTTCAAGAGAATCTGGCATTCCTTTTGAATTCGGGCTTATTAGAAATCACTATACTGGGAGAACTTTTATTAAACCTCAACAAAAGAAAAGAGTGGAAGGGGTTAAGATTAAACTTAATCCATTACAATCAGTCATAAAAGATAAATCTTTAGCAGTTATTGATGATTCATTGGTAAGGGGGACCACTTCATCTAAGATAGTGCAGATGCTAAAAGATAGTGGGGCAAAAGAGGTTCATCTATTTTTATCAAGTCCTGAGATAAAAAAAAGTTGCTTTTTTGGCATAGACACACCAACAGAAAAAGAGTTAATTTCTTCTAATATGCCACCTGAGGAAATCGCTAAATTTATTAAGGCTGATAGCGTTACTTTCCTTCCATTAAATGATTTAAAATTATCTGTTAAATTCCCAGAGAAGTATTGTTATGCATGCTTTAATGGAGATTATCCTATTAAAATAAAGAAAAACTGTCTTAATGGTTATTGTAAAAATTAGAATAGAATATAACGAAAAATTTTTATTTATACTAACAAAATTTTAATTTGTAAGTTATTAACATCTATATGAAAAATAGTTTCACATCATGATAGTTATAGATCAGGTCTGTCCCTCTTTTAATTATAATTAGGTCTTCCTGAAAAAGATGTATCATATAAAAATATAATAAAGTTAT
>DAONLM010000167.1:0-6704 GCA_035406685.1 Spirochaetota bacterium
TGCTGAAAAAATTAAGATCAGCATGGATCTTCTTCAAAAAACGATAGTCCTGTTTTGACAGATACAGATGAATCCTTGCATCCCCATCTATTCTTTCGTATTTATTCCCATCCTCTGGACCGAAACAATATATCTTTTTTACCCTATTGCTATAGATCTGCAATATATACACAATGAGTCCAGAAATAGAGATGTTGAATTTTTTTGCGATAGATGCAAGTTTTTTCTTCATAGCAGAGTTAACGACTATGTGTAACTCATGCTCAAAATTATAGTTTTTTAAAATCTTACGAATATTATTCATAAAAAATCCTCCTTCAACTATTATAAAAATTATTTTCTATATATTAATCACAAAATTTTTGAAAAAATCCTTTACAACTTTTGAGAAAAAAATTAAAAAAAGTTGCCTAAAAATAAAATCAGCCACTCTCTCTTCTAAAAACAGAACTATATTTTTTAACTATGATTATTTTAATTTCTGAAAAATAAAGCTGGATTTTTTTTATGCAGACTAAATTTTAGAATTTTATCGACTTTTGCTTTTCTATAAAGAAAGAATTTGACTAACATTCAATCAAGAAGATATTTTAACTCTACTATAACTACTTGAATTAATTTCTCACCCTCATCAAACTTCCATTTTTTTATTATTTCAGTAATATAATTATCTTTTGTAATATCCCCAGAGGATTCCATAATCTCTATTTTATTAACATCCCCTTCTTTTGTTATCTCAATTTTTGCTTTAAATTTAACATTTGCTTCTATATTAAGATTTTTCAACTCATCAATATAACTATTAACAAGTTTTCTTTTATTCCCATCTAAAAAAGATAAAGCCTCATTTTTATTCATGGATTCTAAATCATTTTTATTATATTTTGAAAGATCCTCATCTTTAAATAGATTTTTTTTCTCTTTTACAAAAATTTTTTTATCCACTTCTATCTCTTTATATGTATATTCACTATCAGATATGGTAAAGTCAACGGTTTGATCAAGAATCTTTTCTGAAACACTCCCTTTATACCCTTCAATATTCTTTACATCTCCAAGTTTACTCCTTTTTTTCTTATATAATTTTTTTATCTCTTTACGATTGATTTTTGCGATTTCAACATTCACATTTTTTTCTTTAAAATTAAACTCTAATCTACTTTTATTAAAATATGTAAAAACCGAATAAGAGACTAAGAGATGTATAACAAAAGATATTATTAAAAATTTAATAAATTTTTTCTCCAATATTATAATCCCTCTCTCTTCTCTGTCACAAGAGAAATATCTGTTATTTCAAGAAGTTTTAAAATATCTATTATTTCAATAATATCCCTATAGTTTGCTTCGTCATCTCCTAAAAGATAGACAGTTGATTCTTTATAATTATCGAAAGATTTAATCTCATTTGATAATTCTAAAATATCCACAATATTTCCATTAACAGAGATTTTACCCTCTCTATCTACTTCTATAATGATCTTATTTTTTTCAATGCTGCTCTCACCTGCAAAAGATTTTGGCAATGAGACTTTTATTGATCTATTCAGATCAAAGGTTGCTGCTACCATAAAGAATATGAGTATTATAAACATCATATCCAGTATAGGAGTCAAATCTATATCACTCTTTTTATTCTTTTCTATCCTGAATCTCATTGTTCACCCTTTCTCTTTTTTATGTATGCTGCCACTATCTCAGAAACGATTATCTCCATTTTTTTTATCTCATTTTCTATCTTATGTTGAAAAAAATCATGAAAAAATGTTGAAGGTATTGCAACAGCAAGTCCAACAGCAGTTGTAATTAAAGCAGTTGATATTCCTGATGCGACAATACTGGCATTGCTTATACCTTTTGCAACAATATTATTAAAAGCACTGATCATTCCTATTACTGTTCCAAAGAGTCCAAGTAATGTAGAAAGTTTTGCAAAAATTCCTAAATAACTAACCCTTTTCTGCATATTAAGATATATGTTTGTAAAATTACTATCAAGATATTCATCCATTTCAGCCTTTGATAAAAAAGATGATGAGAAAAGTGATAATAACATACTATTAAATAAACTATTCTTATTCTGTAAACAATACTCTTTAAGCCCAATAAAATTAACTGGTAAAAAAGATTTATACTTATCAACATTCACGCTCTGATTTTTTAAAAATAGAAATCTTTCTATAATAATCGCTATTGATATTACAGAAAAAGAGAGTATGGGGGCAATTATAATAATAGTGGAAAGTGTCATTTATTTTCTCCTTTTTTAAATCTTTTTTTAATCTCTTCTATTTTTTCAATCCTTTTTTTCAATTTTTCCTCAAATCCAAAATTTTTAGGATTATAATATTTTTTATCTTTTAATTCATCCGGTAAACATTGCATATCAGTAACAGGGATATCGTAATCATGAGCATATTTATACTCTTTTCCATATCCTAACTCCTTCATTAAAGAGGTTGGAGCATTTCTTAATTGTAATGGTACTTCTAAATCTGGATTTTTAAGAATATCTTTTTTTGCCTCTTCATAAGCAATATATAACGAGTTAGATTTTGGTGCAAGAGAATTGTACACAGCAGCCTCAATTATTGCTAAATTCCCCTCTGGCAACCCAAGAGATTCAAAAGCATTCTTTGCGGCAATGGATATCAATAAAGCATTTGGATCAGCAAGCCCCACATCCTCGCTTGCGAATCTTATTATTCTTCTTAAAATATAAAGAGGATCCTCACCGGATTCAAGCATTTTAACAGTATAATAAATAGTTGCATCTGGATCAGAATTTCTCATTGATTTATGAAGTGCAGAGATATAATCAAAATGATAATCTCCCTTTTTATCATAATTTGGTAGTCTACCCTGAATCACCCTCTCTATTATCTCTTTTGAAATATTGAATTCTTTTTTATTATCTTCATTAAATTTTAAAGCCATCTCTATTAAACCATAACATCTTCTTGCATCACCATCAGATATCTTTATAATTAAATTTTTGCATTCATTATCAATACTTATTTTTATCCCATTTTCTGAAAGAAAAGAGATTGATCTCTCAATCATAAGTTCTATATCGCTATCTTTTAATTTTTTTAATACAAATACTCTCATTCTTGAAAGTAAGGGTGATATTATAGAAAAAGAGGGATTTTCAGTGGTTGCTCCTATAAGAATAATTGTCCCTTTTTCAACATAAGGTAGAAATGCATCCTGTTGAGATTTGTTAAATCTATGTATTTCATCTATAAAAAGGATAGTTTTCTTACCATGTAAAATAAAGTTGTTTTCTGCCTGTTCCATAATCTCTTTTATCTCTTTTATGCCAGATACAACAGCACTAAAACTAACCCAGATATTTTTTGTATTGTGTTGGATAATTGATGCAATTGATGTCTTACCACTACCAGGCGGTCCCCATAATATAAAAGAAGATAGATTGTCGTCTTTTATCATTTTATATAAAAGTGAACTGTTTCCTATTATATCTTGCTGACCTATAAAATCCTCAATTGATTTTGGCCTTAATCTTTCAGAAAGTGTAAACTCTTTATCTCTATTATGTGTAAATAAATCTTTATCTTTCATAAAATCTCTTATTCAAGAAGATATGGAATAGGTGTAATAAATTCTATTTTATCTCCTATTTTTAAACCAACTCTATCAAAAAAGCCTCTATTTACCTCCAGTGCATACATTGCCTTTTTTTTAGACATTATAGTTGTCTCATCCAATGGCTCCATTGATTGAATATCAACTATCTTATAATTATAATCAAGAAAGGCAATGTCAAGTGGGATAATTGTATTCTTCATATAAAAATATAAATAATTCATACTACTATAAACAAAAAGCATACCGCTATCTTTATCGAGTTTTTTTCTAAACATAAGGCCTTTGGCTCTCTCCTGATCTGTAACAGCAAGTTCAAATTTATAGATCTTTTTATTAATCTTTGCTTTTACATATTTTTTTTCCTGATAACAGGATAACATTGTTAAAACAAGAGAAATCAATATCACTATTTTTTTCATAATATCCCCTTTTTATGCAGTAAAGAAATTTCTGCCTCACTCTTTCTTATATATAATGGCTCTGGAAAATTTTTTTTGATTTCATTATTGTTAAGAAAATATTCTCCAAAACTTATAAGATCATCTACTTTAAAATCATCTGGATATAGATATTCATAAGCAATATGTATTTGTCCTCTTATCAAACCAAAGTCCTTTCCGGTAAATACTATATTTTTATTATCTTCTTTTAATTTAGCAATAATCGTCACTATTTCATTTAATTCCAAATCAAGATATTGATATTCTTTGTTCTTTTCTATAAAAGAACAATAAAACTTGTTCTTTTTTGCATCTATTATTGGGATAATTACAGCATTATCTTGATTGATAAGATAATTATAAACATCAAATATATTAAATCCATAACAGATGACATTCTCAAGAGAAGAATAGAGCCCATAAGCAGTAGCAAGTCCTATTCTTATGCCAGTAAAAGAACCAGGTCCATTACAAACAAGAATATTTTGTATATCTTTTATATTAGAATTTTCTATTTTGGATAAGAGACTATCCATTAATGGAATTATATTTTCAAGATGCTTAAAATCATCAGTATAGTCAAGAGAGATTTTTTCATTATTTATTCTTAAACCTATTTTTAAAACACTCGAAGAAGAATCGAGTATTAAAAAGTTATCCTTTTTCATTAAATCCCTCAATAATAATCTCTCTTTTATCATTATCTTTAATTTTTATATCTATCCTGATACATCTCTCTGATGAAGGGAGTAAATCCCCTGCTTTAGATGGCCACTCTATAAATATCACAGCATTAGAATATATATACTCTTCAAAACCTATTTCAAAAAGTTCAAAAGGCTCATTTATTCTATAAAGATCAAAATGATAAATTTTTTCTTTACCAATATACTCATTAACAATGGTAAAAGTTGGGGATGGCATTGGTTCCTGTATACCAAGACCAGCAGCAATGCCTCTTATTAAAACAGATTTACCAACCCCAAGTTCTCCATTTACTAAAAAGATATAGCCACTCTTTGTTTTATTTGCTATTGTTTTTCCTAATTCAAATGTCTCTTTCTCAGAGTTTGTAATATAAATCATAATTATTATATACCGAAAATTTTTTATTTTGTCAAAAAAAGATTTCCATCAATTGGGAATGGCCGGGTTATTAATTATAATAATGGAAGTATCTCCAGTATCTTCATAGGAATAATTTAATATAAAAAATGTTAGTTGTTAACGTTAATATTATTTTAATAATTTTAAGCGATTATGATTTTTTTTCTAAAAAAGCGGGTTTTTAAAGGTACCCTTTATTTATTATTATTGAGATAAGAATCTATTATTTTTGTCTTTCTTTCAAGATCTTTTAATCTCATATCTATAATAAGATCATAATCATAATCAAATTTATTATTTTCTATTTCATAATTTAAATCTTCTATTTGTTCCCATCCTATATGAATTTTCTTTGAATATGCTAATTTAGACCATTTTTTAGTCTCCTGCCAGTAATATTTTGCTATCTCATATCTTGATTTTGCTATTTCAAAACTTTTTTTTATATCTTTTGCCCATTCTATATTGTAGAATACAACATCTCTTTTATCGTATTCCCATCCCCAATCAACATATTCTTTGGTTAATAAAAAATATATATGAAATCTGAGTAAAATTTTATATTTTACATATTCTTCCCATGTGTTAGTTACGACAATTGCCTGACTTGGATGAATATTTGGCAATTTTAAACTATTTTCCAACCAAAAAATATTTCTCTTATGGTCTGTATGAGTTGTGTTTAAATTTGATTCATATAATCTATATATTTGCTCAATAAATATCATTTTTGTAGGTTTGGAATAAGAATAAAAAGAGAATAATAAAATAATTAAGATTAATAATCTTTTCATTAAATAATACCTTTTTATTTTTAATAATTAAAATTTAAAAAATTATTAATAATTTCGTATTATTTTTCTCTTTCTATTAGAATATATTTTATTTTTTTAGCAAAAATTTTAGTAACGGGGTACGATTTTATTTTTAGGCAGTTAAAAAAATAGAATTATCCTATGGTCAATTTTATTTGAGAAAAAGTTGTAATAGAGGTATTTCTTTTTTGAGTAGAATTTTTAATAAAAACTATCAATAGTATGTCTCAAAGCCAACTACTTGATAGCAATCGTTGTAAATTGCCTTGTAAAATGGGGTAGTGTTACCGGAAAAGTGGGATAATTCTCTACTCTTATTCCACTTTTTTATCTGTGTTAGTCTCAAGAATAACTTTAATGTTATTACACTACATTTCATCTCAACCCCGGTAATCCCAAGTTTCTCATACTCTTTCAAAAAAAGTAGGATAATTCTCCTCAGTAAAGCCCCCATGCTGAAAAAATTAAGATCAGCATGGATCTTTTTTAAAAATCTGTAATCCTGTTTTGACAAATACACATGGATCCTTGCAGCCCCATCTATTCTTTCGTATTTATTCCCATCCTCTGGGCCAAAACAATATATCTTTTTTACTCTATTAGTATATATTTGCAAAATATATACCACAAGTCCAGAAATAGAGATGTTAAATATCCTTGCAATATTTTCCAGTCTTTTCTTCATAGCAGAGTTAACGACTATGTGTAACTCATGCTCAAAATTATAGTT
>DAONLM010000168.1:0-6643 GCA_035406685.1 Spirochaetota bacterium
TTAAAAAAATATTTCTATATATTAATCACAAAATTTTTAAGAAAATCCTTTACAACTTTTAGAAAAAATTAAAAAAAAATTGCCTAAAAATAAAATAGTATTTGTTTAAAATTTATTTTGACATTTTTAGGTCATTCGCTGATTCAATAACGAAGTGTATTTTTTATAATAATTTTTCTAAAAAAATTGATAGGTAAGAAAATAGCCCTAAAAAAACTGTTTTTTAGAGGTACTCAATAATTAAATTTAAAAAAAGATTAAAAATCTATTGCCTTATTTCAAATTTATTTATAACTTATAAAAAATAAATTTTTTGAAGGAGAATAAAAAATGAATTATGATAGAATGACAATAATGTTACAACAGGCAATTCAGAATGCAGCATCCCTTGCTATTCAAAATAATAATCCAGAAGTGGATATTGAACATATACTTTATGCCTTACTGGAGCAAAAAGAGGGTATTTTACCACCTTTATTTGATGCAATTGGTGTTGGAGCAGTCAAAATTAAAAATGAAATAAATTTATTATTAAAAGAAAAGCCTCAAATAATGGGAGAGATAAATAGAAATCCCTCAATCTCTGTCGAGGCTGGTAAAATGTTTATCAATGCTGAAAAGGAGATGAAAAAATTAAATGATGAATATATTTCAGCAGAACATCTAATCCTTGCTCTATTAAAGATGAATAATAGAGTAAGTCAGTTATTTAAAAGACTCGGAATTAATGAAGACAATATCTTACTTGCCTTAAAACAGATAAGAGGTAATCAGAGAGTAACTGATCAGGATCCAGAATCAAAATACAGGGTTCTTGAGAAATATACCCGTGATCTTACAGCACTTGCAAGGCAGAATAAACTTGATCCAGTTATAGGAAGAGACGATGAGATAAGAAGGGTTATTCAGATTCTATCAAGAAGAACAAAGAATAATCCAGTATTGATAGGTGAACCCGGTGTTGGTAAGACAGCAATAGTTGAGGGCTTAGCAAAAAGAATATTTGAAGGTGATGTGCCACAGAGTCTAAAAAATAAAAAAATACTCGCCCTTGATCTTGCAATGCTTGTTGCTGGTGCAAAATATAGAGGCGAGTTTGAAGAGAGGTTAAAGGCAGTTATTCAGGAGATAGAAAAATCAGAGGGTAATATAATTCTTTTTATTGATGAGTTACATACCCTTGTTGGTGCTGGATCAGCAGAAGGCTCAATGGATGCGTCAAATATTCTTAAACCATCTCTGGCAAGAGGGGAGATCCATTGTATAGGTGCAACAACTCTTGATGAATACAGAAAACATATAGAAAAAGACGCAGCTCTTGAAAGAAGGTTTCAGCCTCTATTGGTAAAAGAGCCAAGTGTGGAGGACTCAATAGCGATTTTACGAGGATTAAAAGAGAGATACGAACTTCATCACAGGGTAAGAATTCAGGATAATGCAATAGTGAGCGCCGTTATTCTTTCTAATAGATATATATCAAATAGATTTTTACCAGATAAGGCAATAGATTTAATAGATGAGGCAGCAAGTAGATTAAAGATGCAGATAGAGAGCCAGCCAGAAGAGATAGATATTATAGAAAGAAAGATTCTTAATCTTGAAATTGAAAAAAGAGCTCTATCAAGAGAGACAGACGAGTTATCAAAAGAGAGACTTGCAAGAGTAGAAGAGGAGTTAAAAGAGTTAAAAGAAAAGTCAAATGCAATGAAAATTCAGTGGAATAATGAGAAAAGGTTAATTGAAGAGATAGCAAAGGTAAAAGAGGAACTGGATATTTTAAAGAATAGAGAAGAGGAACTCATCAGGATGGGAAATCTAACAGAGGCAAGTAAAATTAAATATGGGGATAGAATAATACTTGAGAAGAAACTTAAAGAGTTATCTGATAAACTTGAAGAGATTCATAGAGATACCAAACTTTTGAAAGAAGAGGTTACAGAAGAGGATATTGCTTATGTTGTCTCTATGTGGACCGGAATTCCAGTAAAAAAGATGCTTCAATCAGAGAGAGAGAAGTTATTAGAACTTGAGTCTCATTTACATGAGTCTATTATTGGTCAGGATGAGGCAATAGTTGCTGTAAGTAATGCAATAAGGAGAAATAAGGCTGGTATTTCTGATCAAAATAGGCCAATAGGCTCATTTATATTTGCAGGTCCTACTGGGGTTGGTAAGACAGAACTTGCAAAGTCGCTAGCAAAATTTCTTTTTGACGATGTTAAGGCAATGACCCGTATAGATATGTCAGAATATATGGAGAAACATAGTGTCTCAAGATTAATCGGAGCCCCCCCGGGATATGTTGGCTATGATGAAGGTGGCCAACTTACAGAGGCTGTCAGACGAAGACCATATTCAGTCATACTTTTTGATGAGATAGAAAAGGCTCATCCAGATGTTTTTAATATTCTTTTACAATTGCTGGATGATGGCAGATTGACAGATAATCAGGGTAGGGTAGTTGATTTTAAGAATACCATAATAATTATGACAAGTAATTTAGGATCTCATATCATTCAGGAGAATGTCGAGATAACAGAGGTTGTAAAAGAGAGAATATTAAAAGAGATTCACGGTTTTTTTAGACCAGAATTCTTGAATAGAATCGATGAAATAATAATTTTCCATAGATTGACCAAAGAGCATATTAGAGATATTGTAAAGTTGCAATTAAAATATTTGAAAAATAGACTTGAAGAAAAACATATCAATGTAAATTTCGGTGATTCTGTAATAGATTATATATCGGATGTTGGTTTTGATCCAATTTATGGTGCAAGACCTTTAAGAAGAGCAATTCAGAATGAGATAGAGAATCTACTTGCAAAAGAAATCATTGCTGGTAATATTAGTGAAAAGGATAATTTAGAGGTAATTTTTGAACAGGAAAAAATACAAATTTTAAAAAATTAAAAAAAATATTTGAAAATCTTCCTCTTTTATGTTATGATTATTACTGTGGTTAATAATGATATCTTTATTATATGGTAATCCATTAAGAAATGGTAATATCTTTAAATTAAGGGGGAGAGAATGCCAAATGTTGAAGATATAAAGGTGCTTATTAAGGAGATTCAGACTCATTATGAGAAGCATTTAAATAATAAGTATGTTAAAAATATCATATTAAAACTGGATTTACCACTTATGATAAATCAGGATAAAAATATTATTCTTACAAATGAGATTTTATATCTTGATTCAAAAGGCTCAATAGAGGATATTTACGAGGGAATAATTGCTGTAAATTATGTAATAAATGAGATAGAAAAGAATGTTGTGCCTAATTTATCTCAGTATGTTGCTCTTTATGCTGATCAAAAGAATGAAAATGAGAAGATTTTAGCCCAGATGGCGATTAAAAATTATCCCATGAATATTAAGATTCTTAAAGATAAAATTAAATCTCTATTTTTTAAAGTTTATGACTTTGATAAAATAAATTTTAGCAAAGATCCAGCCTATAAGAAAGTAAGAAATTTTAGTGAATTGGAAAAATTATATTTAAGTAATCAGTAATAAAAATTTTTTAACTAAAATAAATTTTTATAAAAATCGGTGATAGAAGTATAAATGTATGAAATCTAAAAAAAGCTGGAAAGAAAAATTATTAAATAGTAAGAATTTGCCAAGAGTTGAGAAAATTTCAGAAAAGATGGAAAAAAGATGGGGTAAGGGGAGTGTGGCAATCCCTTCTCCAAAAGAGATTGATGATATAATGAGAATGGTGCCAGAAGGTAAGGTAATTACTTTTGATGAAATAAGAGAATTTCTTGCCAAAAAGTATAATGCTACGCTTGGTTGTCCAATCACTACTGGTTTGTTTGCCTGTATTGCTGCTAATGCAAGTATAGAAGATGAAAATAATGGTATAAAAGATATCAATCCATACTGGCGGACTCTTAAGAGTGGTGGTTTTTTAAATGAAAAATATCCGGGTGGTATTGCGAGGCAAAAAGAGAGACTTGAGAAAGAAGGACATTCTATTCTGTCAAAAGGTAAAAAGTATTTTGTAGAAAACTATAAAGAAAAATTATTTAAACTTTGATTTGTTGGTGAGGCAATTTTAAGCAATGAGGATACTTATAATAGAAGATGAAATTAAAATTGCAAATTTTATTAAAAAAGGGCTAAAAGAAGAGGGATATGTTGCTGATATTGCAGTAGATGGAAAAGAGGGATTGGATTTTCTCTATTCTAATAGTTATGATCTTGTTATACTTGATCTTATGCTTCCAAAGATTGATGGCATTACTATCTGTTCTGAAGTAAGAAAAAGAAATATTAATACACCTATTCTTATTCTTAGTGCAAAGGATACTGTTAAAGATAAGGTAACTGGTCTTGATAGTGGAGCCGATGATTATCTAACAAAGCCATTTTCATTTGAAGAACTTCTTGCAAGGATTAGAGCCTTATTAAGAGGAAAGGCTAATAAAGAGGTGACAAAATTAAAAGTTGATGATCTTGAGATGGATCTTTTAAATCATACAGTAAAAAGAGGAGATAAAGAGATCTCACTTTCGACAAAAGAGTATATGCTTTTAGAATATCTTATGAGAAATGCCGGAACTGTTGTAACAAGGACAATGATAGCAGAAAATGTGTGGGGATTGGATTTTGATAGTTATACTAATATAATTGATGTGTATATAAATTATCTTAGAAATAAAATAGATAAAGATTCTAATAAAAAACTTCTTCATACTGTTAGAGGAAGAGGCTATATGATAAAAAGTCTTTCTGGAGAGGATAAGTAATTTTTTTTGATTAAAACGTTATATTACATTATATAAAGGGGATATCTGTATTTTAAAGTGTGATATCTTATTTAAGGAGAGGGGGATATCTGTATAGAATAACGTTAATTTCATATATAATAGAATATTTTTAAAAACAAATATTATAATTTAAAAAATAGTTGACTTTTATGTTTTTTTGGATATACTATAAAATAAAGATGTATGAGGTATAGTATGGTAAAAACAGGTTTAAGGAAATCATTACTTTCTGAGAGTCAAAAAAAAGTAGCATTAATTATTTTTGAGGTATTTTTGTTTATACTCGCATTTTTCTTTTTACTTCCAGTATTTCTTGTTGTTTTAAATTCTTTTAAAAATGATACAGAGATTCAGATTAATACACTTGCTTTACCAAGGCTTTATAAATCCATCCCTTCAAAAATAGATAAAGAAGACTTTGAGATAAAAGTTTTAAATTTTTTAAAAAATGACGAAGAGAGAGAATATGTTAAAAGGTGTTACATTTTAAGAGATGAGAAAAGATATTATTTAAAAAAAGATCTATCAAAAAATGAAAAAGAAAAATTAAAAGAGATTCTGTATAGTTCAAATATTTTTTCTACTTTATGGCATAATATTTATAAAAATTATTCTGGAGCCTGGAATTTTGGGAATACCCCTGTTAGAATAAATAATAAGATCATAAAAAATTTTGTAACTTTTCCGCGGGTTTTTTTTAATACTTTAATAATTACTGTTTTTAGTGTTGTTGGAATAGTTATAACAAGCGCAATGGCTGCTTATGCTCTTGTTAGAAATGAGTATCGCCTTAGTTGGATAATATTTTTACTCTTTACTTTTTCAATGGTTGTCCCTTTTCAATCAATAATGGTGCCATTAGTAGAGACGGCTAAGGGGTTGGGGTTAAATAATACCTTATGGGGATTGATATTGATATATATTGGGCTTGGCTCTCCAATGGCTATATTTATGTATCATGGATTTATTAAAGCAATACCAAAAGAGTTAGAAGAGTCTGCTGCTATTGATGGTGCTGGCCCTTTTACAATATTTTTTAGAATAGTATTTCCTTTACTAACTCCTATAACTGCGACAATTGTTATTCTTAATGTTTTATGGATATGGAATGATTTCTTACTACCTCTGATTATTTTACAGAGTAAAGAGTTAAGAACAATTCAACTTGCTCAATACTCTTTTTTTGGTGCATACAGTAAGGAGTATGGTCTTGCTCTTGCTTCTCTTGTAACCTCTGCAGCTCCTATTATTATCTTTTATCTTATTATGCAGAAGTATATTATAAAAGGGATTACAAGCGGGGCCGTAAAAGGATAATAATTCTTTGTTGTATCTTTAGTAGCTGAATTTTAAATTAAAAAAATAGAGTTTAGTAAGATATTATCCTGAAAAAATATGAAATTTTTCAGTAAGTAAGTTTTTAGTTTCTCATAAATAATTTTTAATTTCTTTGTTTTAAAAAATATTAATTTCAAGAATAAAGTTATGCTTTATACCCAAAAAACTATAGTTTGTCAAAAATCCGCATTAAACAGAAGATATTAAAAATTTATTTTTTTAAAAATCTTTTAAATTTTTTATAAAACTTGTAAAGGATTTTCTCAAAAAATTTGTGATTAATATATAGAAATATTTTTTATTACTGGAGGTAAATAAAATGCTACAATTTGATTTTGTTATAAATGATTCTTTATTTAGTAAAATTAAAATCTTAACAGAAAAAAATAATAAAGGATTATCAGAAATAATAAGGGAAGTAATAAATACAATGCTACCTTTTTTAAAGAAAAAACATTTAACAGAGGATAGAAGAAAGAGAGACTATCCCTGTGTAAATGCTACAAAAAGGGTAAGAGTATTTC
>DAONLM010000169.1:0-6574 GCA_035406685.1 Spirochaetota bacterium
AATAAAGTGGTTATAAGAAAAAATATTAAAATTATAGGTGGAAGTTGTGTTAAAATAGAATTACATAAAGTAAAAAAATTTGTTTATAAATATTAAAATATAAATTTTGTTAAATTAGAATTATTTTTCACTATAAAGAAGCAACTCTAATTTTAAATATACCATTTTTTGAAAAAGAGAGATAAATGACTCTATTTTACTCTTAAAGCCCTTGACAGGTTTTTTAAAAAATGATAATCTAATTTCTTATATATAGTAGACTTTTTTTGACAAAATCAAAAATTTTTGTGGCATAATTTATTTAAGGTAGGATAAATATGGAAAAATTTAAGGAGATTTTAGAGAAAATAATTTCCACAATTATGATAACTCCTGATGACTCTGATACTGATAGAGCTAAAAAAATTATGTGGTATGCATTCTTTGGTTCTATTATATTAATATTTGTGGTTTCCTGGTTAATCTTTGTTTTATTCACATTTACAACAGATATTGTAAAAGTTCCAAATGTAGAAGGGGACTATCTATATAAAGCATTAGAAAAGATATCAGAAAAAAAACTTGTTTCTCAAGTTTCGCCAAAATATTCAAATACATATCCAGAAGGAGTTGTTTTTGATCAATCACCTTCATCTGGTAGCTTGGTAAAAAGAGGAAGAACTGTTTTTTTAAGTGTCTCATTAGGAGAGCACAGTAAATCATTGCCAGATTTTAGAGGATATACTCTATTTGATTTAGCAGATTTTCTGGATAAGACATATATTAATACAAAAATACCATACACTTTTGAGACACCAATTTATGAATTTAATGATACAGTAGAGAAAGGAAGAATTATAAAACAAGATCCCCCGGATGGGACACCATTAAGAGAAGTTAAAAAAGTAAAATTATGGATTTCAAATGGCATAAAAGATCAAACAGAAAAAGTTTTGCCTAATTTTGTGGGTAAGAAATTTAATGAAATATCAAAAGAAATAGAAGAATTAGAAATTTTTTATAATATTAATTTTACTATTGTTAATAAAAAAGATGAAGATATGTTAATCACAGCCCAATCAATTGGTGAAGGAGCATTAATTAGTGAAATTATTGAAGAGACAAAGCCAGTTATTTTTTCTGTTAATATATATAAAGAAATTAATGGCGAAAAAATAGAGGGTTTTTTACCATTAACTCTTCCTAAGAAACCATTCCCATTTAGGTTTGAGGCAAAAATTAAGACAATTAAAGATGCAAAAGAAAAAATATTGTTTAATATAAAGACAAAAGGTGGTGTGGAAATTCCAATCCCTTACTATCAAAAAGATAATGGAACACTTTATATTTATTATAATAATAAACTAGAAAAAGAGATAATAATAAAAGATGCTATAAAAGAGATAGAAAATAAATAATATTTTTTTAAAAAAGGCATATCTCTTGGAAAAATTTTTTAGTATATTTAGATGAAAAAAGATTGTTTTATAACAAAAAGAGATATAAGATTTTTTATATTTAATCATAATTTATTATGGGTATTAATTTCTATCTTTGTTTTAAGTTTTGGCTTATATTTTATCGGCGAAGATAATTTTTCTGTCTGTCCATTAATGAATATTACTCATATCCCCTGTCCTTTATGTGGAATGTCGAGAGCATTTATAGAATTTTCTCATTTACATTTTTTTAACGCAATTAAATATAATATTTTGGTTATTTTTATTTTCCCTTTTTTTATTACTCTTTTTATAATTCAATTACTTCCTTTAAGTATAAAAAAGAAAGTTTATAAGTTATGTATAAAAAATATCAATATAATAAGAATTGTCCTAATAATAACTATTTTTTTATTCATTTTTCACGGTATTATAAGAATAATAGATCATTTTACTAATATTTTTGGTTTTATGGATCTTACGCCAAAAATAACAGTACTAAAGATTATAAAAAAGATACTTAGAATTTATTAATAACAAACTCCATTGCTTTAGCAACATTAGCAGCAACATATTCTGGGGTTAAAGAGGATATTTTCTCTCTATTCTTCTTTCTTATAATATTAAGTTCTTCCTCTGTTAAAGTCATAATTTGAGATATTGCATTAATTATCTCATCCTCGCAATCTGGCCTAAAAGTAAAGCCATTTTCTGATCCAACTAATTCCTCTACTGCCTGACTATAAATACTTCCGAGTATGACAAGTCCACATGCCATTGCCTCATTAACAACCAATCCCCATTCATCAGAAAGAGTAGGGAAAACAAATATCCCACTCTCTTTGTAATAATTTATAACCTCTTCATAAGGGACAGACCCTACAAATTTAACTGATATATTATCTGGAAATATAAAATTTTCGAGTTTTTCTCTTAATATCCCATCACCTACAATTAATAATTCAATATTTTTATCTCTATTATTTATACCCCAGTTATTGAGAGCATTAAAGAATTGAAAAAGCCCTTTTCTCTCTATCAATTGACTAACTATAAGCATTCTTCTTGCCTGTTTACTATCTTTTTCCAATGGAAGTCCAAGCATCTTAGAAATATCTGTTGTATATGGTGTAAAAAATAATCTTTCATCAGAAACCCTGAATTTTTTTATATATCTTTTGCCACTATTACCATTCACAAGAATTGCATTAGCCTTTGGTATGAGCCATTTTCTTATTATATTCCTTAACAATCCTCTTCCTAATTCACTGTATTCTGATAGAGTTGCCCATAGTATATACTTTGTATTCTTATGGAATATTTTATATATCATTGATAAAATACTTCTTAATCCCATTTCTCCACTTATTATGATATCTGGTGAGTATTCTTCTAATTCTTTTATTGTATTGTATGGAATATGAATATAAATTTCATCAGTAAAACCATGAGGATGTTTATGAGTTCTATCAATTGTAATACATTTTTGTTTAAAAACATTTAGATCTTTGTATTCAACCTTCCAGTTTCTGTTTTTCTCCATATAAGTTGAGATAAATATCTTTAACTCTTTCACATATTTTGCTATCTCAGTATATAGAGGAATTCTATATGGTGGTATAAAATTTACGAGTAATGCAACCTTACAATCTTTTAAATTTTTCATTTATTATCTCTTTTTATTAAATTGGATAATTCTTGATTTATTCTTACGTCTAAGATTTTTTTTGTACTTATATTTGTCAATGAATGAAAAATATTGTCTTTTAGTCCCTTTATATCATTTTTTTCAAATTCGAGTAAGAATTTTTTTATTTTTTTTCTTCTCATTGTATCTCTGTCGTGAAGAGGACAATAACAATGAGTAACTGGAAATTTATTCTGTAAAGCATAGGTTGTTGTTGTTGCCTCTGAAACATAAACAAGAGGTCTTATTACTTTAAATTTATGCTTTTTTGTGTCAAAGATTGGCAACATTGTTTCAATAATTCCATTATACATCATAGACATAAAAAAAGATTCTATAAAATCCTCTCTATGATGACCAAGTGCTATTTTATTACAATTGGTCTCTTCTGCTACTCTATATAAGACTGATTTTCTTTGTCTTGCACAATGAAAACAGCCATCTTTAGCCTTTATGGGATTACAGAAGACATCTTTATATATATTACTATATTCTATTCTATAATCATAGCTGTTAGTTTTAAGCCATTCTTCTATCTCTTTTGTATCAAAACCGGGAAATCCAGAGTGAACAATGCATACAAAAAGATCAAAATTAACAGGAGCCTTTTTTCTCATAACATTAAGTGAGTGAAGAAGTGTAAAAGAATCTTTTCCACCAGAAAAGGCAATTAATATTTTATCATTATTTGATATCATATTATAGTCATAAATTGCTCTTCCCAATCTTCTGAAAAGAGTCTCTCTAAATCCCATAAAAAATCCTGAATTTTTGAAGAATTAATAAAAAAATGGGCGGTAGAGGGATCGAACCTCTGACTTCTTGCACGTCAAGCAAGCGCTCTCCCAGCTGAGCTAACCGCCCTTTTATTAGATCTATTTTTTAGATTTTGTTTCGTCTAAAATCATAGAAAAATTTAGTCTTCCCTGATAATCAATTTCCAATAATTTAACATTTACTGTTTGCCCAACCTTTAAAACATCTTTTACAGATTTAATTCTATCTTTTGATATTTTTGATATATGAATAAGCCCTTCTTTGCCCGGAAAAATTTCCACAAACGCACCAAAATCCATTATTCTTGTTATTTTTCCAGAATAGATTTCTCCCTCTTTTGGATCGAAAGCAATTCTCATAATTTGCTTCTTTGCATTTTCAACTGCTGTTTTATTAACACCAGCAATAGTTACATTACCAAAATCATCAATATTAATTTCAACATCATTATCTGCTATTAGTTGTTTTATAATTTTACCCCCAGGACCTATTATTTTCCCAACCATATCAACTGGAATCTGAATAGTTTCTATGCGAGGAGCATACTCACTTATGTCTTTTCTATGCTCTGGAATAATAGAAAGCATTATATCAAGAATTTTATTTCTCGCCTCTTTTGCCTGTTTTAAAGTCTGTTTTATTATAGGAAAGGTTAACCCTTTTATCTTTGTATCCATCTGAATGGCTGTAATTGCATTTCGAGTTCCTGCTACTTTAAAATCCATATCCCCACCAAAATCTTCAAATCCTATTATGTCTGTTAGGGTAACAAAATGATTAATATCATTTTCATCTGTTATTAATCCTATAGAAATCCCGGCAACAGGTTCTTTAATAGGGACTCCACTTGCCATCAATGAGAGAGTTGATGCGCATGTTGATGCCATTGAAGAAGATCCATTCTGCCCCATAACTTCAGAGACAACCCTTATAACATATGGGAAAACCTGTTGATCTGGTATCACCGGAACAAGAGCCTTTTCTGCTAATGCTCCATGGCCTATCTCTCTTCTACCCGGACTTCCATATCTTCCACACTCACCAACTGAATAAGGCGGAGCATTATAATGGTGTATATATCTTTTTGTTGATTCCCCTTCAATAGATTCGAGAATCTGTTCATTACCCGGAGGACTCAATGTTAAAATGCTTAAGACTTGAGTCTCTCCTCTCATAAACATAGAACTACCATGAACTCTTGGAACTGGATTTATTGCTATCTCTATCTCTCTTATCTCTTCTATCTGTCTTCCATCGACTCTTCTTTTATGTTTTAAAATATTCTCTCTTATACACTTTTTAAATATTTTATCAATTGTCTCGATTATATCTTTTGCTTTATATTTTTCTGTTAATTCCTGCTCAGTAAATGTTGCTAATACTGGCTCCTGAACAATTCTATTAAAATCTTTTTTTGTTATCTCTTTATTTGCAAGTTTTACATAAAAATCTTCTATTCTTTCAAGTGTTATATCTTTAATTCTATCGTAAATCTCTGGATTTATCTCTCTTTTATGGTATTCTATCTTTTTCTTGCCGAATTCATTCTGTAATTCTACTATTTTATCAGCAAGATCACCTAAATATTTAAAAGAATATTCAAATCCTTTTTCAATAATCTCATCTGATACACATTGAGATGCGCATTCAATCATTATTATTCTTTCTCTATTCCCAGCCAGAACCAATTCAAAATCCTGCATTTCACACTCTTTATAAGTAGGATTTATAACAAACTTATCACCCACTTTACTAAGTCTCAATCCACCTAAGTTACAATCAAAAGGAATATCACTTACAGCAAGAGCGGCAATGCTTGCCGTTAATCCGAGCACATCATGGGGATTTGTTTTGTCTGTTGATAAAACATTTACTATTACTTGAACCTCTCTATAAAAATCTTTTGGGAACATTGGCCTTATAGATCTATCTATAAGCCTTGCCTTTAAAATTGCCTCATCAGAAGGTTTTCCTTCTCTTTTAGTAAATTTATTTGATTTTATCAGACCACCAGCATATAAATTTTCATTGTATTCTACTGTAAGAGGGAAAAAATCAAGATCTGGATTTTCCTCTCCCATAACAACTATTGCCTGAACCATTGTCTCACCACAAGTTAAAACAACGCTTGAATTAGCCTGCAAAGCATATTGACCAATTTTGATAATTGCTTCTTTTTCGCCAATCATTATCTTTTTTTCTTTAACATTCAACATTTTTCTGTTTACCTCTTTTATTTAAATATTTAAACTCACTCTTTTAAGGTAACATTATATCAAAACAATTCTTTTTTGTCAAAAAAAATTATATTCAGACAGAAATTCGGGTGTGAATTTATTTTTAGGTATTGAAAAAGATAGAATTAGCCTAAGGGTAATTTTTGAGTAATAAAGATAGAATGGCCAAATTTTAGACATTTCATTAATTTTATAAGAATTTTATCTCTGTCAGGCAAAAATTTAAGTTAAATTTGAGTAAAAAGTAGTCGTTAGCCTCCATTGAGCATGGGATATCTCGTCCTCTTTCCTTCACCACACAAGCCTTTTTTATCTTTAACCCCTCTATCTCATTTTTTAGTTTTTGTATCATCTTCATAAATTTTTCTTCTCCATAAATTTGAATGCCAGCAAAATATACTTCAAGCAACTCTCTAATAAGAGTTGCTATGCTAAATGAATTCAACTGATCATGC
>DAONLM010000170.1:0-6507 GCA_035406685.1 Spirochaetota bacterium
CTTTTCGACAACAAAAATATCATTATTTTTTAAGCGATTTTAAAAAAGTGTCAAAAATTTGTGATTAATATATAGAAATACTTTTTTAAAATTAAGGAGGATTTTTATGAGAAGAAATAGAGTACTAAAAAAAGGGGCTGCGTATTATATTACCTGCACAATTAACAGGGACAGACCTGAACTAAAGCCCCTATTCGTCCGCGAAATGCTATTATTAACTTTAAAACAGGCAAAAAAGAAATTTAGATTCTCTCTTCTAAATTTCGTATTTGTTTATACCCACTGCCATTTTATTATAAGACCCAAAAGAGGGAAAAATCTATCAAAAATAATGCAGTGGGTGCTGGGAACATTTGCTGTTAGATACAACAAAAAGTTAAAAATAAGAGGAAAAGTATGGTTTGATAGATTTAAGAGTGAGTTAATAGAAAAAATTGAGGATTTTGTGAGAAGTTTTAAGAGGATAAACGAAAATTTAAAGAAAAATAACATCCCGGAAGCATTAGAAAATTATATTTTCTGTGGGCTTTTTTATTTTAAGAATAAAAATTTTGAATTTCTTGATAGATTACCTCTATTACTGGAATTTTTGATATGAAATGAAAATTACTATTTACGATTTAAAAACTTTTTTGTATATATTTAAATTATTTTATTTTTTGAATAAATATTTTAATATATCTATCTATTTTTTATTACAGATCTGGCAGTTTTTATTTTTAGTTACTTTTATTTTTCTTATACTCATATCTTTAAAATTCATTATTAATAATGTATCAACTAGTAATTCTCCTATACCTGTTAGATATTTTATACTTTCTGTAGCCTGAATTGCTCCAAAAATTCCAGGGATTGTACCTAAAATGCCAACTTTTGAAGTTAGTAAAACTTTATCAACTGGCGGTGGTTGATCAAATAGACATCTGTAACATGTATGACCAGGTATGTAAGTTAATGTCTGTCCTTCAAACCGGCTAACTCCACAATGAGAATATGGTTTATTAAGAGTAACACAGGCATCATTTATTAAAAATTTTGACTCAAAATTATCTGTGGCATCAATAATAAAGTCATAATCATTTATAATTTTTGTTATGTTATCTTTATTTATTTTTTGATTATATGTAACTATCTGTACTTCTGGATTTAATCTATTTATTTTATCCTTTGCGGAATCTGTTTTTTCTTTATTTATATCCTGTGTAAAATGAAGAATCTGTCTTTGAAGATTGGTAAGATCTACTTTATCATAATCAGCAATACCAAGTGTTCCTATTCCATTTGCAGCAAGATAAAAAATACTTGAAGATCCCAGTCCACCTGCGCCGATAACAAGAACCCTTGATTGTAAAAGTTTCTCCATTCCTTGGATGCCGATTTCTTGTATTAAAATATTTCTTGAATATCTTTTTATCTGATTTTCTGTTAAATTCATATAATTTTTTTATATTAAAAGACAATTTATGTCAATATTAATTTATGAGGTAGAAAGTAATAAAAAAAGATAGATATTTTATTATAAATACAGTGTATTTTTATAAATAAAGAGTAGGACAATTGTCTTATTAGTAACATGGATTCGGGTAAAATAATATTTATATCTCTTATAATTTTTGCAGTGGATTAGAAAATTTATAAAATATATACATAGAAAAATTGTTAAATTATTATTTTTATAATGGCATTTTAAAGGTAAAATAAATTGTTTTATTTTAATATTAGAATATTAAGATATTATTAATAATCTAGATAAAAGTTAAATTATACTATTTTATAAAAGAGAAATAAGATTAACTTAATAATATGTCTCAAAGCCTATTACCTGATAGCAATCGTTGTAAATTGCCTTGTAGAAGGGCGTGGTGTTGCCGGAAAAGTGGGATAATTCTCTGCGCTTATTCCACTTTTTTATTCTTGTTAGTTTTAAAAATAACTTTAACGTTATTACACTACACTTCATCTCAACCTTTGTAATCCCAACTTTCTCATACTCTTGAAGAAAGAGTAGGATAATTCTCCTCAGTAAACAACCCATGCTAAAAAAATTAAGATCAGCATGGATCTTTTTCAAAAATCTGTAATCCTGTTTTGACAGATACAGATGAATCCTACTATCCCAATTTATCCTTTCATATTTATTTCCATCTTCTGGGCCAAAACAGTATATCTTTTTTACTCTATTAGTATAGAGTTGCAAGATATATACCACAAGTCCAGAAAGAGAGATGTTAAATTTCCTTGCAACATTTTCCAGTCTTTTTTTCATAGCAGAGTTAACGACTATGTGTAACTCATGCTCAAAGTTATAGTTTTTTAAAATCTTACGAATATTATTCATAAAAACCTCCTTAACAAAAAATTATTTTCTATATATTAATCACAAAATTTTTAAGAAAATCCTTTACAAAATTTAAGAAAAAAATTAAAAAATTTTTAGATAAAAATAAGATTGCAATCATTGACTATTTTTTTATACTTAAAAAGGGGAATTTTTTATTTTATATAATAGAATTAGTTATATAAATTAAATTAAAGAGAAAAATAATCAAATAGTATATTTATCTATTATAGAGTTTTGAAGTCTTATATAACAGCAAAAAAGTTGAATTAAAATAGATTTTGCAAAATTTCTTTTATATATTCGAGTTTTTCATTTAATGATAGATCATATCTCTTTTTTTTAATAAATATAGAATTAGGTTTTGACCCAAGAAGATAGATATCCCCCTTTGACTCTGCGACCAAGGTCAATAATTTTTCTATATTTATCTCGTTTAATTCTTGAAATTTTATCTCAATTTTTTCTTTTTTATCGATTATCTCAGTAATACCTATTTTTTTACAAAGTATCTTTATTCTTGAAATATAAAGTAAATTTTTTACCTCTTCTGGCATATTACCAAATCTATCGATAAGTGATAAATATATATCTTCAAGTTCTTCCTCTGTATCAGCCTGTGCTATCTTTTTGTAATATTCTATTTTTTGTTTTGGATCAGAAATATAGCTATCAGGTATATAACCTTTATATTCAAGATCAAGATAGACATCTCTTGATGTTTCTATCTCATTTTCAGGTAAAATCTTTTTCTCTTTATTTATCTCTCTTACAGCCTCACGCAATAGTTTACAATATAAATGAAATCCAACAGCAAGTATATTTCCAGATTGTTCTGGGCCAAAGATATTTCCAGCCCCTCTTATTTCAAGATCTTTTAATGCGATCTTAAAGCCACTTCCAAGATCTGTATACTCTGATATGACTCTTAATCTTTTCATTGCCTCTTCTGTAAGAACTCCATCTTTTTCATAAAAAAGATATGCATACGATTTAATATTTGATCTACCAACTCTTCCTCTTAACTGATACAATTGTGAAAGCCCAAATCTATCTGCTCTATCTATAATTATTGTATTTGCACGGGGGATATCTATGCCAGACTCTATTATTGTTGTTGTAAGTAAGATATCGTATTCATAATGAATAAATCTGTGTATTATATCTTCAAGTTCATCTTCGTCCATCTGTCCATGAGTAACTGTTATTTTTGCTTTTGGAAATAGACTTTGAAGATATTTTTTCATTTCATTTATTGTTTTTACCCTATTGTATAAAAAATATACCTGACCTGATCTATCAAGTTCTCTCTTTATCGCATTCTTTAAAATCTCTTCGTTAAATTCCATTACATAAGTCTCTATGCTTTCTCTCTCTTTTGGTGGAGTATTTATTATAGAGATATCTCTTATATTTGCTAAAGACATATGAAGTGTCCTTGGAATAGGAGTTGCTGTCATTGAGATTGTATCAACATTTAACCTTAATTTTTTTAAAAACTCTTTCTGTTTTACCCCAAATTTATGTTCTTCGTCGATTATTAACAATCCTAAATTCTTAAATTTAACATCATTTGATAATAATCTATGCGTTCCAATAATAATATCTATCTCTCCCTTTGACATCTTTTTTATTATCTGATTCTGTTCTGAATCTGTTTTAAATCTTGATAGCATCTCAATATTTATTGGATAATCCCTCATTCTTTCTTTAAATGTTTCATAATGTTGATCAGCAAGTAGAGTAGTTGGTACTAATACTGCTACCTGTTTACCACTCATCACTGCCTTGAAACTTGCTCTTATTGCAACCTCTGTTTTGCCAAAACCAACATCGCCACATATTAGTCTATCCATAATTTTAGGAGATTCCATATCCCTCTTGACTTCTTCTATTGTAATCAGTTGATCATGGGTCTCTTCATATGGAAATCTTGCTTCAAACTCCTTTTGCCATGGAGTATCAGGAGCAAATGCAAATCCTTTCTTATTAAGTCTTTCAGCATATATTTTTATAAGATCCTCTGCGAGTTCTCTTACAGATTGTTTAACACTCTCTTTTGTTCTTGCCCATACTTTTGAACCAATTTTGTCTAACTTTGGCTTTGCAAATCCAGAGGATATATATTTATTCAAGAAATTCAATTGCTCAATAGGAATAAAGATTTTATCATTATCTGCATACATAATGGCAATATAATCTTTTTCACTTTCGCTTGTTTTTACTCTTTCTATCCCCAAGAATTGTCCTATTCCATGATAAATATGAACAACATAATCGCCCGGGTTTAAATCCATTAGATCATCAATTACCTCTGTTCTTTTTGTATAGAAATGTTTTGAAATTTTACTTCTTTTACCAAATATTTCATAATCATTTAAAAAAATTACCTTTTTCTTTTCTGAAATAAAACCATATTGAAGTGTAAGAGGATATATAGAAAATCCATTATCTTGAAAATCAAATCGATCATCAACTGGATTAAATTCTTTAAAAATCTGAGTAAGTCTTTCACTCTGAATTTCATTGATTGCAAATACCATTATCTTATAATTTAGTTCACTTAAAAATTTTTTCACATCATTCTTAAAAAGTTCAAGATTACCGGAGTATGCTGGTATCGCTTTAAAATCAAAATCAATGTCACTTTTATAGTAGATATCTTCAAAATAAGTCAATTCAATTATATTTGTAGCAAGTTCATAAATTTCCTCTCTGGTAAAAAGCATATTCTCTTTTGGAATTTTAGGAATTTTATGATATGCAGTAATATGAAAATTTTCTTCAAATTCATTTTCAAGATTTTTTAGACTATTTTCTATCAGTTTTATATCATTTACAAAAAGAGTCACCTCATCAAAATATGAAATCAAAGAAGATTTTTCATAAAATAGTGAAAGATAAAATTGTTCTCCATCAAATGGTATAAAATTAGCAATTTTTTCAATAATCCTCTCTTTTTCTTCTTCACCACCCTCTATTTTTTTTAATTTTTCTATTGCTGTTTTTGCTATATTTTCATCATAAACAATCTCTTTATGGGGTGGAATTATTATTTCATTAATCTCTTCTTCACTTTTTTGAGTAATAGGATTAAAAGACTTTATCTTTTCTATTGTATCATCAAAGAAATCAATTCTTACTGGATTTTTAAATGAGGAGTAATATATATCAAAGATATCCCCCCTTTGAGCAAACTCACCGGGTAAAGTTACATTATTAACTCTATAATATCCAGCCTCTAAAAGCATCTTTTTAAGTTTCTCAATGTCTATTTTATCATCTTTTTTAAGTCTGATTATATAGGGGAGGAGATTTTTTTTAGGAACTATATGGAAAAAAAGAGCATATACTGAGGTTATAATTATACATTTTTCATTATTTATTATTTTTTTTAAGACATCGAGTCTCTTTGAGTTGATTTTATCAGAAACTATTGCACTTTGATATGGTGTGATGTCTATTGATGGAAAATGATAACACTTTTCAATACCATAACTTTCAAAATCATAAATAGTATTTTCTGCCTCTTCATCATCCTTAACAAGATAGATAATTGTTTTATTTATTTTTTTAAAAAGATTAGCAATAACTAAAGTAGAAGAACTTCCGCTAAGACTTTTAACTCTTACTACTTTTTTTTCTTTTAAAAAATCTAATATTTGATTAAATTCCAGAGAGTCTGAAAAGAAATTTAGAAGATATTCTTTAAGAGTCATTATTATTTTAAACCTAATATTATTTGAATTGAGTCTTCTATTTATAACTTAAATTTGAGAGAATTTCAATAATTTTTTTATTCTAAAAATCTAATTTTAAAAAACGCATCAGTGACGTGGTTTATAAAAAGATCTATCTCTCCCTGTAATTAAGTTCTTTATACAAAGAAGCACACCCAGCAAGTTTTGTCCACTCACTAAATGATGTTATTGATTTTTACAATTTCTTACAAACTGAATTTTGCTCTGTCTATGTTTTTTCATCGTCATCTGAAGTATATATACTAATAGAATTTTAATTTATAAGTTATGCTACCTCTATATAAAAATTAGTTTCACATTATGATAAGTGTAGGTATGTCCCTTACTTTATTTTTTTTTCAAAAAAATTAAATTTTTTTTTCAAAACTTGTAAAGGATTTTCTTAAAAATTTTGTGATTAATATATAG
>DAONLM010000171.1:0-6477 GCA_035406685.1 Spirochaetota bacterium
TAAAGAGGTGGAAAAAGAATAAAGAATTGTCGCATTTTGAAGGGAATACCACCCCATTCTATAAAGCAATTTATAACAATTGCTATCAAGTAGTGGGATTTGAGACCTATTACTAGCGGTATTTATTCAAAATCCTACTTAAATAAAGTTAAACTTAGATTTTTATTATTTACTCTCTCTTTAAATTAAAATTAGCGTAAGGCTAACTATATAATTTTACTTTTCAAAAATTTAATAAACGACTTCTGTTACAACTATCTTTTTGACAAAATGAAAAATTTTCAGTATATAACTTTTAAAAATATTAGGATAATTGATTTATGAAAAAAAAATATTTGTTGTATCTTTATTATTTTATCTCTGGATTTATAACTCTTATATTTCAAATTTTATGGCAAAGAAAATTACTTTTAATATTTGGTGGGACAATTTATTCGATTGCCATTTTATTAAGTGTCTGGATGTTAGGGCTTTCTATTGGAAATATTATTTTTAATAGAGTATCTCATAAAATAAAAAGACCAATTTTTCTTTTTATTATAACCCAGATTATAATTTTAATATATGCTTTATTATTGTATCCTTTATTTTCTTTAATAAATATTATAGATTCTTTACTATTTAATTATAATAATATATCTTTAATTGTAAAAGGGATTTTAACATTTTTAACACTGATAATACCAACATCATTAGTAGGAATAACTCTACCTCTTTTATCAATGGTGACACCAAGAAAAGATATATCGTTATTGTATTCTATTAATACTCTTGGTAGTGTGCTTGGAGCATTCTTGACTGGTTTTTTATTCTTATCAATATTGGGATATAATTTTACTTTATTATTAACAATATTCATTGGTTTATTAATATACCTAAGTGCTTTCTTTATTTTAAAAAATTTTGACAATGTTTATTCTCAATTAGAAGAAAATGAGAATTTCAAAATAGATATAACAGAAAACTCAAAAAAAATATTTTTAATAATATTTCCAATTCTTTTCTTCTTATCCGGTTTTTCATCTCTTTCTTATGAGATTGTTTATAATAGAATTTTAATCTATTTTACAGGTAATAATACCTATTGCTTTACCATAATCACATCTATTTTTATTGGGGGTATCTTTTTAGGATCTTTTATATACTTTAAATTAAGAAAAAATATAACTTCTCCTATTTTTATATTTGCTATTCTCGAATTAATTATAGGCTTATGGAATGTAATTTTGCCAGAATATTCAAATATAATTAATGAGATCATAGTAAATATAAAAAATAACATAACTCTCAATTTTAATCTACTAATCATTATAAGAATACTCTCTTCACTTCTACTAATATTTGTGCCTGCTTCTATATTTGGTTTTATTTTCCCTCTGGCAATAGATATATTCATTAACATAAATACATCTAAAAAAGAAAAAAATATTTCACTATTATACTTTTTTAATACTGTTGGTTCAGTTCTTGGACCTCTTCTTACTGGTTTTCTTCTAATTTCAATATTTCAGATTGATTTTACATTAAGAATAATTGCCCTTATTAATATAGGGATATTTATAATTATAAGTATAATTTATATACTCTCTAATAAATTTAACTTTAAGTACATTTTTTTAACAATTCTATTTTTATTAACGCTAATAATAACATTTAACTTTGATAAAAAAATAAATGTTTCAAGAATTGCCGCAAAGACTTTAAAAAGTGATGAAATTTTATATTATAAAGAGGGAGTTTTTGGTACAGTAACAGTTTCAAAAAGATACAATGGCATTCTTCATTTAAAGATAAATGGGGTTGGGGAGGTTCCAACAGATTATAACTCAATAAAGGTTTTTAGATTACTTGCCTATCTTCCCTTTACAATAAAAAATGATATTAAATCTCTTTTAACAATAGCATTTGGGGCTGGAATATCTTATGGATCAGTATGTAATATTGACTCTCTTGAAAAAAAGAGAAACATAGAGATATGTAAAGACGTTCTTGAGGCAAGTAAGTTTTTTTCAGAATGGAATCATAATGTATTGGAAAAATATAAAGATACAATAAAGATAAATGATGGTAGATATTTTGTAGAAAAAACGAAAGAAAAATTCGATTTGATAATATCCGATTCCACTCATCCAATTGCGAGTGATTCATGGGTATTGTATACAAAAGAATTTTATGCCCATTGTAAAAATAGGCTCACTACTGATGGGATTATGGTGCAATGGCTACCTTTACATCTTGTCCCATTAGAAGATTATAAGACTATACTTGCTACTTTTTCTGCTGTTTTTAAAGAATGTTCTCTTTTTATAACAAATGAATATTCAATAATAGTTGGTAGTAGTAATCCCATAATTATTTCGCCTCAAGCATTTAATAATTTAATTCAGAATGAAGTTATAAAAAAGGACTTAATGAGTGTAAATCTTTCTGAATTTAAAGATTTTTATTATAGTGAAATATTCAATACAGCAAAGATAAAAGAATTTTGTAAAGGAGCAAGAATTGCAACAGATGATTTTTCACCATTACAATTCGCAGAAGCGAGGACAATAAATAAAGATACAAGAATAGAAATATTTGAAAAATTTATTGATTTTATTAATAATAATGAAAAAGATCAGATAAAAAAAGATATTTTAATTACTATTTTAACTTCTAACATATACTATTTTAAGAAACAGGATATAGAAAGATTATTTTTTCTTGATAGAAAATACAAAGAATTTTTAGAAAAAAATATTTTAATAAAAGAGATTGAATATCAATACAATATTACAAAAGATGCTGTTAGTTATTATTTTTGTATTCCAGATAATATTCAAAAATTTTTATTAAATCCAACAGAGGATAATGTTAAAAAGATAGAAAAATTATGTAATATTATAAAAGGGGATAATAATCTTGAAATTTTAAGGGGTATTTTGTATTACAAGACGAAGAGATGGGATGAGGCTTTGTCAGTATTTATTAATAATCATAAAAGAAAAAAAAGCCCTGATAGTTATAAAAATATAATACTTATGTTAAAAAGAATGAATAGGGACAAAGAGGCAGAATTGTATCTTAATGAGGCAAAAAAATTATATGGAGAAAAATGGGGAGATGATATAAAATAGGGGGATATCTGTATATCTGGCAGGGGATATCCCGTTATCATTTATAAAATAACAATAATTTTATAAAAAATACAATGTGTTTTAATTCTTTTATTCTCAAAAGTTAGATGATGGCGTTATGTTTAGCAAATAGATTTTTTGACAAATTTTATTTTTTTTGATATAGATAATTTCAAAAAAATTGATTAAAAAAGGTAACTAAAAATGAAATATAAAATTTTTGTAGATGGTCAGGAAGGAACCACTGGTTTAAAAATAAATGAAAGACTTTCTAAAAGAGATGATATAGAGATATTAAAAATTGATCCAGAGAAAAGAAAGGATATTTTTGAAAGAAAGAAATTTATAAATGAAGCTGATATTGTTTTTTTATGTTTACCAGATGATGCCGCAAGAGAGTCAGTTAATCTTATCGAAAATGAAAAGACACGAGTAATTGATGCAAGTACTGCTCATAGGACAGAAAAAGGATGGGTTTATGGACTTCCAGAACTCAATAAAAAGCAGAGAGATTTAATAAAAAATTCTAAAAGGGTAGCGGTGCCAGGCTGTCATGCCACTGGTTTTGTTGTAATTGTATATCCCTTAATACAAGAGGGTGTTTTATCAAAAGATTACCCTTTTACCTGCACATCTTTAACTGGTTATAGTGGCGGTGGTAAAAAGATGATTGAAGAGTATGAAAAAAATAGAATTTTTAAGGATAAATATAGTGTCCCAAGACCCTATGCATTAAAATTAAATCATAAACATCTCCCAGAGATGCAAAAGATCCCTGATCTTGAGTTTAAGCCAGTTTTTACTCCTATTGTTGCTGATTTTTATAACGGGATGACTGTCTCTGTTCCTATTAATAATAGACTTATGAATAAAAAACTTTCTGGAAGAGATCTTCAAGCCTTTTATAAAGAATATTATAAGGATGAATTTTTCATTAAAGTAATGGATTACGATCTGGATAAATATCTTGATAATGGTTTTTTTGTGGTTGACGAAAGAAAAAATAGTAATTTTTTAGATATTTTTGTCACATCTAATGATGAGCACTCACTCGTAATCACAAGATTTGATAATTTAGGTAAAGGAGCATCAGGGGCAGCTGTTCAGAATATGAATATAATGTTAGGCATAGATGAGACAAAGGGATTGATATAATCGAGTTAATTTATACGACAATTGTCGCACTTTTGAACAAATATTATCTGTATATATTTTTTTGTTTTAAATTAGTAGAAAAACTGTATTTAAGACTAAAGTACAACATAATAGAGAAAAGAGGCTTCCTTAAATAATAAGGTAGCCTCTTTTATAAAAAATTATTTTCGGATTTAACTATGTTCTAACATTAAAGTCTTTGTAGTTCTATCACAGACTTCAGAAGGTCCATAATACTGAATAGCCCCAGGATATAAATAAGATGTTTTAATTGCACATTCCTCTCGAATGCTAACAAACTTTTTAAAAGGAGCACCTTCTAAATCAACTAAAGCCTTCTTAATAACTGGTTTTAATTTGCCATGTCTTTGCTCCATTGTCATCATCATTGTTATAGGAATACCACCTGCTATCCATTTATCTGCTGGTTGAAATAGATTTCTTATGGATGACATATATCCTGTAAGGCCATTAATAATTAATAAAAATGCATTATATCCAAGGGAGTAACAATAGTCAGCATCAAAATTAGAAGGTGCTGCACATCTTCCTTCATAACCAAAGAAGTGGTTTAATGGTGAGAATTTTCCTTTAAATTTACCAGCACTCTTTAATTCATTTAATTTATCCTGAACAAGATCTATCAATAACTTTTCTGTTTCTATTCTGGAAACCTGAACATTGCCATGAGGATCTCTATCCATTAATAGTTGTCTCTGAATATCATTTGGAAGAGAAGAAAATACAAAAGAAGAATCTTTACTTAAATGTTTATTAATCCATTGAGATTGTTCCTCGAAAGTATGAAGTGTGTTAAAATGAGCCTCATTATTTGCAAGAAGGTCATTTAATTCTGAGATTAATTTTTTCATTTCAGGTATAAATTCAATTAGCCCCTCTGGTATTAAAGCAACACCAAAGTCTTCACCCTTATCAGATCTTGTTATAACAATTCTTACTATTTCATCAATAATCTCTTCAATTGTTAATTGTTCTTTTTCAACTTCTTCTGAAATTATAGCAATATTTGGTTGTGTCTGTAAAGCACATTCAAGACATATATGAGATGCTGATCTACCCATTAATTTTATAAAGTGCCAATATTTTTTTGCAGAATTTGCATCTCTACAAATATTCCCAATTAATTCAGAGTAAACTTTTGTCGCTGTATCAAAACCAAAAGAGGTTTCGATATACTGGTTTTTTAAATCCCCATCAATTGTCTTTGGAACACCTATTACCTGAACCGTACTACCCTTCTTTTTAAGATACTCTGCAAGTAAGGCTGCATTTGTATTGGAATCATCACCTCCAACAATTACTATTGCATTAATATCTCTTTTTTTAAAGACCTCAATACATTTATCAAATTGTTCCTCCTTTTCTAATTTTGTCCTACCAGAGCCAATCATATCAAATCCACCAGTATTTCTGTATTCTTCAACAAATTCAGGGGTCAACTCTATCGCCTTGTCATCCACAATTCCAGAAGGGCCACCTAAAAATCCAAATAATTTTGAATCTTTATTTGCCTTCTTCATCGCATCGAGTAATCCTATGATTACATTGTGTCCACCTGGTGCCTGCCCACCCGACAAAACAATTCCAACATTTATTTTTTTATTAAAATTAGGATTAGGAGTGCCTCCTTTCTTAAAAGTTGCTATTGGCAATCCATAAGTATTAGAAAACATCTCTTTTAACTCTTTCTGAAAAGAGGAAGAGGATGTTGCTTCTCCTAATTCAACAGTGATTGTTGATATATCCCCTTTTAATGCTTCAGGTAATTTTGGCTTATACTCAAGTCTTGCTTTTTGTAAGTTAGAAATTTTCTCCATATTCAAAACTCCTTAATTATTTCAATAAAATTTTATTTTATTTTAGAAATAGCAATATATTCTATTTTTGTAAAAAATGCAACTATTTTTAGGCTTTTTTCTTGCTATGAAATTAATTAAATAAAATAAAATCTTGCATTTATAACAAAAATTTTTAGTATAGTAACTTTTATCTTATATCAAAAATTCGAGTAATAGCGGTAATCTATCAAGAAATTCAAAATTTTTATTCTTAAAATAAAAAAGACCACAAAAAATATAATTTTCTAATGCTTCCGGGATGTTATTTTTCTTTAAATTTTCGTTTATCCTCTTAAAACTTCTCACAAAATCCTCAATTTTTTCTATTACTTCACTCTTAAATCTAT
>DAONLM010000172.1:0-6339 GCA_035406685.1 Spirochaetota bacterium
ATGTTAACACTATGGTATTATATGGAAATACTTTATATGTTGGTGGAGATTTTACTACAATAGGTGGTAAGGTGCGAAATAAAATTGCTGCCATTGATGTTACAAATGGAAATATTAGTGAATAAAAGAAATTAATAAAATATTATCTATTTTTTGATAGTAAATAATCTTAATTTTTTTAAAGTTTGCCTTAATGGTATGGGTGAGAAATTAAGAATGATTTTAGTTAATTCAGAGAATGAGGATATCTTATTGTAATAAAATTTAATATACTAAAATTTAATATAACTTTTCCCCTAAAAACTATAATGATATCCTCATTTGGGAGAGTAAATAATATTAAACTATTTAATCTTATATTTACTCTTAAATCTCTCAATTCTACCAGCAGTATCAACTAAATGTTGCTTACCAGTAAAAAATGGATGACATTGAGAACAGATTTCTACTTTTATATCTTTTACAACTGATCTTGTTTTAAAAGTATTTCCACATACACAGGTAACAGTTGCTTCTTCATATTTTGGATGTATACCTTTCTTCATACAATTTACTCCTTCTATATTAATTTTAGATATCTCTTTTTATATTTTGTAATTATAATAAATTTTTTAAAAAAAGTAAAGAAAAATCTCATTGATTCATAGAATTTAAGAATGCCTCATTATCTTTTGTCTTTTTCATCTTTTCAATTAAAAATTCTAACAACTGAACATCATCCATATTGTAAAGTACATTTCTTAAAATCCATAATTTCTGTAATTCTTTTTCTGATAACAAAAGTTCCTCTTTTCTTGTGCCAGATTTTTTAATATTGATAGCAGGAAATACTCTTTTATCAGCAAGTCTTCTATCAAGATTGATTTCCATGTTACCAGTTCCTTTAAATTCTTCAAATATAACTTCGTCCATTTTAGAACCAGTCTCTATTAAACCAGTTGCAATTATTGTAAGACTTCCCCCTTCTTCAATATTTCTTGCAGCACCAAAAAATCTCTTTGGCTTATGAAGAGCATTAGAATCAACACCACCTGATAAAATTTTACCAGAAGTAGGCACAACCTGATTATAAGCCCTTGCAAGTCTTGTTATTGAATCAAGAAGTATTACAACATCCTTTTTATGTTCAACCAGTCTTTTTGCCTTTTCCAATACCATTTCAGCAACCTGAACATGTCTTGTAGGCGGTTCGTCAAATGTAGAACTTACCACCTCTGCCTTAACACTTCTCTGCATTTCAGTAACCTCTTCTGGTCTTTCGTCTATTAAAAGGACTATCATATATACTTCTGGATGATTTGTCGTAATTGCATTTGCTATTGTCTGTAAAATGGTCGTCTTACCAGTTCTTGGTGGAGCAACTATCAAAGATCTCTGTCCTTTTCCGATCGGGGTAAAAAGATCTATTATTCTTGTAGTAAGGTTACAGGTTTCTGGACTTCCAGAAAGGTTAAATTTTTTATTTGGGTGTAATGGAGTCAGGTTATCAAAAAGAATCCTGTTTGCCACATTTTCTGGGGGTTCACCATTTACGCTTTCTACCCTTAATAAGGCAAAATATTTTTCTCCCTCTTTAGGTGGTCTTATCTGTCCACTAACAGTGTCTCCTGTCTTTAATCCAAATAATCTTATCTGACTTGGTGATATATAAATATCATCAGGACCCGATAGATAATTATAATTTACACTTCTTAAAAAACCAAATCCATCTGGCAATATCTCAAGAACCCCAGAGGCATAAATTATCCCATCATTTTCTGTATGTTGTTTTAAAATAAGGAAGATAATATCCTGTTTTTTCATCTGATTAATGTTTTCCAGTTTTAATCCTACTTTTTCTGCCTCTTCTTTTAATCTTGTTATACTCATATTAGTAAGATCATTAATATTTAACCTTGGGGCATTCGGATCATTGTTTACTTTTTCTTTATCATAATTATTCTTGGTATATTCTATTTTTTTTATTGTGCCGTTGCCATTTACATTGGTTTTACTTTTTTTAGATTTTGTCTCTACCACAATCATTTTCTTTGCCTTTTTTTTAGATGTCTCTTCGTTATTTTCCTGAGGTAAATTTTCATTTTCTCCATTTAAATTTTCGATTCCTTTTTCCATACTCCTCTCTTTTTCATTATCTTCAAAATTATTCTGAGATATGTTAAATTCCTCCTTGTTATTTTCTAAATTATTATTTAGGTTGTTGATAATTTCACTCATAATTTTCCTCTGATAAAAAGATATTTAAAAATTAATTTTTTATATATAAAATTATTCTCCATCATTCTTATATTAAGTGATTTTTTTAAATAAAGAAATACTAAGAAAATACATAAAAATAATTTAAATCTAAATATATTATAGATTAAATTTTTAATTCTAAAAAAAACTACACGTTATTTTTAATTAAATAAAGTCAGATTTTATATTAACAATTTTCGACTTTATTAAAATTGCCATTAATAAATAGTTGCTAAATAAATAATTTTTAAATTATCTATTTAAAAAAATATCTTGCTATCTAATAATCTCGCATTTGCCGTTAAAAATAACACCATCGGATATCTTAACTTTTTTTGCCTTAATATTGCCATAAACTCTACCGGTTGGGAGCATTTCTACCTTTTCTTCTGCTAATACATCTCCTTTAATTGTCCCATTAATAATCACGGTCTTCGCAGTAACATTTGCCTGAACAATGGCACCTTTACCTATTACAAGAACTCCAGAAGAATTGATTGAGCCAATAAATATACCATTTATTTTTAAAGAGTCCTTAAAAGATAAATTACCATTAAAATTTGTATCTTTACCCAATATGGTTTTTATTTTTTTATTATTATAATAGTTTTCTAAAATTCCAGACATTAGAAATAAAATCCCTTTTTAAATAATATAGTATAGAAAAAATTATTTACATTATTCAAAATTATACTCAACTTCTAATTTTTTAAGTTATATTCGACTTAGTTATAATCTATTTTTATTTTAAAAAGATCTATTTTGTTTTCATCTCAAAAACACCATCCCAGTCTTCTGGTACTGGATTTTGTAAAAAATATTTGCATCTTTCTACAAAGACTTTCGAAGGTCCATCTTCTGGATAAACTTTAAGAGCTTCTTCAAATTTTAATAAAGCATCACTAAAATTCTTTGCCCTATAAAGTTGAAGCCCTTCTTCAAATAATTTAATACACTGTAATTTTTCTTTTGTCAACATAATTTAATACCAAAATTTTTATTTATCTTCACTATTTTCTTTATTATTTAAATATTTAACAATTCTTTTTTCGAGTTCTTCTAATGATAATTCTTCTTCTTTTAATTTATTTTTTTTATTCTCAATATCATAAAGTTGTTCTTCAAGACTCTTATGAAGAGCAATTATTTCATCATAATCCCTCTTAAATTTTTCGATAAATTTTACCACATTTTCTTTATTAGAACAATCGATTTTATCAGCCTCTCTTAATAATTCTGTTAATGGCTTTTTTATATGCCTTGAAAAAGCTATTATATTATTTATTAAAGTCTCTGAAATAGCAAGTCTTTTCTCTCTTTTTAATATCTGGTTAACAAGTTCTTTGTGTCTTAAAACATTTCTGATTCTTGCCAGAACCTCACTAAAATTAAAAGGCTTTGTAATATAATCTTCAATCCCCATTTCAAGCCCTAATATTTTATCCTGGGGACTATCCATACCAGAAAACATTATAATCGGTAAATCTTTATATTGACTAAAATCTTTATCTTTTTTTAGAATTTGAACAACCTCAAATCCCGTCATTTTAGGTAAAAGATTATCCAATAAAACAACATCCGGGTTATGACTTTTTATTTTTTCCAATGCCTCAATACCATCAGTGGCTTTTAAGACCTCAAATCCTAATTTTGAAAGCATTAAGTCAAAAAAATCAAGAGTAAGTTTTTCATCATCAACAACTAAAATTTTACATACTAATTTCATAACACCCTAATATATTATTATATTATAGATATAATTATTGTATTTTCTATAAAAAAAGTCAACAATAATTTTTAAAAAATTATTTTTCTTTAATATTTTTAAATAATAATTTAAATTCTTTGCTTGGCTTAAAAAAAGGGATATAGCGAGATTGTAGATTAACAACTTCCCCGGTTTTTGGATTTTGAGTTTTTTTGGGTCTTCTTAATCTTCTTTCAAAAGAGCCAAATCCACGAAACTCTATTTTTTCACCCTCTAACATTTTTTCTTTTATGATCTCTATAAATAAATTTATAATTTTTTCAACTACTACTCTGGATATTCTTTTTGATTTTAGATTTTCCTTTTTTTTTAACTTTACATTTTTTTCATTCTCAGGAATAATTTCTAATAAATTGTTATATTCTTCCCTTTTTAATTTTTCTAAAATCAAAATGGCTGCTTCTAATTTTGTCATATACTACCTATTTTTAATAAAAAAAATTACTTTAAGCATATTTGCCTTCATTAAAAGCCTTTTTTATTTTTATAGCGAGTCTTGATTTTTTTCTAGCAGCATTATTTTTATGTAGAACACCCACTTTTACTGCCTTATCAACAAAACTCATATAATTTCTAAAAAGAGACTCAACTTTTTCTCTATCCTTTTCATTGATGGCTGCAATGACTCTTTTTAATGTTGTATGAATTCTTGATTTAATCATTCTATTTCTTATTCTTCTTTTTTGATTCTGTCTCTCTCTTTTTAAAGTAGATTTATTGGTTGCCATTAATATTTTTCTCCTTAATTTAAATTTAACTTAGAAACATAAAGTAACAAATTTTAAAAAAATTGTCAAGATTATATATAGTTTTTTGTGTTTATTTTTATAAAATAAAATATTGAATTTCTATTTTGAACTTGCGGGAAAGTATAGTATGGATGTTTTTAAAAAGAAGGGTGAGAGGGTGAAGAATAAAATAGAGGATATGAGAAGAAGAAAAGTGAAATGGTATAAGGATCAAGGATTAGGAGTCCATCTTGATATCTACTGTTTCTCAAACAAAGAAAAAAATTTTTTGAACTTTTTCTTTCATAAAATTATATTGAAATTTTAATTTATAATTTATCCAGCGTCGATTATATTAAGATGATTATACGAAAATTAGTTTCACATAATGATAAGTATAGGTTAGTCCATTGTTAATTATAAAAAATTTATAGGTCTGTCCCTATTTTAATTTTAACTATAAAAAAATTATAGGTCTGCCCCTCTTTAAATCATAAGAAAATTATAGGTCTGTCCCCCACTTTATTTTTTTCAAAAAAACTAAATTTTTTCTCAAAAATTGTAAAGGATTTTCTCAAATTTATTGTGATCAGTTATTGTGACATAAGTCATCCCATTTTTTTTAGCAAGTTCATAAATTTGAATTGGTTCTGTATATGACTCTTTTGTTCCCAATCTTTGTAAAAGCCATTGGGAAGGATGTTCTGAATATTTAGAATGAACATGTAAGTCTACTTTTATTGTCATAAAAACCTCATTTTTATTTTTAAAATTTTATGCATTTTATTTCTTAAAAAATTGTTAATCTATAATTAAATAAAAATTAAAATATAGTTAATTTTGAAGTATAATGGAATTTATTATATACTAAAAATTTTTTAAAAAGTAAGAAAAAAAATTAATAATGTGCTATAATTAAAATTATGGGGAAAAGGCTTTCAGATAAAGAGATACAAAATTTAATATATATTCACAAAAGTTTAAAAAACAAAAGAGATGCGGATAAAGTTAAATGTTTAGTTTTATGGGGCAAAGGTTGGGAATGGGAGAGAATTCAGGAAGCTTTATTAGTTAGTGAAAGATATATAAGCGATGTAACATCAAAATATAAGGAAAAAGGGATAGAAGAAATCTTAAAGAATAATTTTAAAGGTCATAATAATAAGATGACTAAAGAACAAGAAACAGAGTTTTTGTGAAATATTTAGAAAATAACTATATTCCGAACTTTAAAATTTGCCTGTAAATATGTTAAAGAAAGATTTAATATAAATTATACCGAAGAAGGAATGGTAATTACATTAAAAAGATTGGGATTCAGGTATAAAAAACCAGTAATAATTCCTGGGAAAATACCTGATGTTGAGACACAGAAAAAATTCACAGGTCAGGCAAAGGATATTTTAAATAATCTGAAAGAAAAAGAGGCAGCATATTTTTGGGATGGTGCTGGAATGGTTCATAATGTTAAATTAGATTATGGTTGGATTAAAAAAGGGCAATCAAAGATAGTAAAAACAAATACAGGAAGAGAAAAAATGAATATATATCAAAAAGTTTTTAAATCGTAAATAGTAATTTTTACTTTATATCAAAAATTCCAGT
>DAONLM010000173.1:0-6288 GCA_035406685.1 Spirochaetota bacterium
ATTTATCATCTATAAATAAAATTATCATCTCCTTGAAAAGAATTTTTTTTATCGGAATGATAATCTGATATTTTCTTTTTCTTTTTTTGAGATATATTTATTCTTTCATTTTTGGTATCACAACTCAGTAAATCTTTAAAATAAAAATTTTTGACAAGATCTCAAATTTTTGATGTAATATATATCTTTATTATGAGAAAAATTAAAATATTTATTTTTTTTACTATTATATTTATATTAACTCTTTTAGGCTATGCTTTATATTTATCGAATAATTCAATAAATATAATATATGAAACAAAAGATTCCACACTAATAGAAAAAATTCAAAATGTTATTCTGAATTTAAAAATTAGAGATAATAAAAGATTTAACGTTATTGATTCTTTCTTAAAAAGATATTATCCTGTAATTTATATTAAAGAGAAAGAATCTTATGAAGATAATAGTGATGATAATATATTTGTAAAAAAATATTACTATGGTGTGGTTGACATTACAGATGATCTTTTTTTTGTAGAGGATCGAAATAATTTAAATAAAGATATTACTTTCTTAAAAAAAGAGTCTCTTAGCCTTTATAAAAGAATAGTTTTAGAAAAAAATTCTGGAAAACCTCTTATTAAAAATAGAATTGTTTATTATGAAATAAAAAAAGGTATTTTTAATAACAAAGTAGGAAAAATCCTAACTAATCTAAAAGAAAAATATTCAAAAGAAAAAAGACTTTTTATACTGGGATTTGCAGGGGATTTTACATTTGAATACTATTTAAAAAAAGAGATTGAAATAAATGGCACTCAAAATACCTTTAAAGAGATAAAACATATTTTAAAGGTGCCAGACATTATGAGTGTAAATCTTGAATGTGTTATTTCTAATAGTGATAAAAGAGAATCAAAAAGGTATACTTTTAAAGGGACAGAGATTGAATTCAGAGTATTTGAGGACTCTGGTATAGACTATTTTGCATGTGCTAATAATCATGCTATGGATTTTGGGGAACAATCATTACTCGATACAATTAATATTCTTGATAAATATGGATATAAACATTCTGGGAGTGGTAGAAACATAGAAGAGGCAATTAATCCAGCAATAATTAATTTAGACAACATACGTCTTGCTTTTTTTTCAATTGCAGAAGTGCCAACTGAAATGAGAGGATATGAGGTTATGAAACATTTTACTGCTACTGATAAAAAAATCGGCATTGCTAATTATAATTATAATAAAGAATTACTTTCAAAAAAGATAAAAGATGAGAAAGAAAAGAAAAGCATTGTTGTGGTTCAGTTTCATACTGGTACAGAACATTCTCTTGAACCACTTCCTTATACTAAAAAATGGACAAAAGAGATAATTGATATGGGGGCCGATGCTGTTATATGTCATCATCCTCATGTCATTAATGGGGTAGAAATTTATAATGATAAATTAATAGCATATTCACTCGGTGATTTTCTGTTATATATTACAAATGAATTTGCTGATGAAGGATTAATAATATATTTATTTTTAGATGAGAATGGTATAATTAGCTGGGCATTTTATCCAACTGCCTGTTATTATGGCAGATTTAATCTTGATCAAGAAAAACTTATTGCTGCTGGTAAAAGATTTATAGAGCTTACCAGAAAGTTATGTAAGTAATTATCTTAGCAATTCAATAAAGAAGTGCATATTTATCCTTCATAAATAAAAAAATAATAATAAACTATAAATAGAAAAATATAAATTTTTTGAAAAGATATATTTTTTTTATAATTACATAAAATAAAATCCGCTTCTTATACTTTATTATTATAAAAATTGAAAATTTTTGACAAATTTTAAAAAATAAAGTATATGTTATAAATCTATCATAAAAAGTAAAACTTCGCTATGGATAATCTTAATAAGGGATATTTATAAAAATGTCACATGTAAATATTATTGCTTTTTATGCTACAAATGAACTTGATATTAAAGATATTGAAAGTGAATTTTTCATAGAAAACAGAGAAAAGGTGAGTTTTTTTTTATTTCATAATCGAGGCCTCAATCTAACAAAGTCCGATATTTTTAAAAATTGTCTCTTAAAAGAACTTGAAAAGGTAGAACCGGTTTTTACTTATAAAAATGATAGCTTAATTATGACAAAAGAGATTAAAAATTTTGACTTTGAATATTTTGACAATTTTGTAGATAAAGAGTATAACGATTATTTATCTAAAATAAATTATAGAATAGATTGTATCTTTCAGACATTTGATCTTTTTTATCGACTTTATAAAGATAGAAATATCTTATTTGTTATTCCAATGCAGATTTTTCATAAATTTATTGAATACTTTAATAAAAATAATATAAAATTTCAGGAAGTCTCTAAACTAAATAATATTGTTAGGAATTATGATGCCTTACATTGGATAAATTATTATTCTAAAAAGGATATAAACTCGCCCATGGGGGGAACCATTACTTATCGAAATGTAATAAGAATTTTTATAATTGAACCATATAGTGGATGAGTTACAATTCTGTATATTTTACTATTCTGTTTCTTCCGTCTCTTTTTGCTCTTGCGAGTGCATTTAAAGAATTAAATAGAATTGTCCTAAAGAAATTAGGTCCGCTTTCTGATGGATGCCTTTTACTACTTTCAAAAGATGTTTGAGAGTCAGCTATTCCTATGCTAACCGTAATTGTTACCTCCTCTTTACCTTCATAGTAAAATTTATTCTCTTCAATAGCATTTCTACACCTTTCTGCTGCCTCAAAGCCATTTGACTCATCGCTATCCACCATTAATACCATAAACTCATCATCTCCAAACCTTGAAATAAGGTCAAAATTCCTAAAATTACTCTCGATTATTTTTGATACTGTTTGTAATATTATCAATCCAAAGTCATAACCATATTTTTGATTTATTATTAAGAAATTATCAATATCTATTGTTAAGAGAGTAACTTTACCAGATGTTCTCTGAATTCTTTCTACCTCTTTTTTAAATAACTTAAGAAATTGATCTTTACTAAGAAGACCGGTATCTTCATCAGTTGTTTTTAATTCGTTTATATATGCCTCTGCAATTGTTAACCTTCTTTGCAAATTTAATATCATAATACTTAAGAAAAAGAGGATCATAAAACTTAATATTGAGACAATCAAAAATATCTCTCTTTTATATTGAAAATAGTTTGTAGATATGTAATAGAGATCGTATATTATATTAAAGTGTATGGTTTCTTTAATTGAAAATTTTATTTCCATAATATCTTTATCTTTTTTAAATGAAAAATTTTTAGAATTTGATCTCTTGTTAATTTTAGTTCCATTACTGTATAAAATTTTACCTTCTGAATCAGTTATCTCTAAATATTTAATATATCCATTACTATAAAAGTTATTTATAGTATTTAATAAAATGGTGTCTGGTTTGTTATCTTTAATAGAAATAGATTCTCCTATCTTTTTTAAAGTTTCACTATCTTTTACTGCGATCAACATTGCTGCATTATTAAACATTAAGAATGAAAGATTCCAGAATAGAATAAGCATAAATATATAAAAAAATAAAGAGATGAATATAAATATAAAGTTTCTCTTCCTGAATTTTATTTTATTTTTCATTATTACTATCTTTTATTATTATTTTAAAAAATATTTTTGTATTTATTTATTTTTTGTAGTATAATTCAAAAAATAAAAAAAAGCAATATTTTTATTCTATTTTTTAAAAAAAGGTATTGTGGATTGATTAAAATGTTGAGGATAATAGATGCAAATATAAACAGGATATGTGAAGGTTTAAGAGTAATTGAAGAAGTGATGAGATTTGAATTTAATGATTCATATTTTTCAAAATCTTTAAAAGAGATCCGCCATTCTATAAGGAAAAAGTTTAATTCAATTGATTATCTTATAGAAAGAGACTCTTTAAACGATTGTGGTAAAAATAGTGATAAAATAGAAGAAAAAAGGGATAGTTTATTTGACATTTTAAAGGCAAATTTCTTGAGAGTGGAGGAGGGTTTAAGAGTAATTGAAGAGAGTATTAAACTTGAAAAGAGATTTTTTGAGAATCTTTCTATGATTAAGTCTGTTCGTTTTAAAATCTATGATCTTGAAAAAAATATAATTTTGAAATATTTTACCTTTAATAGATTAAAAAATTATGGCATCATAAAAATATTAAATGAGAGAGATGTTATATTTAATTCTATAAAAGAAAATAATCTTTCTGCAATTCAACTTGAGTCTGGTAAAAATAATATTGATATTTTAAATAATATTATTGATTTTTGTAAGAAAAACGAAATTTTAACATTTATAAAAAATAATCTTGAACTTGCTATAATTTTAAAGAGTGATGGGATTGTGATTGATGAGGGGTATTATTCTTTTTCTATGATAAGAAAAAATTATAAAAAAATAATTGGTTATATTGTGGATAAGGGGGATATCCCACTTGATGCTGATTTTTTTATAATAAAAGATATTAAATCTATTCCAGTGTTAATGAATAAAAATAAAATTTTACTTGTTTCTGAAAATGATTATGAAATGATAGATAAAAATTTTAGGGAAATTGTTAATAAATATAAAATTATATAGAGAATATATTATGAAAAAAATTGTAATATTTTTTTTATGCTGTATATCTTTTATTTCTTTTTCAATTGAATCTTTTATATATCGAATATTTCCTGAGGAGATATATCCTGGAATGGTAGTCTCAATTTATGGGAAATGGAATTCAGATATAAGTAATGTATATATTATGATAAATAATATAAAGATTGAAAATGATTATATTCTCTATTTTTCTAATGAAAGAATAGATCTTTTAATAACAGATTTTTATGGTATTAGTAATTTTTATTTAAATTCCTCTGGCAATAGTACTTCAAGAATTTTAAATATAAAGACTCTTACCCCAATTAGATATTTTAGTAAAGCCACATATAAATTAAAATATACTGTTAAAATAGATTTTTCAAAGATTATAAAAATAGGGAGTGGTATTGTATATGTATACATTCCGCAACCTGTTTTATCAGATACAATTTTATCTAAAAAAGATATTGATATATCTCGATTGCCAGATTATATACAGGATAATGGAATCTATATATATAAAATAGACTTAAATAAAGAGAGATTTTTTTCATTTGAGCAAGTTTATGAGATGACAACTCAATTTAAATTTGTTGAGTTAACAGATGACATAGAGCCTTTTTATGAGAATATAAATCTTGATTTTTATAAATTTTATACTGGAGAGAATAGTTTTATAAAACCTTATAATAAACTTATTCAAAATACTGTAAAAAAAATAATAGGTGATGAGAAAAACAATATAAAAAAATTGAGATTAATCTATAATTGGGTTAGAAGCAAAATGACCCATAAATATCCACCAGAGTCAAGAGATGTTGAATATATATTTGAGAATTTTAAAGGGGATTGTCTTTCTGATACAATTCTTTTTTCATCATTGGCAAGAAGTATCGGCATCCCAGTAAGGATTAATTCTGGGAATATATTTTATCCAGTTTGGAAAATTGCTGGGGGGCACTTCTGGCAGGAGGCTTTTATTTCTGGTATTGGCTGGATACCTCTTGATGTGTCATTAGGTCATGCCCCAGAATTTATGAAGAATCAGAATTTTCCAACAGATACAGAGTATTACTATGGCGGAGCTGATGGCTTAAGAATAGATTTTTGCAGAGGAAGAGTTAAGATTATGAAGCCAGATGAAAATGATATTTTAAAAACAGATCACTATTTAGAATCCTTGCAATATCCTTATGTCGTCCCAAAGGATGTTGGCAACACAAAAGTAATTCCTGATATAAAAAGTAAGATTGATATACTGGAGTAGATGATTAAGAATGATAGAGTTGTTCTAAATTTACTTTTAAGCAGGTCTTACTGAAAAAGTATTTTTGATTAAAATTAAATATATAAAAAGGTGATAAAATTAAACAAAAAATTGAAGAATTTAATAAAAAAATAAATATTGTAACTTATTTTATTCAGATTTATTGTAATGAATACCATAGCTATGTTTATGCAGTTGCATTTGATAATTTAGTCATTACTCTATCAATACTATATTTTCTTTTTGTTTCACCTTACTTTCTATTATATTTCTTTCACCTTCTTTACTTTTATCAGATATCTGATTTGATTTTTTTCTCTAAGGGGGATATCTATAAGTTTAATCCCCAGTTCATTATATAACTCTCTTACCACGGGTGTTATTTTATTTTTAGGTAAAAATTTTTAATTTTTTTC
>DAONLM010000174.1:0-6266 GCA_035406685.1 Spirochaetota bacterium
CAAAACAGGATTACAGATTTTTGAAGAAGATCCATGCTGATCTTAATTTTTTCAGTATGGGTGCTTTACTGAGGAGAATTATCCTACTCTTTTTAGAAGAGTACGAGAAACTTGGTATTACCGGCGTAGAGATGAAGTGTAGTATAATAACATTAAGGTTATTCTTGAGGCTAACAAAAATAAAAGAATGGAATAAGAGCAGAGAATTATCCCACTTTCAAGGCAAAACTACCCCATTCTACAAGGCAATCTACAACGATTGCTATCAGGTAGTAGGTTTTGAGACATACTATTGAAAAAATTTATTTCAAATTATACAAAAAAATAAATTAGTCTATTACAATCATTTCTCAAACAAAATTAACCTTTAGGATAATTCTATCTTTTTTTCACTGCTTAAAAATAAAATCACCGCCGTCAATAAGAAATTTGAGTAAGTTAAGATTAATCATTTATGGTAAATTTTTTAAACCTGGTTTATACATAACATCTCTATTTCCAATCTCAATACCATATACATTTTTATAAAAAGAAACAAATCCCTGCCAACCACCGGCAATTGCTCCCCATAAGCCACCAGAAAAACAAGCCCCACTCGAGATAAAAAGATTTTTTAAAATTTTTGGTGCCATCCTTTTAATACCAAAATTTTCTGGCACCTGGGCAAGCCCACATATTGGATATTTTGAACCATAAGGCAGATAAGAAGCAGGCGTCATTGTCAGTAAATGTTTTAAAGGTGGGTTTTTCTTAAAAATAGGCTCTACTTCCTGAACTATTTCAAGATATTTTTGAGCAACCTTCTCTTTTTCTTCTGTATATTTCTTATAATCAGTCTCTCTTAACTTACACCACCAATCTATCTTTTCTTGACTCTGTTCAGTCATTACTAAAGCCATTACATAATATTTATCATTATATAATTCTCTTGGAACCCATAATGCAAGTTTCCAGTTACTCTCATCTCTTCCTGGTTTTAGTCTATACACATGATAAGCAATATCGATTAGTTTTGGATTTTCTTCAACTGTTTTTTTATCTACTAAATAATAGCAATAATAATCAGAATTTGGATAAGGAAGTTTTTCTATTTTTTTAATAAGAGATCTAACCGCTGGGATATGTTGGCCACTCTTAATAAGATTCTTTATTGCATCCTGAGCAACAGAAAGTATAACATTATCAGATTCTTCTATTTTATCTTTAATTCTAACCCCTTTTGCTTTTTTATTATCAAATACTATTTCATCTACTCTGGTATTTAATATCAACTTTCCGCCCATTTCAACAAATCTATCTGCAAGATTATTTGATAAGGATTGAAATGTAAAGCCTTCTGCTGGTTGTAAAGAACTATTTTCCAGAAAACTCTGAATCATAACCATTTCACCCATTGCTGTTACCTTATCAACATCAACTCCCATAAAGGCTTCTGGTGCGCAAAGAATATCAATTATATCTTGTGAAGAAACTCCAATGTGTTTGATAGTATCAAGATATGGTTTGTCAAAGAGTAATTTAAAAACAGTATCAGGTATTGTAAAGAGCATTTTTATAGCCTGAAAAAATGTTGGTGGCAAATAAGCATGATGAAAAATATCATTATAAAATTTTTTTATTTTCTTAAAAAATATCTCAAGACTTTTTCGCTCTTTTTCATCTTTTGCTCTTTTTAGTAACTCTTTATCACCATTTTTTGTAAATAAAAAAGGCTCTTTTTCTAATGGATAAAATTGAAATAATTTGTCCACAACTCGCCATTTTATATTTTTAACGCCTAAATATTTAAAGAGAAGTCCAAAAGGCTCATTATCCTGAAAATCGCTTGTCATTAATGGAATGTTTATATTATATACAATTTTTTCGTTATTATAAGTAGTAGCCTTAGGAAAAGCAGTACAAAATCCGCCAGGGATTTTATTTAATTCATAAATTATAACTTCATCATCTGGTCTTGCCTTTTTTAATAATAAACCAGTAATTAACCCCCCAAGCCCAGCTCCAATTATAATAGTCTTCATCAAAAATCCTCCAAAAAAAATTAGTGGTGAATATATATCAAAAAATTATTAAATAGTAAATAAAATTTATTAGTTTTTTGGCTTTATAAAATCAGGGTTTTATTTTTAGGAAATTGAAATGATAAATTTATCCTAAGATAATTTTTTAAGTAAGAAAGATATAATTGGTAAAATTTAAATAAAGTAGTAATTTTTAAATAAATTTTATCTCCAATAGCCTAAATTTTGAGTCAAAAGTAAGTAAAAAATACTGGTCGGGATTGGGATGGCGACGGATATTAGGCGGCATCACCTTCCCCTTATCTTTTTTCACAACCACAGCCTTTTTTTTTCTTAATTCATCAAGTTTCTTTTTTAGCCTCTCAATTTTATCTTCAAAGTCTTTTTCTCCCAATGTCTCCACGCCAACAAAATATTCCTCCAGTATTTCCCTTACAAGCACAGCCATACTGAAAGTATTCAGATGGCTATGAATTAGTTTCAATTGGTTATACAATTTTTTGGAAAGATATACCCTTACTCTGTGTATTGCACAGACTATTGGGTATTCTTTTTCCCTTCTTTTTTCTTTGAGATGCTTTTTTTCAAGAATAGGAATAATTTTTTCAAAGATTTCTCTCATTAAACAAGAAAGTGAGATAGATCTCTTTTTTGCTAAATTTTTAATTTTTTCTAATAAAGTTTTATTTATAACAAAATCATACTTTTCCATAATTTTTCCTCCTGAAATAAAAATTGTTTTCTAATTATTAATCACAAAATTTTTGAAAAAATCCTTTACAAAATTTAAGAAAAAAATAAAAAATTTTACCTAAAAATAAAATCTCCCATTGGCTTCCTCACATCCTAAAATAATTTAATTTTTATTGACATAATTATATTTTTATATAAAAATAGTAGTGAGATTTTTAGAAATATTATAATCAAAATTATTAGTAAGGAGAAAGATATGAATATAAAAATAGCCTTTTTTGATTCAAAAATATATGATATTAATTCTTTTGAATCTGTTAATAAAAATTTTAACTATAATATAAAATATTTTGAAGAACATCTTAATGAAGACACGGCAAAATTAACAAAGGATTTTAATGTTGTTTGTGCCTTTGTAAATGATAAAATAGATAGTAAAGTAATAGAAACTCTTTATAATAACAATATAAAACTCATTGCTTTAAGATGCGCTGGTTATAATAATGTAGATCTAAAAAGTGCTTTTGGTAAAATTCATGTTGTTAGGGTACCGGCATATTCTCCTTATGCAGTTGCAGAACATGCTGTTGCTCTTATGCTTACTCTGAATAGAAAAATTCATAGAGCATATACAAGGACAAGAGATAGTAATTTTAATATAAATGGGCTTTTAGGTTTTGATATGTTCGGGAAAACTGCTGGCATCATTGGGACCGGTAAAATAGGTAAAATTGTTATAAATATTTTAAAAGGATTTGGAATGAATATTCTTGCTTATGATCCTTATCCAGATTTTGAATTTTCTAAAGAGAAAGGATTTAAATATGTTGATTTAACTACTTTGTATAAAGAATCAGATATCATATCTTTGCATTCTCCACTTACAAATGATACTCATCATATGATAAATAAGGAAACTCTCTCTTTAATGAAAGATAATGTTATGCTAATTAATACAAGTAGAGGGGCTCTAATAAATACAAAAGATTTAATAAATGCTTTAAAATCCAAAAAAATTGGTTATGCTGGTCTTGATGTTTATGAAGAAGAAAGTGAATATTTTTTTGAGGATTACTCTAACGAAATTATTAGTGATGATACACTTGCTAGACTTTTAACTTTTAATAATGTTCTAATTACATCCCATCAGGCTTTTTTTACAAAAGAGGCTTTACAGAATATAGCAGAAACTACTCTTATGAACGTAAAAGAATATTTTGAAAATAATAACTTACCTAATGAAATATGTTACAAATGTGGCTCTTCTGTATGTCAGAAAAAGACAACTGGAAAATGTTTTTAGTCTGCTAATGGTAATTCTATAAAAAAAGTAGTTCCTTTATCAGGTTCTGATTCAAAATATATTATGCCATTATGTTCAGAAATAATTTTTTGTGAAATAGAAAGTCCCAGTCCTTCGTTATCTTTTTTCATTGAAAAGTATGGCTGAAATATATCGATTCCATTTTCTTTGTTTATACCACATCCCTGATCTTTTATCTTTATAACAAGATAGTTTGTAAAACCTTTTCTTTTTTCAGAAAAAGATATTTCAATTTCGCCCTCTTTTTGCATAGATTCAATAGCATTTGTTAACAAATTGTCAAATACACTTTTTAACTGGAGTTCATCTCTTAAAATTTGCCAATCTCTTTCTGCGAATAAATTTATTCTGATATTATATGGATTTGCAGAAAATAGATCCACGGATTTTTTTATAATTTGAATAATCCCTCCTTTTACAAGATTTGTATTTGGCAATCTTGCAAAATTGGAGAATTCTATCAATAACTGATTCAATCTATCAACTTCATTTATTATGGTATTAATCCCTTTGTTAAGAATTTCTTTAAAATAAGGATCATTTTCATTATATTTTTTTAGAATTCTTTCTGAAGAAAGCCTTATTGGCGTTAAAGGATTCTTTAATTCATGAGCAAGTCTTTTTGCTATCTCCTGCCAGGTCTGAATCTTTTCTCTCTGCTGGAGTCTATTCTTTGATAATTCTATCTCCCCAATCATTGAATTAAAATAATCTGTTAAAATCCTAAATTCATCAGTAAAAGAAGATTCGAGAGAAAAATTAAGGTCTCCTGCTGCAATTCTTTTTGTAGCTGTTGCAAGATTGGAGATTGGTTCAATCAATTCATTACTTATAAAAATAGATATAAGAAAAACTATTATTATAATTGGAAATAATACTGCTATAAACAGAATAATAAAACCAACTGTAAAAAAATTTTTATATAAAGAAACAATATTGTAATTTCTTAAAGAATTATCGAGTTCTTTGGTAACTTTATTAAAATATGGAAATATTTCAATTGCTATGTTTAAAAAACCTAATAAAGTATTATTTTCAATATCGATTATTTTTGCTGGTATTATTAAAAATGTTCTATTTTCTTTTTCAATGGTAAATATGTTTTCCTTATTTTCATCAAACATAATCTTTTTGTCTTTAAAAATAGTATCAGGATAAAAATTCTTCTTAATATTAAAAATATCCTCTCCTTTAAATCCTAAAAGCTCACCTTTGTCACTCCATATAGAGATATTTTTTATATTTTCAGAAATAGACAAATTCGCTATTTCTTCAAATCTTATATTGTTATTTTTTATCTTTTTATTCAAATTATTAACAGTTTGAATAAGAATATCTTTCTTTTCCTTATAATAACTCTTTATTATCTCTTCAGAATAGTCAAGAGCCATTCCTATATTTTCAGAAAACCAGATATTCATAGAGGATTCTATAAATTTTGTTCCTATTTGAATAAAAGGTATAATAGGCAAAAGAGCAACAAATACGAATAAAAGGGTAATTTTTAATTTTATCCTTGAGCCAAATTCCTTTTTAAAAGCCAAAATAAAGAGTCTTACTATATAAATAACGATAAAGATAAATAATATAATGGAAAGGATTACAAGAAATGCTATAAGAAAAACTTCTTTCTCAATAATTTCATCTTCTTTGGATTTAAAGACCCTATTAACAACTCCTATTAAAAAAAATGATATAAAACACCAGAAGGAAAAAGAGATCAAAAGAGGAATATTTCTTAAAACTAATTTTAATAATTTTTTATTATTTAACATTATTGTTTAGTCTTTTTTAGCCAACATTCAATTTAAAATCTAATTTATTTTAGCAAAAAAGTCAATTAAAAAAATAATAACTTGTAGTTACGTATTTAAATATTACCCCAACTTTGTAATAATAAAATTCATATCTTCTTTAAACATCTATAGTTATATAGATTTTTTATTCTTTAATGGTACCTACAATTTATTATACTATTGTTATTTTTTTATTGATTATTTTTTGGTTGAGATTAAGTTTATCAAATATCTCCTTTTGGAAATCATTTGGTTTGCTTGTATTACTTATATAGATTGTTTTATTGTCTCTTGTAGCCATTTATACAGTCTATAACACCATTGTGCTAAAATACTTTCTTATTCTTTTCCAATTGAAAAAAATATCTTTTTTTCTTAATTCATATCTAATGGCATTTAATATATGCATTGCTCTTCTTTAATAGTAAGAGT
>DAONLM010000175.1:0-6266 GCA_035406685.1 Spirochaetota bacterium
ATTTATAATTAAGTTACATCATTTTTTGTTGATTTTTATGGGGGAAGTTGTGTTACAAAAACTAAAACCGAAAAAAATCAAAAAAGTGCGATATTGCTTCTTAGTTGTTCTTGTCAACTTATTTTCCTATACACAATTGTCGCACTTTCACAAAGTAAAACATATAAAATATTGGGGGTAAATCTATCAATTAAATCAAAAAAGATTTAAAAAATAATCAATCTATTTCTCATTCTTACAAATTCTAAAGCCATTAATTCTGCTACTAAACCATAGATTTATGCTATTCCTTGTAGAAACACTCATAAAATTAGCTGCTCTATCCCATGAACCACCTCTCATGACTTTTGCTTCCCCTTTTTCTGGCCCTGTTGGATTCTCCTTAGGACTTTTAGAATAATAAGTAACATCATACCAATCCCAGCACCATTCAAAAATATTTCCATTCATATCATAGATACCAAGTTCATTTGGCTGTAATTTACCAACCGGGTTTGTCCCTTCTTTTGGTGTTTTGCCAAACCAGGCAACTTTCTCTATCTCATTTGCTCCACTATATTTATACCCTTTTGACTTTAATCCACCTCTTGCTGCAAATTCCCATTCCGCCTCTGTTGGCAATCTATAACCATTTGCAGTCTTATCAATTGTGATAATCCATTTTTGGGTATCACCACTGTTTAAATTGTTTGGATCCTTCTGTGTTTTATCGATTTTATATACTGGCTTTAGCCCATCTTTTTGACTCTTTTTATTACAGAATTCAATTGCTTCATACCAGCTTACATTTTCCATCGGTCTATCATCTCCTTTAAATTTTGAATTATTATATCCCATTACTTCAAAGAATTCTTTTTGTGTAACTTCATATTTGCCAATCCAGAAAGAATTTAATGTTACTTCATGAGCTGGCTTCTCGTCATTTGCACCATTATCGTCTCCCATCTTGAATGTTCCACCCTGAACAAACACAAAATACCCATCTTTACTTTCCTGAGCATTAATAAAAAATAAAATTAATAAAGCAATAAATAAAGAAATAATCTTTTTCATTTATTTTTCCTCCTAAATTAAATATAATGATGTTATATTATATAACTAAAAATAGAATTATGCAATTAAAAAATTTTTATTTTAATAAAAAATATTTTTTTATTTTTTTCTAAAACTTGTAAAGGATTTTCTTAAAAATTTTGTGATTAATATATAGAAATATTTTTTTTAAGAGGAGGATTAAAATTATGAAAGAGTTTGATTTTGTTATAAATCAGGTTCTCTTTAATAAAATTGAAAACTTAAAAAAAATAAATAACAGAAATTTTTCAGTTATTGTTAGGGAAATAATTTTATTGATGATGCCGGTATTAAGAAAAAAACACCTTTATGAAAAAAGGAGAAAGAAGGACTACAAATTTATAAATGGCACTGAAAAAATAAGGGTGTTTTTGCCAGAAGAGATATATAATGAGTTGAAACTGGTGCACGACCAGTTAAACTCATTTAGTATTGCAACTCTTATAAGGGAGTTGCTTGAGATATATTTTATAGGCATTGAAACTTATGGGGAAAAGAAATTTATGCAGATAATACAAGAGTTAAAAAATGAGATAGAAAGTTTAAAGGCAAAAAAGGCTTGTGTGGTGAAGGAGATAGGAGCCCAAGATATCCCATGCTCTGACGCACAGGCCGACTACTTTTTACTCAAATTTAGCTCAAAATTTTACCTGAAAGAGATAAAATTTTTATAAAAGTTAAAATTTACCCCACATTTTTATATTCTCTCAACTTTCTTTTTAACTCTACCTCAGGTTAAGTCTGCTTTTTTTGTCGCCTGAAAATAAAATCTTACCCGGGTATTACAAATAATTAAAAGAATTGTCATATTTATTTTTATAAAATATCTTTTTATTTTTTTAAGAAAAACTATTTGACAAAAAATAATTTTTGTTTGATAATTAATTCAGTAATTATAAGCAGGAGAAATATAGATGAAGAAAGGTAAATTAGCGAAAGATTTAATTTTATTTTTTGTTATTTCAGAGTCTTTAGCATTTAGTGTGATATTTCTTTTATTATATTATTTTATGGGTCTAAATTTTTCTAAGATCTTAAAAGAAAGTATTCCACCAATTATCATATCTTTTATAACTTATGGAATAGTTTCTTACATAATATATAATTTAATAAAACCAATTACCTTAATAGAAGAAGGTAATGCCCCATTAGATAAGGAAGTTATAATAAAAACAGGAAATAAATTAGGAATATTTTTTATTATTATTAATATAATAGGATTCATAATGGCACCTGGCGTAGCAGTTGTTGTTAGAATAATAATAGATGGTTTTCTAAGATGGTCAACATTGAGGCTATTTACTATATGCTCTTTTACGGGAATTCTTATGGGCATCTTCCAGTATCTATATTCCACTTTTAAAATAAGAAATCTTAAAATAGAACTCAACATCATAGAATTTGATTCCAAAAAGTCTATTTTAGGATTAAAGTCAAAAGTCTTTCTTATTACTCTTTTATTGGCTACTTTTTTAGGTGTAAATTTCTATTTATTTGTTCTAGCTAATGAAGAAAAAGTGGCTGGTATTTCTCACTTTGCTATTTTAAATAAAGAGGCAGATGAAAAGAATCAGGGCTATTTTACAAAATTACTCGAATTAGCAAAAAAATCAGAAGACACTCAGGTTAGAGAAGAGGCATAATATTTAGTAAAAAATTGGGAAATTCTTAATAAGAAAAATCTTTTGAAAACATCTCTTTTCTCTATTTTAATTATAAGTATTTTTTCTATATTTTTATACATTCTTGTTAATAGTATAGTATCAATAGTGAATTCAATTAATGAAAGAGTAAAAGAGATTTCAAATATAGAAGGAGATTTAACTAAATTTTTAGTAAAAACAAATGATGATGAACTTGGAGAATTACAGGTTTCGATAAATAAACTTATGATAAGTATAAATAGTTTTTTTTATAAAATATATGACACAATTAATGAAATAATTTTAAAAACAAATTCAGAAAAGGAAAATATTAATCTTTTAGTTACTTCTAATGAGGAATTCTTTAAAATTTCTTCTGATGTAAAAAATGATATAGAACAGCATCTAAAACAGGTAAAAAATACAACAGAATTAGTTAAAAATCTTATTTCTTTGAACGAAGAAAATTTTAAAATTATTCAGAATCAATCAACCATGATAGAAGAGTCGAGTGCCTCTATTGAAGAGATGGGACAGTCGATTAAAATGGTCTCTGTGGCAACATCAAATGCCAATGAATTGGGGAAAAGATTAAATTTAGCATCAAAAGAGGGGCATTCTGTTGTTAGTGATATGAAGGACTCTATTGATAGAATTACTCAATTTGGCTCAAATATAATGGAGATAGCAAATACAATTTCTAATATTGCAGAGCAGACAGATTTACTTGCTATGAATGCAGCGATTGAAGCAGCTCATGCCGGCGAATATGGTAAAGGGTTTGCCGTTGTTGCAGATGAGATAAGAAAATTGGCTGAAAACTCTGGAAATCAGGCAAAAGAGATTTCAAAATTATTAAAATCAATGACAGATATTATTAGTATAATAGAAGAAAAATTTGAAAATATGAGTCTTGCTATGGAAAAAATTCAAAATGATGTTAATAATACCATAAGAATAATAGAAGAAATTGACAATGCTGCAAAAGAACAACTAATCAACTCGCAGGACAACATGAAGGCAATTCAGGAATTAGTTGATATTACTTCTAAAATCATGGAAAATCTTAAAAATCAAAAAGAGAAGAATAAAACATTAATTGAAAATATAGAAGTTATGGAAAAATTCTCTATGAATGTTAATAGTGCAAGTGAAAAACAGATATCTTATTTAGAAAATCTAAAAGTAAGTTTTATCACTTTTAAAGAATATTTTGATAATACTAACAAATTACTGGATATTTTAAGTGATAAGTTTAAAACAATAAAGTTAGTGGATAAGAAACTTATTGAGAATAAATAAAATTTATTACATTCTCAACAAATTGTTTACTCTTTTCAATATGAACAATATGATTTGTTGAGGGGGATATCCATAGGTTTGAATTTCTTAATAGTCTAAAACCAGTTGTTGCATGTTCAATATCAAAGTAAAAGTCAGAATCCCCATATATAAAAAAAACCGGAACTTTTATACTTTTTATCTTATCCCTAATGTCATAATTTCTATTCATTATATAAGACTTTTTGTCTTCTCTAATTATATTCCATAATGTTTTTGAATATATTGCATCGCCATGCATTTTTATAAGAGTATTTCTAAAATTAACATCAAGATCCTCAAATGGCTTAAAAACCCAGTCACATTTATCCTGAATTAGATCATCAGAATAAAGACCAGTTGATTCAAGAATCAATTTTTTAACTTTATCTTTATTATTTAAGTAATAAAATATTGCTATTGCCCCACCCAAACAATGTCCACAAAGATAGAAACTTTTTAATTGGAGTTTCTCTACAAACTCCTCTAACTCTTTAACGCTGAATTCTATTATCTCTTTATCAAAAGTCTTAATATGAGAAGATTTACCATACCCATATCTATCATAATCTATAACCATAAATCTTTTTGCTAACTCATCTCTAACACTATCCCATGTCTCTGTGCCGTAAAATCCATCATGAAGTAAAATTAAAACTTCTCCACTGCCAGTGATGTTATAATATACTTTATAATCATTAATATCCACATAAGGCATAAAAATTCCTTTTTTAGATTAAGATTAAAAATAAAAATATAATAAAAATTTAAGATATTTTTGAAAGACTCTTTATCCTTTTTAACATATTAGGATGAGTACTCAATAATTCTAACAATCTATCGCTAAATTTTAATTTTATATTTTGATTCTTTAAATAATCAAGCTCATTTCTATCAATATGTCCACTCCCATCAAGATCTATCTGAGAGAGTTCTCTTATCTCTTTATAGGCTAAAGATGGATCACTTGCAAAAAAAGCCTTGAATCCCTCTGCACTTTTTAGTTCTTCCTTTGGAATACTGGCAGCCCCATATACAAGTTTATATAAAGCAGATGCTAATGCCTCTGGTTTACTTCCGAGTTTAATTGAGCCTAAGTCAGCAAAATATTCTCTTATTCTTGAACCATATAAGACCAATAAATTCGTAATAAAGTATAAGATCATTGTAATAAGTCCTACAATAGCAACATTACCAGCACTTCTTCTTCTACCATAACTACCACCCCACATTAGACTTCTTGATATAGCATAAAGAATCATTGGTATAACAGAGAGTATCATTATGAATAAAACATCATTATTCTTTAAATGACTTATCTCATGCCCAAGTACTGCCTTTAATTCCTCTTTATTTAACAATCTCATTAATGGAATTGTTACACAGACACTCCCATTATTTTTACCATACCCAAAGGCAAATGCATTTGGAATATTTATTTCACTTATTGCTACTTTTGGCATCTTTATCTTTGCGTTTTCTGATAATTCTTTTACCATATCGTATAATTGAGGATTTTCTTCTCTTGTAATATATTTTATTCTCATTGCTATCTCCACGATTTTAGGACCTGCAAGATATTGAATAAAAATAATTAAAAGAGAAAATCCTATATAAAAATAGAGATTACCTATATTTAAATAAGTACCAATAATGGATATTATTATGAATACTATAAAACCAAATATTGCTAAAAGAAAATAAAGCCTGAAATGTAACCCAAACATTTTTAACCTCCAAAAGAATTTAGTCTTAAAACATAATTTAGCATAATTTTAAATTATTGAAAAATCAAATTTCTATATTCCAGATTTTTTTTACAAAATCTTTTACTATTTCTTCTTCTCCTTCGATTATAAATTTTGAATCATTCCAGCTTGCATAGCCAGTAATATCAATATTCTTATTAACAATTCTAAATTCTAAATTAAAGCCATAAACAGATTGTTTTACTTCCTCATAAATTTTATCCATATCCTCTATCTCAAAACTATACTCAAAGCAATCATTAGAATCTATTCCGTATTGATAAAGAATTAACTTATAGGCTTTATTCTGTAAAAAACCGCATATTTTTGAAATCGAATTTAAAAAATGAGCCCAGTATTCAGCATCATAAATATACTTCATAATATTAAAATTATATTAAATTTTTCTAATTTTGTCAAAAATTTTAGTTTTTTTTAAAAAATTGAATTATAATTAAACTATATATGCTATTAGCATAAA
>DAONLM010000176.1:0-6213 GCA_035406685.1 Spirochaetota bacterium
ACTGTGAGGTTCGCCTCATGGGAGAGTAGGTCATTGCCAGGTTTTTTTATTTTTATACAAGAAAAACTATTTTAGACCATCATATTCAAATATCCAAGTACAATCTTTACCTTATTTAACAATCTGATATTTAATTTTAAATATTTCTTCTTATGTAATAATAAAATGTAATAATAAAATTTTAATCTGTTTTTGTATTATAATCTTTTGATAAAATTAGAAAAGTTAGTTATAATAATTAAAAATAAAGGAAAAATAAATATTGTATTTTTTTAAAAAAAATTATATAATAATATTAAAATAATATTAAAAATTGAAATTTTAATATGCATAGGATTTATAAGAAGTGTTTTTAAAACTTATCCTAATTAAAGTAAGATTGGTTATTTTTTGCAGGAATTAGCATATTTAATATTTTAAATGGTATTATTATGATAAAAAAAGGTAATGATAAAAAGAGAGTAGTTGATTCTAAAAATAGAGTTCTTCTAATAAGAAAAGGAAATGAATTTTTTAGCAATGGTAATATAGAGGCTGCTGAGAAAATTTTTGTAACAGTTGATTATAAAGATGGGATTGTTAGGCTTGGTGATTACTATTTAAAGAATAACAATCTTTACAAGGCAGCTGAAATGTATTTTATGTCCGAAAATTCTTCTAAAATAGAGGCTTTTTGTAAGAAGAGCGCTCAGATTATTAGAAAATTATTAAGAGAAGATTTATTAGTAGACAATAAAATTATGCAGGAAAAAGAAGAAAATGAGAAAAATGATAATGAAAAACAAAGCAAACAAGAAATTGTAAATAAAATATTAATAAATAAAAAAAATAGGAGATAAGAATTAAATGAATAAAAATGATTCTACTAACATTAATAGTAAAGAAAACCTTAATGATGAAAAAGTATCTTTAATGAATCAAATATCGCAGGAAGGTTATGAATATTTAAAACAAAATAAATTTGCTGAGGCAAAGGCAAAATTTGAGGAGTTACTCAAATTAGATCCTAAAAATCAATATGGTCTTGTTGGATTAGGAGATGTAGCCAAGAAAATGAATGATTATGATACTGCTATAAAGTATTATCAAGAGTGTCTTTTGTATCATCATGAAAATAAATATGCAATAATAGGTCTTGCCGATTCTTATAGAGATAAAAAAGAGTATGCCAAAGCGATTCAACTATGGGAACATTTTCTTGCCTTGTATGAAGCAGATATAACGGTTTTAACCAGATTGGGCGATTCTTATAGAAAATTAGGAGATTTTGAAAATTCTAAAAAATTTTATCTAAAAGTATTTGAGATAGATCCAAATAATACTTATGCTTTAACCGGTATTGGTTATCTTTTTTTTGAAAATAAGAAATATGATTTAGCATTACAATATTGGTCTAAAATGCTTGAAATAGAACCAAATAATATTAAGATATTAACAACAATTGGGAATTGCCATAGAAAAAGAAAGACATTTGATCAGGGTGTAGAATATTTTAAAAGGGCAATAGAGATAGAGCCAGATAATTTTTTTGCTCTGTATGGTTTAGCTGATTGCTATAGGGGATTGCAGGAGCATAAAAAGAGTAAAGATGTGTGGGAAAAATTACTTTTGTTAAGTCCTGATAATAAAGTAATAATGACAAGGCTTGCTGATGCATATAGAAACATAAATGAATTTGAAAAGGCTGAAAGATATTATAGAAAGGCTTTAGAAATAGGGTATGACTATTATGCATCTCTTGGAATTGCTATTATTTATAAGGAAAGAAAAGAATATCCAAAAGCAATAGAGGAATTGAATAAGATTTTAAGCATAGATAAGGATAATGTAAGAGCAATTGGAGAATTGGCAGAAATTTATATTCTTAATAACGAAAAGGAGAAGGCTTTTAATATTCTTAAAGGTTTGATTGATAAAGGAATAAATAACGAGAAGATTAAAGAACTTTATGAAAAATTAGAAAAAGAACTTAAAATAAATTTAAAAGGCTAACATTATTTACAAAGGTGTCTTAGATATTGAAAGAATCAATTATTTCATATCTTTATGAGAGTAAAGATTTTTCTTTTTTTAAAGAGAAGTATAGAATCAAGCAATTAAATGATTTTCTATTTAAGAAAGCAAGTCTCTCTTTTGATAATATTACTACTTTTCCACTATTTTTAAGAGAAGAGTTAAAAAATAGATTCAGTATCATAAATCTTTCTGAAGAAGAAAGATTTATATCAAAAGATGGCACTGTTAAATTCTTATTTAAGCTTAATGATAATAATTATATAGAATCTGTATTTTTAAAAGATATAAATAATAGAGTAACTTTTTGTATCTCCACTCAATGTGGTTGTAGAATGGGATGCCTTTTTTGTAAAACAGGCAAGATGGGTTTAATAAGAAATTTAAACTATTCAGAAATAGTTTCTCAAATACTATATCTTAATAACTATCAAAAATATAAAGAGCAGATTGATGATAAAAAGTTTAATGTTGTTTTTATGGGAATGGGAGAGCCTCTTGATAATTTAGATAATTTAATGAAGGCAATAGAAATTCTTATTGATAAAGATAAATTTGGGATATCTCAATCAAGAATTACAGTTTCTACCTGTGGTATTATTGATAAAATACCTCTTTTATTAGAAAAATTTAACAATATAAGACTTGCAATTTCTCTTAATAATCCTATTCAGGAAGAAAGAGAGAAGTTTATGCCAATTTCTAAAAAATATAAATTAAAAGATCTTGTTGAGACTTTAAATAATATATATAATAAATATCAAAATAGAATCACACTCGAATATGTCCTTGTAGATGATTATAACCTTTCTCCTCTTCATATTAAAGCACTGGAAATTTTTAACTCAACAGCCTTCCATATAAATTTGATACCATTAAATCATTCTGACTCAGATATAAAAAGACCAACAGAAAAAAAAATAAAAGAGTTTTATACAAAACTTAAAGAGAAGGGATTCTGTGTAACAAGGAGATATAGAAGAGGATCAGACATTAATGCAGATTGTGGCCAACTTTTCTATTCAAAGAGTTTTAATAAAGAATAACTATATTTGTTTTATTTAAACTTTATAATTTTTTAATTTATTCTTTATTGACTATAAATTATAATAATTATATTTTTTTTATTATTTTTATTATTTTTATTGACAATATAAAAAATTTTATTTATTTTTAAACAAAAAGAAATTTTTATTTTGAGGTAATATTTATGAAAAAAATTTATATTTTATTAATTATCGTTATATTTTTATTTTCCTGTTTTCAGAAAAAATATAAACTTGGTCTTATAACAAACTTAGAAGGTCCAAATTCTGCTGCTGCTATTGAGGCTGTTAATAGTGTGAAATTGTGTTATCAAGTATATAAAGAGAATACAAAAAATCCAATAGATTTAGAAATAATCACATTAGATGATAGCTGGAATCCAGAAAAAACCAAAAAAGCATATAGTATTATGAAAGAAAATTCAAATATAATAATATTTGGTTCAACTTCTGAAGTTTTTATGTCTGTTTACAATGATGTTATAAAAGATGATAAAATATTGGGGTTTATTGTTGCTGGTATAAGTGAAATAAGTAATGTTGACGATAATATAATAAGAACTATTATGGATACAGAAAAAGAGCAAAAGTCAATTGCCAATTTTTTAATAAAAAGAAATCCTAAAAAAATATTGATAATTCAGGAGAATGAAAGAAATGAAAAATATACAGAACAATCTTTGAAAAATTTTTTAACTTATTACAATAAAGATTATGATATTGTAAAGTTTTCTGCAAATGTCCTTGATTTAAAAGAGATAGTAGAAAAAGTTAAAAATAATAAATATCAATATGCATATTTTGTTGCTGGCGGTACTCCAAGAGAGGTGGCAATTGTTATTCAGAATATAAGAAAAATAGATGAGGATATAATATGTCTTACGCTTCCCTGGGTTAGTGATAAGGTAATGCTTTCATCTCTTGGTGAAAAACAGAATAATATAATTACAACTTCTGTATATATATTAGATGAAACAAATAGTAAATATGTTAAATTTGTGAATGATTTTAAAGAAAAAGTAGGAGGAGATAAATCCCCAAGTACTCTTTCTGCAATTGTCTATGATCAGACATCGATTTTAATAGAGACTTTTTCAAAGATAAAAACAGATAATGCAAAAAAGGTAAAAAAATATATACTTGCAAACGAATTTGAAGGAGTCACAGGGAAGATAAAATTCAACAAATTTGGTGACTGTGAAAGAGATCTTTACTTTTTTGAAATAAAAAATGGAGAGAAAAAACTTATTAACTAAGGGAATATGAAAAAAACAGATTCCAAAAAGAATATAAAATTAAAATATTTTCTCTTTTTGCTTGATATAGTCTTAATTATTGTAATTGTTATATCTTCTCTTATCGTTTATTTTCAATTTAAAGAGGCAATGGAAAAGGAAGAGGAGGCTAATTATAAAAAAAATCTTGAAAGAACTGAAAATTTTATAAGAATGCAGATAAATAATAGTGTAAAAACAGTTGAATTAATAACAAAAAATTTAAAAGAAGAAAATCTAGATATTTTAAACGAAATAGATTTTGTTGAAGCTTCTTATTTTATTGATAATAATTTTAGAATAGAAAAGATATTTTTCCCTTATGAAGTCTCGGATTTTATAAAAAAGATAGATTTAAAGAATAGCGATGTTTTTAATTTTATCAAAAATAGTAAGATAAAAGAAAACGAAAGTAAAGTTTCTCCCCTGGGCCTCTCTATAATAACTGGCAAACAAACTATTTCGGTAATAACAGGTGTGAAAAATGGTTTTTATATAAATGACATAAAGATAAAAAAGATATTTGATTTCTTCGAATATACCAATCTTTACAGGGATTCAGTAATTTTAATACTTGAACCATCTAATTCAACAATAATAGCAAGATCAAATCCAGATATATATCCCTATTATGAATTTAACAAACCTGGTAATAATAGTATGATGTTAGATTCTGTAAAATATAGATGTGATATCTCACATTATCCGTTATTGAATATAAACATTGCTGTGTTAACTCCAAAAGATACTTATGCAGTATATTTTAATTTAACAAAGGGCTTCTTTGGCATTATTATAATATTAGTATTATTTTTTATTATTTTGAAATCTTTTATTTCTCAAAAATATAATTATGAACCTTTTAAACAATTCCTTAAGAGTATAAATTCAGATCCTTTAAAACCAGTTAATTTAGGCAATAATTTTTTTGAGTGGCATTCACTCGAGAATGCTTATAATGAAAAAATAAAAGAGATTCAGGAAGCAAATAAAAAAATAATGCAGCAATATGAGGAGATACAAATTCAATATGAAGAACTCGAGTCAACTTATGAAGAATTAACAAATACCAACGAGGAGCTTGCTCAGGCAAATCAGAATCTTGTTGAGATGAATGATAAATTAATAGAAAGTGAAAATAATTTGAAAGTCTCTTTAAAAGAAAAGGAAGTTTTATTAAAAGAGGTGCATCATAGAGTAAAAAATAACCTTCAATTGATTTCAAGTATACTAAATATTCAAATGGCATATCTAAAAGAGGAAAAAGAAAAAGAGTTTTTATCTAAAATAAGAAATAGAATCAAGACAATTTCTTTAATTCATGAGGATATGTATGGAAAGGATAATTTTTCAAAGATTGATTTGAGTGTTTATATTCAAAAATTAATTTCTTATCTTGCTCAAAATAATAACTACAACAGAAAAATAAGAATAATATCTGAGATAAATGAGATTTTTTTTGACTTAACAAAAGCAATACCATTGGGTTTAATAATAAATGAACTTGTGGTTAATGCAGTGACTCATGCTTTTGATAAGAATCAAGAAGGGGAAATAAAGGTAAAATTAGTAAAGGAGAATAAGAAATTTTACCTTACAGTAGAAGATAATGGTAAGGGTATTAAGAGTATAGATTATGAAAACGCTGAAGGTTTTGGATTAAAATTAGTATCTACATTAGCTAGTCAATTAAATGGTGTATTAGAGATAGAAAAGAATAATGGAACAATAGTAAATATTACCTTTGACGAAAATTGATTTTTTATATACCAAAAAATTATAGTTTGTCAAAAATCAGCATTAAACAGAAGATATTAAAAATTTATTTTTAAAAAATCTTTTAAATTTTTTATAAAACTTGTAAAGGATTTTCTCAAAAA
>DAONLM010000177.1:0-6200 GCA_035406685.1 Spirochaetota bacterium
TAATATATCTTAAATTTAAATGTTTGTCAAAATAAAATTTATTTTAATATATTACATAATATTACTTAGAATATGATTGTTTTTTTAAGTAAAAATTTTTTAATTTTTTTTCTAAAAGTTGTAAAGGATTTTCTAAGAAATTTTGTGATTAATATATAGAAAATAATTTTTTAAAAAAGGAGTAAAATATGATCGAGTTTGAATTTGTTGTTGATAAAGATTTATATGAAAAAATTAAAAATTTAAAAAATCAAAAAAATAAAAATCTTTCTGCTATTGTAAGGGATATAATGTTAAAAATGGCCTTTTTTCTTACAAAAAAGCATATTGAAGAGCCAATAAGAAAAAAAGACTATCCAAGAGTTAATGCAAGTAAAAAGATTAGAACATTTTTGCCAGAGGAGGTATACAATCAGTTGAAGATGCTTCATCATCAATTAAATACCTTCAGTATGGCAACTCTTGTGAGGGAGATAATGGAGGTGTATTTTGAAGGTATTGAAGAGTATGGTGAAGAGAAGTTTATGGAGATAATGAAGAAAGTAAGCGAGGAGATCGAGATGATGAGAAAAAATAAGGTAAGAGTAAGAAAGGTTGGGCAAGATATCCCCCACTCAGTCGCCAAACTATACAGTTATTTAATGTTCTTTTCCCAAAACTTCTATCTTACAGAATTTCAATTTTTATAAATCTAATGAATTTTTATTCATATTATAATTTATACTCTCTAAAACTAAATTGCTCTTAGGCTAAGTCTGTATATTTTTTTAGTAAAAATAAATTTGAATTTAAAATTTACTTTAAATTTTTCGTAAAAAAATATGACAAAATAAAAAAAAAATGCTATTTCTAAAAATCATGAAAACTTTTAGACTCATTGAGACAGAAAAACTTGATGGCTATACAAATATGGCAATAGATGAGGCTCTTTTTCTTTCATATTTAAAAAATAAAATTCCAGTTTTAAGGATATATGAATGGGAGCCACCAGCAATATCTATTGGTAGGTTTCAAAATATAACTAACTTATTTAAAGAAAATTTTTCTAAATATCAAATTGTTAGAAGAATAACAGGGGGGGGATCTATTTTGCATCATCAGGAAATCACATATTCAATCGTATGTTCTCCTGATGATTTAGGCATAAAAAAAATAGAGGTTAAAAAAGGATTTAAGATTTTAACAGAATTTTTAATTAAAACATATAGAGATTTTGGACTTAATGCTGGATATGCAATTTCTAATTTTAAAAAAAATTTAGGAATTAAAACTCAATTATGCTTTGCAGGAAAAGAGGAATATGATATAGTTATAGATAGAAAAAAAATAGGTGGGAATGCACAAAAAAGATCTAAAGATAGTATATTTCAACATGGTAGTATACCATTAATGATTGATTTTGATTTATTTAATGAAGTTTTTAATAAAGATTTTATCCCGAATAAGGATAGCATTACTTGGTTAAAAGATTATATATTAGATCAAGATATTATAAAATTTAAAGAGAGATTAAAATATAATTTTGAACAATCACTTAATATTAAACTTTATAATGATAATTTAACTTTTGATGAAGAAAATTTAAAAAATATTCTTATAAAAGAAAAATATTCTAATAAAGAATGGAATTTTTATGGAAAAGAAACCAGAATGGCTTAGAAAAAAGATCAGTATTAATACCATTGCTTTAATGAGAAAAAGGCTTAATGAAAATAAAATTCATACAATATGCGAAGAGGCTTTATGTCCTAATATTTCAGAATGCTATGCTAAAAAAGAGGCATCATTTTTGATTCTCGGGAATATATGCACAAGAAGATGTCTATTTTGTAATGTAAGAAAATATCAAAAGCCCTTACCAGTGGATGAAAATGAGCCAGAAAATGTTGCTTTAACTGTTAGATCTTTGGGGTTAAAAAATGTTGTAATAACCAGTCCTACAAGAGACGATCTAAAAGATGGTGGGGCAACTCAATTTGCTTTAACAATTAAGAAAATAAGAGGGATATCCCCTGAAACAAAAATTGAAACATTAATTCCGGATTTCAATGGGGATATGAATAGTGTTAAAATAGTAATAGAAGCAAAGCCAGATATCATATCTCATAATCTTGAAACTGTAAGAAATCTTTATCATATCAGAAATGGAGCTAATTATGAAATATCTTTAAGCATTCTTTCTTTTATAAAAGAAAATTCTAATATAAAAACAAAATCTGGAATAATGTTAGGACTCGGTGAAAAAGAAGAGGAGTTAATAGAATTATTTAATGATCTATTAAGATCTGGCTGTAAACTTTTAAGTATAGGTCAATACATTGCACCTTCAAAAAGACATTACCCGGTTATTGAATATATAAAGCCAGAATATTTTGATTATCTAAAAAATATCTGTTATAAAATGGGATTTGAGTATGTAGAAAGCTCACCTTACACAAGAAGTTCGTATAATGCTGATAAGTATATCTAATTTATTTTTTTGCTACTTTATCAAGTTCTGTAAAATAGAAATTTTGTCTTATGTAACTATAAGGTATTTCGTATAATTTTTCTAAATTTGTCTCATTATAGAGATCTTTTGTCTTACCATATTGAATATTTCTATTTTTATAAAACATAAGTATATTTTCTGAATACCGTTCAGTTATATTCAGTTCATGAGCAGAATAGAATATTGATATATTATTTTTCTTAGCATACTCAGTAATATATTTCATTACTCTATGCTTTTGATAATTTTCTAATGCAAATACAGGTTCGTCCATCATCAAAATTTTTGAACCATACAATAATGAAAATGCTAAAATTGTTCTCTGCAATTCACCTTTACTGATCTCTTGAGTCTTTCTTTTTAAAATATTTTTTAATTCAAAAATCTCGATTAATTCTGAGATAAAATCAGATCTTTTTTCGGTATGAAAACCATTTTCATAAACATAATTCAACAAAACCTCAATTGGTTCTTCTGTTTCAAATTCCATATTCTGATAGATAAATGAAACATATTTCTGCCTTGTAAATTCATCTCTTAAATCTTTTGTATTATTTCCAAGAATAAAGATATCCCCCTTTTGAGGAAGAAGAATACCACCTGCAAGGAGTAAAAAAGTAGATTTACCTGTTCCATTCTGCCCAATAAGTGAAGTAATTCCTGCTTCAAGACTTATTGTTACATCATTAAAGATAAACTCGTTTTCAATTTCTATATCTTCTTCATCTTCATATTTAAAACTTACATTTTTAAACTCAATTATACTATTCATACTTCTCCAACTCCTCTATGATAATAATGGCAATATTTTGATCTTTTTTATATTCTATTCTTTTAATTATATTATTTTCATAATAATATTTTACTATCTGAAATCTATTTTCTTTTTTTATAATATTATAAGAATCATATTTTTGATAATTTTTTTCGCTATCAACAATAACATAATAATCATCATTTGTAAGATAAAGATCAAACTCATCTGGAATTATTTTTAAGATATAAATAAAACTTTTTAACATGATGCCTATTTTTACAGAAAAAAAAGATTGAACAAAAAAATCATAATATGTTTCGTTATCTTCATATCTTGCCTCAAATATAAGATCTTTATTTAAAATAGAAAACAATTTTAATATTAACTTATTCTCCTTAAAATCATAAAAAGCCTCAAATTTATAACTCTTATTTCTTTCAGTATAAATACCGCTGAGTTTAACTTTATTATTTCCAAAAGGATTATTCTCTTTTATTTTCTCTAAAAAAGTTAGTCGATCATTATAAGAGACTTTTTCAGAGAATTTATAATTAATAGTATTACAGGATACTAAAATTAATAATGCTAAAATACTAACTATTTTTACTTTCAATAACAATTAAAAACTCCCCCTTTTTAATACCGATTTTTTGAATATCTTTTTCTATATTTTTTGGTTTATCATAAAAGATCATTTCATCCTCCATTGTTAAATTGAATGGAAGATATATTTTCCTATCCGGAATAATTTTTTTTAATAAATCCAGTATATTAAAGAGTCTATGAGGAGACTCCATTAAAATAATAGTCTCTTTTCTTTTAATTAGATCTCTTAATTCTTTTTCTCTTATGTCACTCTTCTGTGATAAAAATCCAGCAAAATAAAAATCTTTAATTTTAAATGGGGATAGACTTATTGCCGTTATAATTGAATTTGGACCGGGTATAGAGGTAACTTTATAACCATTTCTTCTTATTGCTTCAATCAATAAAAAACCCGGATCCTCAAAAATAGGAACACCACAATCAGAAATAAGTGCCCCTTTCTCCCCATTTTTTAATAAACTTAAAGATAATTCTATGGCATCTTTTTCATAATTTTCGTTACATATAACAAACTTTTTTAATGGAATATTAAGAAAACTGACCAATCTCTTATATTCTTTCTCATTCTCACAAACAACAAAATCCACACTATTTAAAATATCAATTGCTCTCAATGAGATATCCCTATAATTTCCTATAGGAAGAGCCACTATAAAAAAATCTATTTCAACCACTTTTTAATATACCCTTTTAAAAGAACAGAATTCCCCACACATTGTGCATTCATCTCTGTTTTTTAAATTATACTTATTAATGGCGTTCTTTACTTTTTCTTTATCAATAGCATACATTAACATCTTATCCCAATCAATATCTCTTCTTGCCTTTGACATTTTATTATCAATATCCCTCGAATTCCCTTTGTTTAAAGCAATATCAGCTGAATGAGCTGCTATCAATGATGCAATTACTCCAATTTTTACATCTTCAATGTCTGGTAAATATAGATGTTCAGATGGGGTGACATAACATAAAAAATCTGCTCCACAGAAGCCAGCAATAGCACTACCAATAGCACTCGTTATATGATCATAGCCAGGTGCTATATCTGTAACAACAGGACCAAGAACATAAAAAGGGGCATTCTTACAAAGATTCTTTTGTAGCCTTATATTTGTCTCAATATCGTTTAATCTTATATGACCTGGACCTTCAACCATTACCTGAACATTTTTTTCTCTTGCTCTTTGGACAAGTTCACCCAGAATAATTAATTCCTGAACCTGTGATCTATCTGTCCCATCATCAGTAGCTCCTGGTCTTAGTCCATCTCCTAAACTTATTGTAACATCATATTGATATGCAATATCAAGAATCTCATCAAATAAGGTATAAAATGGGTTTTCTTTATTGTTATATCTTATCCATTCTGCAATTAAAGATCCCCCCCTTGATACTATACCACAAATGCGTGGATCTTTATTAAGCCTTTCTAAAGCCTCTTTTGTAACACCAGCATGAATTGTCCAAAAATCAACTCCCTCTTCAGCCTGTGTTTTTAAAACATCCAGAATCTCTTTTTCTGTAAAATTGTGAATATCTTCTTTTCTTGATAACATAATTGAAGAGATTTCATAAATAGGAACAGTTCCTACCATTATTTTAGAATTCTTTATTATCTCTCTTCTTATTTCTCTTATGTAATTATAGTCATTACAGGTAGAAAGATCCATTACAGAATGAGCCCCACTCTCCGTTGCTATCTGAAGTTTTTTTAATTCTTCTTCTAAATTTGATTTTTTTGAAGATATACCTATATTAGCATTTACTTTAATATAAGTATCTTTTCCAATTGCAACTGCCTTAAAATTATGATTCTTGTTTTTAGGTATTACAACCAACCCATCCGCAATATTTTTTCTCAATTCTTCTAATGATAATGGCTCATTTTCTGCTGCAATTCTCATCTCATCCGTAATAATACCGTTTTTTGCTGAATGTATTTGAGTCATTTAATAATCCTTAACTACTTCAAAACTTTACCCTATCTATATACTTTAATTTTTTTAGTTTGTCAATTATAGTTAAGTCTAAATATTTTTTTAAAAATTATTAATCATAATATTTAAAAAAAATGCCAGAAAAATAAAATCGTATCAATTTTAGGGTGCAATTTTATTTTTAGGCAGTTAAAAAAAATAGAATTATCCCAAGGGTTAATTTTGTTTGAGAAATGCTTGTAATAGTCTTATTTAGTTTTTGGTAGAATTTTTAATAAATTTAATCAATAATAGGTCTCAAAGCCTATTACTTGGTAGCAATCGTTGTAGATTGCTTTGTAGAATGGCGTGGTGTTACCGGAAAAGTGGGATAATTCTCTGGCCTTACTCCAATTTTTTATCTTTG
>DAONLM010000178.1:0-6171 GCA_035406685.1 Spirochaetota bacterium
TTGTATAGGCTATTTTTATTGATTTATTTGTGGAATATTTAGACGGAATTGTATTTGCTTTTATTTCGACATTAACAGACTCATAAAATTCACCACCTAATGGTATAAAAGTAGGTGCATAAAGGGAGACCTCTATATTTTTAGTGATAGATTGATCTTGAGAACAACTTAAAATTATAGATAAAATAAAGAAAGGTATAAAAAAATAGGAAATTCTTTTCATATAAGCCTCTCTTTTAAATTTATTTTTATATAAATATTATATCACATTTTTTAAAAAAATAAAGATTTTTTTAAAGAAAAGTATTTTTTAAAAAAAATATAATTTTTTTATTGTTTATTTTAAATAGAGATGTTATAATATATTATAATATAATCTTAATTAATTTTATAGGAGATTGTATGAAGATAAAAAAATTATTTATATCTCTAATTTTTATTTTTTCATTACTTTATATTATTATTATCTCCTGTGAACCCAATATTATAGAGAATATCGAATATATATGGAAAAAAGGGACAGAAAAAACAACTTCTTACTCTTCTAATATGACAACAAACGCAGCATTCTGGGGACTACCAGCTTTAAGATTCATAAACTGGAGACCCAATATTCATATAAAGGCATCAAGTGATAATGGTATTTTAACAAATAGAGTATGGGATGGCTCGCCTGATATAAATCCGGATAGCTGGAGTCTTTTTGAATATTCTCAAATTTTATACTATGACTCAAATTATATTGGGATGAATATTCCAGCCGATCAGGAGGTAACAATTGATAATACAGTAATAATGCCACTCTCTTTTGAACAAAAGATGTATAAAAGAGTATATGACACAGAAATTGAACCAAATAAATACGATGTAACATGGGATAAAGTAGAAAATTCTGTAGTAATAACATTAAACACAATTAATTCTAACTACCTTATACTAAAACCAGGAACAAGAATAGCAGTAATTGCTACTCAAAGACCAACGCAATGGGGTGCAGTTCATGACTATACAGTAATTGATTCTATTCCTAAAAACAATTCACTTCAAGTTCAGTCCAATCAGAAAAAACAGGATACAACAAGTGATAGAGCATATACAAGAGAAATTTATTATTTAACATATACTGGTGGGACTCAAGTAGTTACTGATACAACATGGGATACGCACTGGTTTAAAGGATTAAAACTTGAACAGGACAAAATTACTATTTATATGCCACATTTTAATGATGGAAATACCGCAAAATCTTATTGGGATACAATAGATACAGAGCCAATTGCACCATTTATGCTATTCTGGGTTTTAATCCAGCAATAAAAAAATATAGCAGGAGAAAATGTTAGATTTTTGTGTGGCTTCAAAGTCATACTGAAAGAAAAGAGTAATCTTTTCATGCCATAAAACAAGAAAGATCCGTCTATTATTAAGGGAATATTTTTAGAAAGATTAATAGTGCCCTATATTAACATCAGGGACATTTTTATAAAATAACGATTGTTTATTATAAAAAAATAAAGTAGGACATATGTCGTAATGCAAGGGGGATCTTTCTAATAATATAACGTTAATTTTTTATAGAAATATAACATACGACATATGTCGTAGTTTTTTAAGGGGATATCTGTATTAGTTACATGGGATATCTATATAAAATAACAATTATTTTATAATAAATTTCTTTGTTTTAATAGGATATAAATTTCCCCATATCAAAATGTTTTTGACAAAAAGAAAATTTTTAAGTATATAACTTCCAATGAAAAAGATATTCTTACTTATTTTTGTATTGTTTTGTATGCTTATATTTTATCAGATGATACTCGGAACAAATGGCTTAATTGAAGGATATAAAGTACGAAAAGAAAAGGAACGTCGGATATATTATAAAATATTACTCGAAAAACACAGGGATGAGTTAATAACATATATTCAATATCTTAAAACAGATAATGATGCAATGAATGAACTTGCTAATAAAATGGGATTTTTTAAAGAAAATATTAAATTGATTAAGATAATCGACAAAAATAAAGAAGAATATTCTACATTAGAAGATCATAGAATTGTAGATAAAATTTTAAGAGATCTTGAAAAAGACGATACACTTGAAAAGAATATTAAAACCATAAGAACATGGGCAACTTTAATATTCTTTATTTTTTTTGCAGGCTTCATAATTCTTATAATATTTTCCGGGGTCAAAGATGAAAAAAATCCTTGAAATAAAGGGATACTCAAAAAAACTCATAGATTTGATTGTAGATTGTTTAAATAAAGACAAAGTGATAATAATGCCTTCTGATACTATCTATGGCTTCTTAACAAAAACAAAAAATGAGCAGAGATTAAGAGAGATAAAAAGAAGGGATGAAAAACCATTCTTACATCTTATTTCAAGATATTCTCAATTATCTCTGTTAAATATAGATCCAGAAATTTATATCGAAATCTTACAAAAAAACTGGCCTGGTAACATAAGTTTTATTATGAATGACATTAATAATAAGAAACTCGGTGTCAGAATGCCAGATTTTGAGGAATTACGAAACATACTGGATAGGGTTAATGAGCCATTACTTTCAACAAGTGTTAATTTCTCCGGTATGAATACACTCAATAATCCAGAAGATATTATTAAAAATTTTTCTGAACTTGTGGATTTAATAATTATTGATAAGAACTTTAAAGAAAAGTTAGCATCGACTATTGTTGATCTTACAACATCTCCATATACTATTATTAGAAAAGGTGATAAGGAATTTATATGTTAAATAATAGAATTATTGTTATTTTGATTTTTAGTTTACTCTTAATAAGTTGTAATTCAGAGGAATATAAAAAATATAGTAAAAATGCCTATGTAATGGGAACCACTCTTGAAATAATACTATTTTCAAATAATAAAAATATAGCAGAGAAAATAATAGAAGAGGCAATTATTTTAGCAAGAGAACTTGAAAAAAAGAGCAGTTGTAAAATAGAAGATAGTATAATCTCTATCCTGAACAAAAAAAAGGAAATGATAATAGAAGATGAGTTTATTTTTGATTTGTTAGAAAGATCTTACTATTTTGCAACTATTACAGATGGTGCTTTTGATCCTTCATTATATAATTTAATAAAATTATGGGGATTTGAGGATGATAAAAATAGAGTACCAAAAAAAGATGAAATAAAAGAGTCACTATTAAAATCTGGCTATAAAAATATTTTTATAGATAAAAATAGTAAAAAAATCTCTTTAAAAAATGAAACATCTCTTGATTTAGGAGCAATTGCAAAAGGTAGAATAGTGGATGAAATTTCAAATTTTATAAAAAAGAATGGAATAACAGATTTTATTGTAAATGCAGGTGGAGATCTTTTTGTGAGTGGATTATTTAATGGAAAGAGAAAATGGAAAATAGCGATTGCTGATCCTTTTAATAAAAATGATGTAATTGGTTTAATAGAGATTTCAGACATGGCAATTGTTACATCTGGCGATTATGAAAGATTTTTTGTAGATAATGGAAATATTTATCATCATATACTTGATCCAGTAACCGGATATCCAGTAAATAATGGCTTACATTCCATAACGCTAATTGCTGATAATACTACAAAGGCAGATGCACTGGCGACTGCCCTTTTTGTAATGGGAGAAGAAAAGGCTTTAAATTTTGTAAATAAAGATAAGAATCTTTTTTTGATTTTAATAAGTGGCACAAGGGATAATCCAAAAATAAATTTTAGCTCTAATATTTCTGGATTTAAAGATTCTACTAATAGATGGCAATTTTCAATAAGGTAAATTGTATGGAATTAATGGCACCAGCAGGCAATATAAATAGTTTTATCGCAGCAATTGAAGGAGATGCAGACTCAATATATCTTGGTTTAAAAAAGTATAACGCAAGATATCCAGCAAATAATTTTACGACATTTCAACTATTGAAAGTCGTTGATTTTGCTCATTCTAAGGGCAAAAAGGTTTATCTTACACTTAATATTGATTTTAAGTCAAATGAAATAGAAGAGGTTTCTTCAATACTTGCTTTTTGTGAAAAGATTAAAATAGATGCTGTAATCGTAAAAGATGTGGGTGCTATTTTGATATATAATAAATTCTTCAAAAACAAATTTGCACTTCATCTTTCCACTCAGGCTGGCATAACATCTTCAGAGGGTGTAAGGTTTGCAAAAGATTTTGGCATAAAGAGGGTTATTTTAGCAAGAGAGTTAACTCTTAAAGAGATAAAAAAATGTTGTGAGATAAATGATATTGAGATAGAAATTTTCTGTCAGGGATCCATGTGTTTTAGTATATCTGGTAGATGCCTTCTTTCTTCTTATATTGGTGGAAAAAGCGGTAATAGGGGTAGATGCACGGCACCATGCAGGGTTCTCTGGGAACACAATGGCAAGAAAATGACATATTTTTCAATGAAAGATTTATCTCTAATAAACAATTTAAAAGAGATAGAGAATTGCGGAGTAAAGGCTCTTAAAATAGAGGGTAGACTAAAAAAAGATAAATGGGTAAAAGAGGTAACATCTCTATATCGAGATGCTCTTGTTTCTGATAAAATAGATCTAACAAGTATAAGGAATAATCTTTTGAGATTTTCAGCAAGAGAGATGGATAATGGACATATTATAAAACACGATGGATTAATACTTGAGTCACAGATTTGGGATAATTTTCAAAAAGAAGATGAGACTAATTTTTCTGAAATAAATTTTAAAAATAATTTTAAGATAATATTTGAGAATTTAGATAAAGAGACTATTAAATACAGAATTTTAATAGAAAATTTTACACAAGAATTTATTATAAGAGTGCCATCTTTTGAAAAGAAAAAAGCTAAATTACAAAATTTTACAATGATAAAAGAAGCAATCCAACATAATAATTTAGTTAATGAAGATTTTGGTATTGAATTTATAAATTGTGAAGAGATTTTTGTAACATCATCTTTTTTAAAAACAGTTACTGAAGAAATTATAAAGAATGTTGCTAATTTTTATAATAGAATAGAAAAAAGTTTTTATCAACTGGACTCTAAAATAATAGAATGGCTTAAACCAATAGAAAAAAAAGAAAGAAATAAAATTTTAGGGGATTATCCAGATAAGATTATAATAAATTATAGCCAGATAGGATTAATAAAAGAGTTTTATGATATTACGACAATTGTCTTACATATAAATGAAAATATAGATATAAATTTACTCAAGAAGATTAAAAACAAAAGAGTAATAATAGCATTGCCACCGGTACTATTTGAAAAGAATATCGTAAAGATTAAAGATAAAGTAAAACAACTTTATTATGAAGGCTTTAAAGAATTTGAGGCAAACTCTTTTTGTGGTATGGAGATACTTAAAGAAATCGATTGTGTAAAACATGCTGGATCTGGCTTATCTGTTTATAATCATATAGCAGTAAAATTTTATAAAGAACTCGGATACAACTCTGTATATGTGCCATTAGAAGGGGATATCCCTATATTTAAGTCATTGTCAACTTTTTCTGAACTTGATATTGGAATTATTGTCTTTGGAAGACCAGAACTATTTATTACAAGAGTTCAGAGTCCCTATTTTAAGAATAAAAGTATTTTTTCTGATAAATATATAAAAATAGTATGCATCAATGATGGAGAAATAAATAGATTCGTTTCTTTAGAACCTTTGTCATTTATTGGTGATATTTTTAAAAAAGAAAATATATACTTTGATAATCTTATTGCTGACCTAAGATTCTTTGATGAGCCTGCTCTTATTTTAAAAGAGATATTTAATAATAAATTTTCTAATATTAAAGAGAATAGTTTTAATTATTTTAGAAAATTGTCATAATCTAATTTTATAATAAAACCATCTCAATCGAAATTTTTCATATATGATAAACTTTGCTTAAAAAAAACTTAATAAAAAACTAAAATTAGACTTAAAAACAATTGTCGCATAAATAAAAAACCTCCTGAGTATATCTCAGGAGGCAAACTTTTTATTAAAATATTACACAATTATGGATTATTTATACCTTACTACCGAAAAGTAACTATTACTTCCACTATTATTTTTCCCAGCAACAACTATTTTACCATGACTATCTATCGTTACTATATATATTAATAACAAAATTTTTTGACAAAACTTCATAATCACTGAAAATGATTAAAA
>DAONLM010000179.1:0-6137 GCA_035406685.1 Spirochaetota bacterium
TTGTCTATTTTAAGAAAATTTTAAAGAAGTCTTACTAATAGTATGTCTCAAAGCCTATTACTTGATAGCAATCGTTGTAAATTGCCTTATAAAAAGGCGTGGTATTGCCTTTAAAGTGCGACAATTCTTTTTTCTTTTTCCACCTCTTTATCTTTGTTAGCTTTAACCATAGCCACAATGTCACAAGGCTACACTTCTTCTCTACTCCCATAATCCCCATCTTCTCATACTCCTCAATAAACATCTTAATAATCTCTCTTAACAATTTTGCCATGCTGAAAAAATTTAAATCAGCATGAACCTTTTTTAAAAAACGATAATCTTGTTTGGATATATAGGCATGAATATCAGCATCACCATTTATTATTTCATACTTATTGGAATCCTCATTTCCAAAACAGTAGCGTTTTTTTATTCTATTTGCATAAAGTTGCAAAATATAGACAATAATCCCGGAAAGAGATAAATTTAATTTTCTTGCAATATTCTCAAGTTTTTCTTTTATAGTAGAGTTTACAATAAAATGTAACTCATGTTCTGCCTTATAATTTGATAAATTTATATTCATAAAAAAACCTCCATAAAAACATTTTTTATTAATTAATCACAAAATTTATGAGAAAATCCTTTACAAAATTAGAAAAAAAATTTAAAATTTTTCAGGAAAATATAATAAAATTGCATTATAATTTATTTTTGAAAATATTTTTTAAAGTGGTTAATATATGAGTAAAAAAAATAGTAATAAATATTCTTCAATAGAACTTATAAACTTTTTAAAAACAGTTGATATATTCTCTGAATTAAGTTTAACAGAAATAAGAAAGTTTATCAATTTTCTTATTATTAAAAAATACAAAAAAAATGAAATTGTATTTAATGAAGGGGATAAGGGTGATGCTTTATTTATTGTTAAAGATGGAATTGTTGAAACAATAATAAAATTAAAAAATGGCGAAAATAAAGTAATAGCCGAATTTAAAAAAGGGGATTTCTTTGGAGAAATGTCTATTTTTGATAATGCTAATCGTTCTGCAACCTGCCAGATAAAAGAGAAAACAACTTTAATATCTCTATTTGCCTCTGATTTTTTTAAAATAATAGAAAGCAATCCAGCTATTTCAATAAAGATAATGTATAAAATGTTATATATAACAATATTAAGACTAAAAGAATCCAATCAATTTTTATCAGATATGGTTATGTGGGGCGAAGATGCAAGAAAAAGAGTAATAACAGATCCTTTAACTGGAGTTTATAATAGAAGATACTTAGATGATAAATTAGAAGATATATTCAATAATGCAGTAAAAGAGAATAAACCTTTAACTATCGTGATGTCAGATCTTGATCATTTTAGAAAAATAAATGAATTCTATTCTCTTAGTATGGGTGACAGAGCAATAATAGAAGTTGCAAATGTATTTAAAAAAGTAATCCCTTCAAATCATATCATAGTAAGATTAGGAGGTGATGAATATACCATAATTATGCCAGATACCACAAAAGAAGAGGCAGTAAATATATGTAAAAAGGCTTGTGATGAGATAAAAAAGATAGATATACTAAAAGATTTAGATGGCCCAATAAAAAATTTCACCCTAAGTCTCGGCATCGCTACCTACCCATTGGATAGTGATGATTTAAATGATTTAAAACAGAAGGCTGATAAGGCTTTATATATCGCAAAAGAGAGTGGCCGGGATAGAGTTATATGTTTTTAAATCTTTTTTAAGAGGAAGTATAATATGAAAGAGACTAAAATTGAATTTGGAATCTTAAATTTTGATTTTTTTCTTAAAACCTATGGGCATATTACTGCAAATGTATGCTTTAATCTGAAAAATTTTCTTTTTAAAAAATTTAGTGAACTGGATAATAACTATAATTTTTATTTAGATTTAGAAGATACTGATTATATGGATTCTACATTCATAGGGTTGATAATTGGACTTGAGAAAAAGATAAATTCTCTCTTTAATAAGCATCTTATTATAATTAATTCAAATGAGGTGTGCAGTAAATTATTAAACAATATGGGGATCAACAAAATACTTACTTTTGATAATAAAGAGGTCCCGGCAAGTTTATCATTATTTAGAATTGACACAGAGGAAGAGAATATAGATTACATTGAAAAGGCAAAATTAATACTTACTACACATAAAGAGTTGAGTGAATTAAGTGAAGATAATAAAGAAAAATTTAAATCTCTTGAGCAGATATTAGAGAATAATATTAAGAATGAAGATAAATAGATTATTCCTCTTATTATTTTTCTTTCTTACAACTAATTACTCTTATTCATTTAATATAAAAATATTATGGTGGAATGTTCATGATTTTTTTGATACAACAGATGATCCAGAAAAAGATGATAAGATTTATTCAAATGAAGAATACAATAATAAACTTTTTAATATATCAAATCAATTAAAAAAAATAGATGCTGATATAATTGGACTTGGTGAGATTGAAAATATTAATGTATTAAAAAATCTTGCTATAAATAGTGGATACCAATACTACTATTTAATTGAAGGAAATGATACAAGAGGAATTGATATTGCTTTACTTTCCAGATATAAACTGGAAGCATACATAAGTAATAGAAATAGATATACCCCTTATGATGAAAATCCAAAATATAAATTCAGCAGAGATGCAACGGTTGGTATAGTAAAAATTAATGATATTAGACTTTATATTATTACAACTCATCTAAAAGCAGGTTTTCAAGAGAATAATAAAAATGAGAAAAAAAAAATAGCGCAGGTATTTGGTCTTCTTGATATTATTTATGAAATATATAAAAAAGAGTCAAATCCATATATTATATTAATGGGGGATTTTAATAGCCATAGATATTCAGAACCAATGAACATTCTTGAAAAGAGTGGATTGATAATAATAAATTACTTTTATAATGAGAATATTACATATACATATAGGAAAAATAATAAAAAAGATATTGACTATTTCATTATAAATAAAAATCTATACAACAGGATAAAAGGTAAAAATTTAACCACATTTAATAATAAAAAATTTGCTAAAATAAGTGATCATTTCCCTTTGCTATTAGAACTAAAATTTTAAAAGACAGTCATTCTTAAAGGATTGATTGCTATGCCGTTTCTTCTTATTTCAAAATGGAGATGTGAGCCAGTAGATCTTCCAGTACTTCCCATTAATCCTATAACTTGACCAGTCTGAACATAACTATTAACTTTGACAGTTATTTTTGAAAGATGACCATAATATGTAACATAACCATTTAAATGCTGGATCTTAACACACAATCCAAGTGGCCAATATTCTCCGGCAAATATTACTTTGCCAGATCCAGCTGCTCTAATCTTTGTCCCATAAAAATTGGCTATATCAACACCCTGATGAAAAGATCTTAATTTTGTCCATGGGTCTCTTCTAAATCCAAAATAGGAAGTAAGTCTACCATAAACAGGCGCCTTAAAATATTCTCCTAACATCAAAGCCTTTGTTACAGAATCAAAATGTATTCCCGGCACAAAAACAATACCACTATTTATCTCTTTATCCTCTGGTAAATTATTTATTCTTATTATCTCCTCTTTTTCTATTTTATACTTTTCTGAAATTTTATCAAGACTATTTTTTTTATCTATTTTTACCATAATGCCATCTTGATTGGGAATTTGTATGGTAGAGCCTCTTATTATTTTAAGTGGATCGATTATATTGTTATAATTTATTATTGTAATCTCATCTATACCAAATTTAGTTGCTATAGAATGAATAGAATCCCCCTTTTGAATCGTATAATCAAGAGTTGAAATAGGGGTTTGAATAGTATCTGGTATATAAGCTCCACCTATACCATCTTTAAAATTACTATCTTTATTGTATTTTTTTATGCCATTTAAATTTCTATGTTTAAGATATGGTGAATTAACTTCTATTTTAAAGAATAGAAAGAAAAATATAAAAAGTATAGAAACAATAATAAGATAAATAATATAATAATTAATTTTTTTTAAAGATAATATTTTTAAAGAAAATCTATGATTATTTTTAATAAAATTCTTAAAATAATTTACATAATTATTAATAATATCCAAATTATTATCTCCACTACTATACTTATCGTATATTTTACATTAATATCTTTAATGGGTCAATAAATTTTCCATTTTTTCTTATTTCAAAATGTAAATGAGGGCCTGTACTTCTCCCACTATTTCCAACTCTACCTATTATTTTACCCTGATTTATCTCTTCCCCTTCTTTAACAAGAGTGGCACTAAGATGAGCATATATTGAGACAATTCCATCCTTATGCTTTATCTCAATATAATTTCCATAAACTTGATTAAATCCAATATTAGAGATAACGCCATCCGATGTTGCTCTAACTGGATAACCCAATCTCCCCTTTATATCAATGCCAGTATGATAACCATAACCACCTGTAATAGGATCTATTCTTGGACCAAAATAAGAGGAGATATTTCCCTTTAATGGCCAGATATATATTACTTCATAGAATTTATTTTTTTCATATTGGGTCATCCTTGAACCCGGAATAAAAATCTTTGAACCAATAATAATATTAGACGATGATATATCATTAACATCAACAATATCTTCAACTCTGACACCATATCTATTTGCAATTTTTATTAAACTGTCATTTCTATCAACTTTTATGATTCTACCATCCTGATTTGGAATCTCAATAATATCTCCGGGCCTTATATGTCTTTCTGATTTTATATTATTGCATAAAATAATTGTATCTTCAAGTAAGCCAAATTTTTTTGCTATTGACTTTATATTATCATTACTTCTTACTCTATATCTCTGATACTCAATTTTTTTAGGGATATATTTTATATTCAAATTATTGTCGATTTCTTTATCTTTTTTGTCAGAAAATATAAAATCTTCAAAATACTCTTTTGAATCGAGAGACACAAAAATATCATCTGTTCTATCAACTGTTTCTATTGTTGCGGCTGAACTAACAGAGATTGTTAAAAAAAATAGAAATCCAAAAATAGAAAAAAAAAGAACTATAATATAGAAATTTGTCTTGATATTATTACTCTTAAACTTATTTTTTTTATTATTTACCTTTTTTAAATCTGGAATTGAATATTCCCAATCAATAAAGGAGTCATATTTAGACACAGTTTATTCCTAATTCTATAATTTTTAATAGACTTAAAAGCCCTATTAATTTTTTCGGTAGTTTATTTTTTTTATTTACATAAATATAAAAGATACTTTATTTTTAGAACCAGTAAAAAATTAAAATTTACAATAAATATTAAAAATAAAATACAATTATGAAAATGAAATGCTACTTTATTTTTAAGCAATTCATAGGATATAGATATCCTTAGGCTAATTTTAATTGAGAAAAAGTTAAATAGTTTTATCTATTTTTTGGTTAAAATTTTTAATAAATTTAAACTAGTAATAAGTTTCAAAGCCTACTACCTGATAGCAGCTGTTATATATAGCCTTGTAAAATGGCGTGGTATTGCCGTGGAAGTGGGACAATTCTCTATCCTTCCACCATCTTTTAATTTTTGTTATTTTTAAGAATAACTTTAATGTTATTATTCCACACTTTTTCTCAAACCCAATCATCCCCATTCTTTCATATTCTTCAATAAATATCTCAAGAATTGTCCTAATCAATTTTGCCATGCTGAAAAAGTTTAAATCAGCATGAATTTTTTTCAAAAATCTATATTCCTCTTTTGGAATATAAAAATGAATGGATTCATCTGCTTCTATTCTTTCATAACTGTTATCATCCTCAACACCAAAACAGTATCTCTTTTTCACTCTATCAGAAAACTTTTGCAATACATAACAGATCAATTTTGATAGAGAAATATTCTCTTTTTTTGCTATGTTTGCAATCTTTTTTTTCATAGTAGAAGTAACTACAAAATGTAGTTCATGATCTTTTTTGTAATTTAATTTTGTATTCATAATAAATCCTCCATAAAAAATATTTCTATATATTAATCACAAATTTTTGACACTTTTTTAAAATCGCTGAAAAAATAAATTTACTTTTTAAATTTTTTTGTTATATTTAAGGTATGAGTAAAATAAATATTAATAATATCAAAAAAAAT
>DAONLM010000180.1:0-6134 GCA_035406685.1 Spirochaetota bacterium
AATTTTATGACGCCTTATGAGGTTATAAAATATGCACTTCGTGATTGAATCGACGGTTGACTATATTTTGTAAACATAATATTTTTTGCATCTGCTATACCCTTATTCACGCCAAAATAGTATGCAAATCCAAGGCTCACATCCCCTCTGAATTTCATAAAATAGTCGTTTTTTTCTCTGAAATTTTTCTTATCCAGTAATGAATCATTGGTTGAATCAGCAAATATAAATATTCCTATAATTAAAAAAGATATAATTAATACTCCCTTTTTCATAAATCTCCCTCTTTAATTATTTTTTTATAATTATAAAGAATTTTAAAAATAATGTCAAAAAATATAGAAAAAATTATATTTTTTGATAAAAATTTATAATTGCTGAATCTGATTGGGTTTCAATCACATCATCATCAGATGGTAATAAACTTGCAGCTTGTGTACATAAGATGGCGAATTTTATTACCGGACAAAGATAGATATTTTTATAAACCGCATCATATGGTTTTGTTAGTATTTAGATATAACCTTTAATCAAATGGGATATCCCCCTTCATAAAATAGAATCAATTATTATTATACACCTACCATTTTTTCAAAAATGGTAAATAAAAAATTATCCTCTATTCCCCCATGTTAATAGTAAAAAGAGTCTTATAAATCTCATAACAAAATAGTCTAACAAAAGAATTTTTATTATTATTAAAAGATATTTTTACATCATAACTATTTACAACTTTATCTTTATCTGATACAACAATCTTTGCTTTATCCTGTGATATCTGTCTTATGTTTAATGTGAGCCTTGAATCACTCGAATTTTTTATGCCAATTGTATTTAATTTCCCCATTATTTTATTTCTATTTTTATTTAAAAAATCATGCTGGGCTTCAGAAAAAATTATATTCATTTTAATATTAAAATTATTCATAACAATATATGGAGAATGAATTAAAAATAATTCTACAATATAATTATCTTTTTCTTTGCCATTTGTAGCATTGATTAATTCTACAAGAGCAGTTGCCAGAATCTCTTTTTCCCATCTTCTATCAAGTAATTTTATATTCTCTTTAAGAATTTTTGCTTTTTCTTTATTAGAATAAAAAAAAGAACCCTTTTTTTTAATTATAGCCTTATTTATCTCATATATTCTTTTTTTGTTAGGATTAACTCTCAATTCTTCTTTTTCTGAAAGTAGCAATACCTTTAAGGCCTTTGCCGGCCATACTCTTTCGTATGCTGTATATAACTGATGGAGTCCTTCAAGGTTGCTTCCACCCTTTATCTTATCTTCCCCTATGCCTATAAGAAGATTGGTAGATCTAAAATTATACAAAAGCGATAGAAACCTATAAAATAATCTTCTTAATGGTCTTATCATATCAAGAAATATATTATTATTTAAATTATCCGTTGCCTTTATAATGTTTGCCTTAAACTCATAAGCAATTGAAAGATATCTATAAAGTTCTGCATAATATGCATTTCTATTTGTTCCAAAATATAACATCCATTCAAAATCCTCTATTTTTAATAAGGCATTAATTAAGTTTATTGCTTCATCTATTTTACCAGCATTTATATAATTATAACTTAAAGCCATATCCGGGAAAAGAGTCTTTGGCTCTAATATACTTCCTCTTTTTATTTCATTATAGGCATTTTTTAATTCGAGTGCCCCAGAATAGAGATATGTTAATTCAAGATGTGGAGTACTTCTATCTCTATATGAAATTGCTGCCATACATGCATCATAAGCATTCTGATAGTATAAAAAGGCATGTTCAAGTAATGAAAGATTATACATTGCAATAGATCTAAAAGAACTTGCTTTAAAGTCATAAAATGAGTTTTCTACAGATTTTAAATAGTATTCTTTAGATTTATTATAATCCCATGCTTCGGAATAGAGGGTACCAAGTGTCATAAAAAGATCAGATGACTTTGGATACTTTTTTAGTCCCTCATTTACTATATTTATACCTTTGTTAAGTTCATGAATTTTAAAATACATCCATCCCATGTTATCATATAATTCAACGGATTTATAAGGTAATTTTTGATAAGCCTCTTCAAAAATTTTTACAGCCTTTTTATCCTCTCCTATTTTCCCATAACAATTTGCCAGATCTGTATAAAATTCTTCTGATACATATCCCTTATTTTTTACTTTTAAAAATTCAATTATAGCATTTTCATAAAGAGTATGATTATTGTATAAAATTCCTTTTTCAAGATTGGGTCTATAAGAATCTTTATATATCTTTTCTGCTTCATTTAAAATCTCTAAAGCCTTATCAAAATAGTTTGAATTAATGGCTATTTTTGCTTCATAAATATATTCATCAAGACTATTATAGTTATATTTTAATTTAATATCATCAGAATAAATATTGTTTATCACAAAAACAATCAAAATCAGAGGAAGAATCTTTTTCCACAAAGTGGATATGTTGAATAAGGCTTTTATTCTTCTCGAGGTTTTAAATTTTTTTAATTCTTTTTTAAAATTATTTCTATAATTGTCAAAATCTTGAGGATTAATATTAAAATTATCTCTCTCTTTAAAAATAGCCTTTTGATAATTTTTTGTAATCTCAATGATATCTACAATATTATTCTTTTTTAATCTATCGGCAAATTCAAGAATTGATTCTTGTTTTTCTATGCCATAGCCATAATCAATTAATCTTGTTAAAAAGTATTTATAAAGATATATATTCTTTTTTCTATAATCTTTTGTTATAAGGAATAGAAAAAAATATATATATTTTTTTGTAAATATTAAAAAAATAATTCCTGTTACTAAAATAATAAAAAGAAGAATGCCAAACCATCTAACAGAGGTTTTGAGGCTGAATTTAAGATCTTCCAGAAATTTGTTCTCATTTTTTTCATTTGTAATCTCTTTAATTTTATCTTTATTCTTCAATATCTGTTCAATATAATCTTTATTTTCTTCCTGGTTAAACATTGCAAAATCATAGGATTCTCCGGGAGCAATCTCTGAAGAGGTTGGATCAAAGGTAATCCAGCCATAATCATCAAAATATACCTCAACCCAGGCATGAGCATCTATTGATCTTATATGATAGAAATTGAGAGTATGATTATTCATATCAGGAGCAAAACCAACAGCAACCCTTGACGCAATTCCAATTGATCTTAACATAACAGTCATAGCAAATGCAAAATAGGAGCAGTATCCCTTTTTTGTTTCAAATAGAAAATATTCGAGTTGGCTCATACCTTTGGCAAGCCCTGGTTTTAATGAATAATAATAATTATCCAGTAAATATTGTTGAATTGCTAAAACCTTGTATAGTAGATTATCATATCCCTTTGTTATTTCAATGGCAAGATCTCTTATCTTTTCATTCTTACCCCATTCCAAAAGTAGTTTTTTTCTTTCTGGATGAAGGTTTTCTAAAAATTTCTTTTGAGATGGGTTGTCATAAAATAGATTTGTAACCTTAGTATCAGAGACATAACTTAGAGAGTTATATATCTGTTTATATGGAGAGCCTTCCCAATTTGTAAGTGGAACTACTTCATACAAAAGATCTGCTCCAAGAAGAGATGATGAATCTATATTAATAAGATACATTGTCTGAAGCACATCTATTCTATCTTTAAATTTTGGCTTATCTCTTAATCTCCATTTATAATTAGATACATACACTGGTGATGAGTATTGGTCAACATAGTTTTCTGCTGTTTTAAAGCCACCTCTGCCGGTATATTCTTCCAATGAAAACCTCTTTATATATATCTGTCTATTCCATCCCTCACTTATTCTTTTTGTAACCTCATTTGTAAAACCATTTAGTTCCATTATTAAGACAAGATCCTCTGACATTTTTATTTCATCTTTTAATTCGATAAAATTAGAAAAGTCAAAATTAAAGAGACTCTGATTAAAAAGCCCGGAATTTCCTTTGTTATTTTCCTTTATAAAATTCTGTAAGGTAATCGAGAATAGTAGCATTATGATTGGTATAAATAATAATAGTAATAAAAATAGATCCCTTTTTTGAAATTTTCTATTAATTAAGTTTTGATTAAACGACATATGTCGCACTATAAAAAGTAAAACAATAAATATTATTAATAATGAGTAATTAAAATAATTCTTATAAATAGTCTTGGTAATCGGAAGATCAAAAAGATTCAATAAGATCCCAAAACCAATTATAAGTAGAATTGTAGAAATAAAATAAAGTATTCTGTTATTTTTTATAACTCTTATTCCATCAAAGAAAAAATAGAATACTAAAAATAGAGTGGCTATAAATATATCTCTTCTAAATAGATAAGGTATTTTATCAAAAATATTGTATCTATCTGTGGAAGAGACGAGTAATGAAAAAAGATTTACAAAAAATGTAATAAGAATAAGAAATAATATTACTAATAAGAGTCTGAAAAAAATTCTTATTCTTCTTTTTGATAGATAGTAATCTACGACAATTGTAAAAAATAGAGATATGGTCCCAGCAACAGGATTGTAAAAATCTTTTAATTTTAATGAGAAAAGAAAAAATAGGATTGAGTATAAAAAAATAGAAGAGATAACATAAAAATAGTTATTGAATAGATACTTTTTATTCTCTAAATTCTTCATCATTTGCTCTATAAATTTCTAAAAATATTTTATTTGCTTCTGCAATATTTATAAGTTCTTTTAATCTCTTTTCTCTCTCATTTTTTAATTTTTTAAGTTTTATAAGATTAAAAATTTCAACAAAGGTATTATCAAAATTTTGAATAAAAAATATATTTTTAAATAGAGACTTTTCATATTCTATATTATAAAAAGAGATAGCTACAAAACTATTTTTTAAATCATATAAATTTATTAATTTATCAAACTCCTCATAAGAGGCAAAAATAATAGGATAACTTACAAGATTTTTTATATCATAAGAAAGTGTATAATATGAATTATTAAGAATATTGTCCAGTTCATTCTTATTTTGAGAATCGATTTTTATAAAATTATTACTTGAAGGCGATAGAATCTTTACAACAAATTTATTCTCCAGTAGAAAATATACTGTTGAGAGAAAAAGAGAACTAATATATTCATACTCATACAGATTTGAAGAATATGGAGCAAAAACAATAGAGATCTCTCCAGCCTTTGGTGGAATTTTTTCAACCTCTCTAATCTGTAATTCTCCAGTATGAGCAAGAATTTTCCAGTTTATCTTTCTTGGATCATCTCCTGGAAAATATTTTCTATTCTCAAAAAAATCTGTTGAGTTTTCTTTTATTATCTTTTGTATTACCAGATCTCCACCCTTATCCATATAAATAGGTAATTTTATCTCTTCTTTAAAAAATGGCAATATTTTTATTATTGTGGAATATTCTGATTTTATAAAAAAATGGCTAAAACCAAAAATATCCTTATTGGCAATCTTTATATTTTTTACAGTAAATTCCCCATGTTTATCAAAAGAGTAGTTAAAAACAAATCTATTTTTTTCTACAAGTTCTATTATTCTATTCTCTTTTTTTAAAAGGAGATCTTTATCATAAATTTCAAAATAGATCTCATTATATATACCAGGAAATAAAAAAGGTAGATTTTTTCCGGTGATCTCAAGCCTGTTTTCTTTAAAAGGTAGTAACAGATGATCACTAAAAGATGTTATTTCTAATTTATTTTTTTTATAATAAAAAAAAAGATAGATATAATAAATAAATACAAAGATATTTATAAGAATGATTGTTGTTGATAAGAATCTTATAAAAAGATTGTTTATAAAAAGTAAAGGAATAGCAATAATAAGAACAATAATTCCAAAAATTTTAATAAAATTCATAATATAAATTATATATTAAAAATTTTATTTTGTCAAAAAATATGGGGGGAGATTTTATTTTCTGGCAAAAATTTTAATTTTTTTTCAAATTTTGTAAAGGATTTTCTTAAAAATTTTGACACTTTCTTAAAATCGCTGAAGAATAAAGTTATTCCAGTCTTTTTGCTGGAATTATTTCAAGCATCCATACTGGAAAAAATAAGAAGTAATATTGTTTTAATCATTTTCAGCGATTATGAAGTTTTCTCAAAATTTTGTGATTAATAATTAGAAACAATTTTTATTTCAAGGAGGGAAAATTAT
>DAONLM010000181.1:0-6103 GCA_035406685.1 Spirochaetota bacterium
GGTTGAAATTAACAGAGATAAAGAGGTGGGGAAAGAGCAGAGAATTGTCCCACTTCGAAGGTAACACCACACCATTCTACAAGGCAATTTACAACGATTGTTATCAAGTAATAGGCTTTGAGACCTATTATTGACGGAATTTATTTTAAATTCTACTTGAAAAATAAATAACACTATTACAATCTTTTCTCAAAAAAAATTAACCCTTAGGATAACTTTATCCTTTTAACTGGCTAAAAATAAAATAGCACCCGGGACCACATTCTATTTTAACGAAATTAACTTGCTAATTATATTTATAAATTATTATAAGAAATGATAATAATCTATTGATGATTAAGATTATCATACTTTTTTTAATTTTTTAATAATTATACACTTTTTTGAAATTTCATTCTACATAAAATTGGTAAACTTTCAAATTCCATGACAAACTTGGGTTGGGTTAAGTTTCATACACCAGAAGTAGATTCTTTCGAGGCAATCTTAAAATTTTTTTTTAATTCTTTTAAGCCTTCTGATGTTAATTTTATAGTTGGATATTTTCCAGTTGTGAGTCTTATAAATTTTTTGTTTAATAAGAGAGTTAATTCATTTTCTATTTCTTTTATATCAAACTTACTTAATATTCCATATTCATCATAATCTTTATACTTTGGTTCAAGATCATAACTACCTTTAAGAATCTTAATTGCCTTAGTCTTACCCAATTTACCATCATAAAGATAAAAGAAATGTAGTATTTTTTCATTAATTGTATTTGGTTTAAATTCTATGTTATTTGAATATGTACCTCTACATATGTCGCACTTTCCACAGTTTTCTTCCTCAAATTTTTCTCCAAAATAGTTCAAAAGATATCCCCTTCTACAATCTGTTGTTAGATTTGAATATTCGATCATCTTTGAAAATTTTAATCTATCAAATTCTATTTTTCTCTTTACCTTTTGTCTATATTCTTCTTTTTCCTGATCGCTCAGTTTTGATTTCAGTAATTTTATAATCTTCCCTTTTTTAATAATGTCAAATTCAATTATCTCTTTTCTTTTTAAATCTTCCAGTCTCTTTTTTAAGTCTTTTTCTTCATATCCAAATCTTTTAGATAAATAGTTTGTCTCAATTATAAAAGAATCTAAAAGTGGATCATTCTTAATTCTTTTTATCTCTTCTATAAAATTAAAATCATCTTCATCCTTGATTTTTTTATTCTTATTAATCTTTATCCCTATTTTTTCTTTTGTAATAAATTCAAAATCTATTATCTCCATAAAATATAACTGTTTCAAAATTGTCTCTATTTTAAAATTATTCAATTTACTCACATTTGCGAGTAGATAATAATCATCAGAATATATTCTATGCTTTTTTATCTCCTCTTTTATATTTTTTAATACAAACTCAATCTCTTCAATAGATGGATTTTTTGCTTCTATAAAAAAATTTTGAATATCTTCATCCTCAGAAAATTGAAGTAATAGACAGTAACTGATTTTTCCATCTCTACCGGCTCTACCGGTTTCCTGATAGTATGCCTCAATTGTCCCGGGTATAGAATAGTGAACTACAAATCTGATATTCTGTTTGTTTACCCCCATGCCAAAGGCATTTGTTGCTACAAGTATTTCTATCTTATCTAAAAGAAAATCCTCCTGCACCTTTTTTCTACTCTCGTTATTCATACTTCCATGGTATAAACCTATTTTTCTTTTTGTATTATCTTTTAATACATTGTATAAATTTTCACATTCTTTAATTGATGCAACATAGATTATACCGGGTGGATTGATTTTTGAAATAAACTCTATTAATACTTTATTTTTTTCTTCTTTAGAATAGCAATGTTTTACTCCATATATGAGATTTTCTCTATTAAATCCACTAATAAAGACATTCGGCTTCTTCATCCCTAAGGAATTGATTATATCATTTCTTACCTCTTCTGTGGCGGTTGCTGTTAAAGCAAGAATTGGCGGATTATCTAAAATATTTATAACATCTTTGAGTCTTCTATATTCTGGCCTGAAATCATGCCCCCATTCTGATATACAGTGAGCCTCATCCACAACAAACATCTCTATCTTAAAATTTTTAAGCCATTCTAAAAATTTTTGACTCTTAAATCTTTCTGGGGTTAGATATAATAATTTTATTTTATTCTCCTCAACCTCTTTTACTATCTTTCTTTTATAAGAGTCAGTTATTGTAGAATTTAATAGCCCGGCCGGGTAATTTTTTGAAGTAAGAAAATCAATTTGATCTTTCATCAAAGATATTAAGGGAGAAATAACGATCGAAAGCCCGTTAAAACAGAGTGCAGGTATCTGATAGCATAGACTCTTGCCCCCGCCAGTTGGCATTACACCTAATGTGTCTTTCTTTTGTAATATTGAATTTATTATTAATTCCTGCCCTTTTCTAAATTCAGAATAGCCAAAATATTTATTAAGTATCTCTTTTGCCTTTTTTATCATTGAGATTCTCTACATCTTATGAAAATCTCTTTTTGATCTTTTCATTGTATCTTATCTGTAAAGATTTTTTATATTCATTTATATCAGAAAATGGTTTTGTTGCAACACCACTTTTTATGGCTGCCATAGCAACACTTGCAGAAACTTCAACAAATACTCTTGGATCAAATGGCTTTGGTATGATATAGTCTTTTCCAAAAGAGAGATCTTTTAAATTATATGCTATTTTCACCTCATCTACAACAGGCTCTTTTGCAAGCTTAGCAAGAGCCTTGCTTGCAGCAATCTTCATCTCTTCATTAATTTCTTTACTTCTAACATCGAGTGCCCCTCTAAATATAAAAGGAAATCCTAAAACATTATTAACCTGATTTGGATAATCACTTCTACCAGTTGCAATTATTATATCCTCTCTTGTAGATTTGGCAAGATTATAATCAATTTCTGGATCAGGGTTTGCCATTGCAAATACTATTAGATTTTTATTCATCTTCTTTATCATCTCTGGAGTAAGAATATCTTTTGTGCTTACCCCTATAAAGGCATCAGCCCCTATCAAAGCATCTTCGAGCGTTCTTATGTTTGTATCTATTGCAAAAAATTCTTTATATTGATTCATTCCATCTTTTCTACCCTTATATATCACCCCTTTTGAATCACAGAGTATAAGATTTTCTTTTTTTACGCCAAGAGAAAGATAGAATTTGGCACTTGCGATTCCAGCAGCGCCTGCCCCATTAAATACAACTCTTACCTCTTCGATCTTTTTATTGGCAATTTCAAGAGCATTTAAAAAAGCTGCACCAGAAATAATTGCTGTGCCATGTTGATCATCATGAAAAACAGGTATCTTCATCTCTTTTTTTAGTCTCTCCTCAATGTAGAAACATTCTGGGGCCTTAATATCTTCAAGATTAATTCCACCAAATGTTGGTTCAATGGCTTTTACTATCTCAATGATCTTTTCTGGATCCTTACTATTTATCTCAATATCAAATACATCAATATCAGCAAACCTTTTGAATAATACCCCTTTCCCTTCCATGACCGGTTTTGATGCAGATGCACCAATATCTCCAAGTCCAAGAACAGCAGTGCCATTTGAGATCACAGCAACAAGATTTCCTTTTGTTGTATAATTGTAGATTTTCTCTTCATTATTATGAATTTCAATGCTGGCATTTGCAACACCCGGGGTATATGCCAGTGATAGATCCTTCTGTTTTTTACACTCTTTTTTAGGTATAACCTCCAATTTACCCGGTTCTGGAAATTCATGATAGTTTAAAGACTCTTTTTTAAAATCCATTTTAGACCTCTTTTATAAAATTACATTTTTTCTACTGGCTCAATGCCTAAAAGATTTAAGCCATTTTTTAATAATTGCAATATAGCCTCTGATAAAGCAAGTCTGAAATTTCTTACCTCTTCATCTGCTGTAAGTATTGGATATTCATGATAAAATTTATTATAAAGTTTACTCGTATTATATAGAAAATCACATATCTCAAGAGGTGAATAATTTTCAACTGCTTTTTTTATTGATTCTTCAAAATTTAATAATTGTGATATAAGATTCCACTCATCAATATTGAATTGATAATTAAGATTTTTTGTTTCAGGAAAAGTATATTTTCCACTCTTTTTTAGAAGAGAGTTTATTCTTGCTGTGGTATATTGAATATAAGGGCCTGTATTTCCATCAAAACTTATGGATTTTTCTGGAATAAATGTTATATCTTTAATAGTAGAAAAATTCAAAAGATAATATTTTAACGCTGCAAGAGAAATTTTATTTGCAATTTCTTTTTTCTCGTCTTCTGTTAATTCTCTATTTTTTTCCTCAATAATATCAATTGCCATTTTATATAATAAATCCATAAGATTATCAGCATCAACGACATTTCCCTCTCTACTCTTCATTTTTCCATCTGGAAGATTTACCATTCCATAAGATAGATGGTAGCAATTATCAGCCCATTTATATCCTAATTTCTTTAAAATGGCAAAGAGTGTTTTAAAGTGATATATCTGTTCTGATCCAACGACATATATCATTCTATCAAAATTATATTTTTTACTTCTATTGACAATTGTCCCAATATCCTGAGTTATATATATACTCGTCCCATCTGATCTTAAAAGTACCTTTTTATCAAGCCCAACATCTTCATTATTTACCCATATACTTCCATCTGATTCCTTATAAAATACATTTTTTTCAAGTCCCTCTTTTACAATCTCTTTACCATATTGATAGACTTCGCTTTCATATTCAAAAACATCAAAATTAATTCCCATTCTTTTGTAGGTCTCTTTTATTCCATCTATTGCCCATTTATTCATCTTTTTCCACAATTCAACTGTTTCTTTATCATTATTTTCCCATTTTATCAGTAAATCCTGTGCTAATTTTTCAAGTTCTGGATTCTTAGAAGATTCTTTTGCATACAAAACATAAAAATCGCCCACAAGATGATCACTTTTTTTATTTTCTTTCTCTGGGGTGGTATTATTCCCAAACAGTTTATAGGCAAGCATTGATTTACATATATGAATTCCTCTATCATTGATAAGGTTTATTTTTATCACATCATAACCATAAAAATCAAAGATTCTTGAAATTGCATCACCTATAACATTATTTCTGCAATGGCCTAAATGAAGGGGTTTATTTGTATTTGGGCTGCTAAATTCTATAAGAACTTTTATATTTTTTCTATTCTCTTTACCAAAATTTCCCCTTTTTTCTAAGATTTCTTTAATAAGAGTATTAGTAACTATCTTTTTATTTAAAAAAATATTTAAATATGCACCTTTTATATCTACTTTTTCGATTAAAGGATTATTAGATATTGCCTCTTTTACTTTTGTTGCAATATCAAAAGGCTTTATTTTCAAAATCGAAGCATACTTAAACATAGGATAGGCAATATCCCCTAAATCATTGGATGGTGGTATTTCTGATACCACATTATCTATATTGTCATTGAGACTTTTTAAATAATTTAATATTAAATTGTCTATTTGTGAAATAAAGTTAAATCTAATTGACATAATAATCCCTATTTTTTTGTTAATATATAACTAAAATTTTTGATTTTGTCAAAAAATTAAATTGTATATATCAGAAATTCTTGAGATTGATAAAAATATTTATTAATATATACCAACAAAATTTTAATTTGTAAGTTATCTGCATCTATATGAAAATTAGTTTTACATAATGATAAGTGTAGGTCTGTCCCCTATTTTAATGTTAATTATAAAAAAATTATAAGTCTGTCCCTATTTAAATCATAAGAAAATTATAGGTCTGTCCCTTGATACATCCCATTTAACTTAAAAATATTACTATTTGTTAAATATATATTATTAAATATAACCATAATAAGGCTAAGTCTGTCCCTATTTAAAAAGATTTATAAGTCTGTCCCTCACTTTATTTTTTTTCAAAAAAAACGACACTTTTCTTAAATCGTTGAAAAATAAAGTTATTCCAGTATTTTTGCTGGACTTATTTCAAGCATCCCTGCTGGAAGAATAATAAGTAATATTATTTTAATCATTTTCAGCAATTATGAATTTTTGTCAAAAAATTGCCTAAAAATAAAATTGCACCCCCTGAAGTA
>DAONLM010000182.1:0-6057 GCA_035406685.1 Spirochaetota bacterium
ACTATATTTAAACCTTTTGCTTATAATTTTGCAACAAATATTTTTCGACCAAGGGAATTTTTCTTTTTATATGAGAAATTTCTGTACGATAGTTTAATTTTTTGACAAAACAAAATTCTTTTAGTTTAAATAAAGAGTATATTAAAATATAATAAAAATCTCAACCTCTATTAAACATTTTGACTGGCAAAAAATTTAAAACAGCAGGTATAACAATAAGAGTAAAAATAGTTGAAAAAAGAAGTCCACCTGTTACAGAAATGCCGAGAGGCTGAACTACATTTGTGCCGTCGCCTATTGCAAAAGCAATTGGAAGCATTCCAAATATTGTTGTTAAAGATGTTAGTAGAATAGGAGTAAATCTTAACTTACAAATATTTATAATTGTTTCAGTCTTATTTGTATTCTCTTTAATATGTTGAATATAAAAATCTATTATTATAATAGAGTTATTAACTGAAATCCCACATAATAATATCGTGCCAAGTAAAGAATTTAAAGATACAGTGGATTTAAAAATAAAGAGAGAAGATATTACTCCGATGAATCCTAAGGGTATGGCAAGTAAAATTATAAATGGTATTCTCAAAGAATTAAATTGAATACCAAGAACAAGATATATTAAAAATATACTTGTGATCAGAGCTATAAAAAGAGACATAATATTTCTATTAATCTCTTTATCTGTATCCATAAATGTTATACTATATCCAGATGGAATATTCAACTCTTTTTTTAATAATTCTTTTATACTTGACTCTAATTTCTTCTTCATTGATTGATGAGTATCTCTTTTCATAAATGCAAAAATATTAAAAGTTTCGACTCCATTATCATTTCTTATCTGACTTATACCTTTTGTTTTTTCGTAATTAAAAAAATGTCCTAATGGTATAGAATAATCTTCATAAGTCAATTGATATTTCATAATATCTTCAATTGATGAGACAAAGTTATCCGGGTAATTTATAGCAATATTAATTTCTTTCTCATTCTCTTTTATCTTTATGACATTTGTCCCATTTAATAAGATTCTTATAATAGAAGTTAACTTATTTATTGAATACTGATTAAAATTTCTTAATACCTCTTTTCTAGGTATTAGATTAATTTCATCACTTCTTATGGTATTTGGGGATGTAAAACTATTTCTATAAAGATCACTCTTATTTATAATATCCTGAATTCTATCCACAATAGAAAGAATTATATTTTTATCAGGCCCTGATACTCTAATATGTAATCCATAAGTCATTGGTAGTGGAAGAGCAGAAGGATCCCATGAAGATATTTCAAATGTCCATTCTTCATTGTTTTGCAAATTATCTTTTAAATCCTCTATTGCAATTTCTGCTACTTTACTATTTTTTAAGTTAATAAGCATTGAGCCCCTGTCATTTCTAAAAATATTTACAAATCTACTCTCCAACCTATTTCCAAGAATTTTGACAATCTTTAACTCTATCTCTTGAAATTTTTCCAGTAAAATTTCTTTATCATTTGTTTCTGAATTTGTAAAAATTATCTGAACTATATTACTCTTTGGCATTGCTATTATCTCTTTTTTTATTAAAGGAAAGATAAATAATAAAAGAATAATTAATATTATAAAAAGAGAAGATATCAAAACAATAGAGACTATTTTCTTGTATAAAATCTTTCTTAATATCTTTTCATAAATATTTATTAAAAAAGATAAAACTCTATTTGAAAAATTTTCAAAAATATTTTTTTTCTCTTTTTCTACTGGATAATTTCTAAAAAGATAATAAGCAATGACTGGAACCACCAATAAACTAACAATCATAGAAACAGTAAGAGTAAATATTACCACCTTTGATAAATCCCCTAATATTGCATTTGTGAGTTTTGCAGTCCATTGTAAAGGGAAAAACACACAAATACTCGTTATAGTAGATGCAATTATAGCATTTCTTACTTCTTTTATAGAATTTATTATATTATCAATGAGATTAATATTCTTATACATCAATCTATGTCTATGGATGTTTTCCATAGCAACAATAGAAGAATCAACTATCATCCCAACAGAAAGAGTCATGCCACTCAATGATATAAGATTCAAAGAGAGATTAAAAATTTTCATTAAGATAAAGGTCAATATAATTGATAATGGTATAGAAATAGAGATAATTAGAATATTTCTTATTTCTCCCAAAAAAAATATAATTACTATTATGGCAAGAATACCACCAACTATTGCCGCATTTATTACGTTATTAATTGCTTTTGTTATAAATGATGATGGATCAACAAGAATATGAAATTTTATATGTTGCGGTAGATTATTTTTTTCGAGATTTATTATATTCTTTATATCAGTAGACATCCTGTTTAAGTTTCCATCTTCCTTAGGAGTTGCAAAAATTAAAATTGATCTATCACCATTTACTGTATATAGACTTTTAGGTAACCCATAGAATACAGATATGTCTGCAATATCCTTTAAATATATTATCTTATTACCTTTTATTGTTATAGGAATATTCTCAATATCAAATGGGCTATTAATTCCAGATTTTATTCGTAAATTATAGATATTTTTATTTTCTCTGAATGATCCCATTGAGATATTCTTGTAATTATTTTTTATATAGTTTGCCACTTCATCTGGTGTAAGACCATACGATAAGAGAGAAAGTGGTTTTAATGTGATTTTAGTATTCAATTCTTGAATAGCAACAATTTCCACAGTTTCAGCATCATTTACATTAGAAAATTTATTTTTAAATAGATTATAAATAGTATTGTATAGATCTTTTTGAGGAAGTTCTGTTGAAGTAATTGCAATAGCCATAAATCCAGTGTTAGATCCCCAATAAGATACAGAATAATCCTGAGATTCTTCTGGGAGTAAATTTTTTATTGTATCAATATTCTTTTCAACTAAATTCTTCGCATCTTCAAAACCTATATCCCAATTAAATTCAATTTGAAATCGTGATCTCCCAGAGGAGTAAGTAGAGACTATATTTTCAACATATTCAATACTATTTAATTTATTCTCAATTATATCTCTATATTCATTATAAAAATCTTCTGCTGTCCAGCTTTGATGTCTTATGTCTAAAACAACAACTGGTTTTCTCATATTTGGATATAACTTTACTGGCAGTTGAAATACAAAATATAGTCCAGCAATAATTAATGGTAAAATCACCAATAAGATTATTCTTCTTCGGTTTAAAAGAAACTTCAACATTATCTTCTTCCTCCAAATGGATTGTTTCCACCAAATCCGCCTCTCTCTTCCCTTTTTAAATTGCTTTTAATTTTGTCTTCAATTTTTACCTTAACAGCATCGCCCTCATATAATACTTTGTTATATTTGGTAATAATTAAATCATTTTCATTTAATCCTTTTTCTATTACTACCTGTTTATCATATCTTTTGCCTATCACGACTTCCTGAAAAATAACCTTGTTATCTTTTACAATATAGACAAGATTTTTACCATACCTTTGAACTATTAGGTCGATTGGTAATAAAAAACCGGTATAATTATCTACTCTTAACTCTATTTCTACAAACTTACCAGGAAAAATTTCTTTTGCTGGGAAAAATTCAATTGAAACTTTAAAAAGCCCGGTATTATTTTCAGAAATAAGGCCTATTGATTTTACTATACCTTGAATGTCTGTCCCTTTAATAAATGCTATATCTCCTCTCTTTAACTTAACTATATCATTGTCACTCACAAGAAGATCTATTCTATATTTACTAATATCTGCTATCTGTAAAAGTTCGCTTCTATCAAAGACCTCATTTTTTGAAGCTACATTTATTTTTGAAATAACCCCATTAATTGGAGAGTATACAATTGTGGGTAAGTAATCTTCACTCGCTGTTTTTCGTATAATGGAAAGTAATTTATCACCAATTTTTACCTTATCTTGCTCAACAACATATACATCCCTAATTATACCATTCAATGGAGAATAAATAGTGATAATAGAATTTGGCAAAATCCTTCCACCATAATAAATTTTCTCATATACAGATTCTCTTTTTAACTCAAAAACAACCACTTCTTTATCCGTAGAAAATATGTTATAGAGAAAAAATATATTAAAAAATAAAAATATAAAATATTTCATCTAATCCACCTTAAATGTTATAATTTTTATATAGACCAGATATCCCAGGTTTATGTAAGGGATATCCCCCTTTATCTATTTTTTATAAAAATTTATAGTTATCTTATCTTAATATCGACAATCTACCATACAGATATCCCCTGTTTTATCTTAATCTAAAAATAAAATTTTTGTTAAACGCAAAAATTTCTTTTACATAACAATTTCAGATTATAGCAAATTTTCAATAAATTTTTTTAACTCTTCAGGATTAAAAGATATCGGATTTCCAGACATACTCGAGCCAGTAGATCTTTCGATAATCTCCTCTGCAAGATTCTTATCAATTTTAAATTCTTTAAAGTCATAAGGGATATTGAGTATTTTATTCAGCTCAAAAATTTCATCTATAAATTTCACAATGTTATTTGAACTATCTTTATAATAATAATTGACTATATCAGCATAAATATTTTTATCTCTGTCACTGTTAAATTTTATAATATGTGGCAAAAGAATGGCACAGATAAGGCCATGAGGAATATCAAACATTCCACCAATGCCTGAGGCAAAACCATGAACAGCACCAAGTCCAGAGTTAGCAAGTGTAATACCAGAAGCAATACTTGCTTGAAGCATGTTTTTTCTTGCACCAGTATCTAAAAGGTTAGAGGCAAGAGTTTTTAATGATTTTATAGCAATAGGTATAAAATAAAGGGACAAAGACATACAATAATTATTTCTTTTTTTAGTAGTATAAGATTCTATTAATTGACATAAAGCATCCATTCCACCAAAAGCAGTCTCTTTTTGAGGCAATGATAGAGTTAACATAGGATCAGCAAGTACCATTCTTGCAAGTAATCTACTATCTCTAAAAGATTTTTTATATTTTTTCTTATAGGAAGTAATAACAGAATTCTTTGTAACCTCTGCTCCAGAACCAGATGTTGTAGGAACCGCTATCCATGGCACAGGTGTATTTTCTATCTTATAATTTAAGCCAACATTTTCAAGATAATTCTCAATACCTTTTTTATTTGTGATCAGTGCTGATGCTGCCTTTGCCGTATCAATAACACTTCCGCCACCTATGGCAAGAATAAAATCAATGTTATTTTTTTCGCAAAAAGCCACAACACTATCCACAAGGTCTGGATCCGGCTCATTCTTTATTCCCGAATATTCAACAAAATCTATATTACTCTTTTTTAATGAATCGATTATAATTTGATATTTATTACTCTTTTTTAAAGAATTTTTCCCATAAATAAAAAGTAATTTTTTGCCATATCCTTTAATATATTCTCCAATTTCAAAAATTCCATTCTCTTTAAAAATAATCAAAGGAGAAAAATTAAGTTCAAAATGCATAGACTACTCCAAAATAATTATAGCAATCATTTCAAGATTCTCGTGACCTGTATTTTTTATACTATGCTTTCCACCATTACCTGTTATAACAATATCCCCCCCTTTAATCTCTATATCCTTGCCATTATCATTTACAATGCCTTGCCCCTTTAAGATAATATAATATTCAGTCTCTTTTATATGTTCATGCTCACCAATACTTGCCCCTGGTGGAATAACTATCTTTGCCATAAGCCTTGAATGTAGAAGATATTCCTTAGGCACAAGATGATGAAGTGTAACTTCCCCATCACCACCACGCATATTTTTTTTAATTTCTGTGTTGATCTTTTCTTTGGTTATAATCATACTTTAGCCTCCTAAATTTTATTTATCATAATTGAAAATTAAAATCAATCAATTATACGACAATTCTTGTTTTAAAATTATTTAGTCTATTTTTTTTATAAAATAATAGTTATATTATACAAATATGATTAACCTTTAATTATTTATATTTTTTTTAATTGTTAATTTTTATTCTCAATGGATGCGATTTTATTTTTAGGCAAAAATTTTTTATTTTTTTTCTTAAATTTTGTAAAG
>DAONLM010000183.1:0-6015 GCA_035406685.1 Spirochaetota bacterium
TAAAGTGAGGGACAGACCTATAATTTTTTTATAATTAAAATTAAAATAGGGGACAGACTTATAAATTAAATTAAAAGAGGGACAGACCTGCACTTATCATGCTGTAAAAATAATTTTTATATAAATACGGATAACTTACAAATTAAAATTTTGTAGTATAAATAAAGTTATTCTATTTTTTAAAAATAAAATACTAATGACCACAATTGTCGTATTAATTTTACTAAAAATCAAAAATTCTATGCCACAATAACTTTTAACAAAATAAAATGTTTAGATATAAAAATTTTTATTCAATCTTGAAAATATTTTATATTCTTAATAAAAAATAGTTTTTTATATTATTGCCTTTTTTAAAAAAATTTGCTATACTCTTTTTAAATCATAATAATAGAGATATTTTTCTCTCAATCTATTTTTTATCTATTCAATATTTTAGGAGAACAAATTTTAATGGAGATCGACTATTTAGAAGCTACCGCAAAAACAATAAGAGCTTTGACAATAGATGCTATTGAAAAAGCAAATTCTGGACATCCTGGTCTTGCTATGGGATGCGCTGACATAGGCGCCTATCTATTTGGAGAAGTATTAAAATATTTTCCAAAGGATTCAAAATGGCTGAATAGAGATAGATTTATTCTCTCTGCTGGCCATGGATCAATGTTACTTTATTCCCTTTTATATTTAAGTGGATATAAATTAACATTAGATGATATAAAAGAATTCAGACAGTTTAAATCAAAAACTCCAGGCCATCCAGAATATGGCTGGACAGATGGGGTAGAAACATCATCAGGTCCTTTGGGGCAGGGTGTCGGTAATGGTGTTGGCATGGCTCTTGCAGCAAAAAGATTAGCCCAGAAGTTCAACAGACCCGGTTATGAAATATTTAATTCAAGAATATTTGTTTTAGCCGGTGATGGCGATATGATGGAAGGCATGACTTATGAAGCCTGCTCTATTGCAGGCCATCTAAGGCTTAATAATCTAATTTTAATATATGATAGTAATAAAATTACAATCGAAGGAAGCACGGATTTAACTTTTACTGAAGATGTAAAGAAGAGATTTGAGGCACAGAACTGGCTTGTTTTAAAAATGAATGGTCATGATTTTAAAGATATAAAAAATAAATTTGAAGAGGCAGAAAAATTAAGATTAAAAGAGAATAAACCAGTATTAATAATTGCTGATACTGTTATTGGTAAAGGCTCCCCAAATAAACAGGCAACAAATCAATGTCATGGAGCACCTCTTGGCAGAGAAGAGGCAGTTCAATGTAAAGTAGTTCTTAATATTAAAGAAGATTTTTATGTGGATCCACTCGCATTGGAATATTTTGAAAAAGGAAATAAAAAAAGAGAAGAAAAATATAATGAATGGCAGAAACTATTCAAAGAATGGGGAGAAAAATTTCCAGAATTAAAAAAACAATTGGATATAGACCTTTCTTTTAACTTTCCAGAAGATGCTTTTAACAATCTTCCAGAATTCAAAATAGGTGAATATTTACCGACAAGAAATGCTTCTCATAAAGTTTTAAATAAAATTTGCGAGAATGTTGAATTTGTTATCTCTGGTAGTGCTGATCTCGGAAGTTCAACAATGACAATTATAAAAGATCGAAGTGAAGTCTCAAAAGATAACTATCTTGGCTATAATATTCAATATGGAATAAGAGAGCATGCAATGGGTGCAATTGCTAATGGCTTATATCTCTTTGGGGGTCACTGGCCAATTGTGGGGACATTTTTAGCATTTGTAAACTATATGCAACCTGCGATTAGAATGGCAGCTCTTATGAGATTGCCTATTATATATCTCTTTTCTCATGATTCAATATACGTAGGAGAAGATGGACCTTCTCATCATCCTATTGAACATCTATCAAATTTGAGACTTATACCAAATGTGAATGTAATGAGACCGGCATGCCCAAATGAGACAAAAATAGCCTGGAAGATAGCATTTAAAAATAATAATCATCCAAATATTATAATTACAACAAGACAGAAGGTCCCTGTATTAAAATTTGATAATGATATTGAAGAGGCAGAAAAAGGGGCTTATATTGTAAAAAAAGAACAAAAAAGCAATGTAGATATTATTTTAATTGCTACTGGATCAGAACTCAGTATAGCAATGGATGCAGCAGATATGCTTATAAAAGATGGCTATTCTGTAAGAGTTGTGAATATGTTTTCTATTTTTCTTTTTGATAGAATGGATAAAGAGTATAAGGAGTATATTCTTCCAAAGAACGTTAAAAAAAGAATTGCGATTGAAGCAGGAATTAAAGATATCTGGTATAAATATATTGGGCTTGATGGGGATGTTATAGGTATGACAAAATTTGGTATTTCCGGCAAAGCAGAAGATCTGGGAAGATATTTTGGTTTTACAAAAGAAAATGTTTATGAGAAAGCCTTACAATTATTAAAATCTTAACAGTTAGTTAATTAGAGAAATTATGAATATTTTAAAAGAAAAACTCGATCTTAATTTTATAAAAAAATGGCAGGACAAGGGTTTTGAAACAATAATTTTATCAATTCTTGACAGAAGAAACATAAAAACAGAGTCAGAAGTTATATCTTTCCTGTATCCAGAATTTGAATTACTCGACTCACCATTCTTATACTCAAAAATTATCAGTGCCTATCAAAGGCTTGATAGAGCAATTAAAAATAGAGAAAGTATAATTATATTTGGGGATAGGGATGTTGATGGCACAACTTCAATAGCAATATTGGTCGATTTTTTAAAAAGATTTAATGCAAAAGTTGATTGGGAATTACCAGTAGGGGTCGATAATTATGGACTCTCAATGGATAAAGTGAATAAATGGAGAAATAAATATAGTTTGTGCATAACCGTTGATTGTGGAATTACTAATATTTCTGAAATAAAAGAATTAAAAAACAATGGGATAGATACAATTATTATTGATCATCATTCTCCTCTTGAGATAATACCAGAGGCTTATGCAATAATAAATCCAAAGTGTGAGGATAGCATTGATTTTAAAAATGTTGCGGCAAGTGGTGTTACATTTCTTTTTATATTTGGTTATATATTTTATAAGAGTCAATTTTATAATAAAAATATTCTTTTTATTTATGAATCTAAAAATAGTTTAAAATTAAATCTGTATAGAAATCTTATTTTAATAGAGAATGTTGAGTTTAAAGATAAACTACCCTCTTTTATTGAGAAGATTGACTTTATATTTTATGATTTAAATAATAATAAAATTAAAAATTTTATCTTAAAATTTTTAAATAATAAGAAATGTTATCATATAAATAATTTTGATTATCTTAAAGAAATAGATGTTGCTATTTGCGAGCATATCATATTTTTAAAAAATCTATTTAACTTAATACACGAGATAGAAAATATAAAAACAAAATATCTTCCGCTTACTGCTCTTGGGACAATTGCTGACATTATGCCCATTATTAATATTAACAGAATATTTGTTGCTAATGGGCTAAAATTCTTAAATAAGTTAAAAAATATTACAGAATTATGCAAAAGAGTAGAAGTGGATTGTGAAAATATTACTGTAAAAGATCTTTCCTGGTGTGTATGCCCTTTATTAAATGCTTCTGGTAGAATGGGAGATGCGACTATAACTGTTCTTTTTTTAATGGACAATGATAATTATAACTTTTATATTCAATCCATACTGGATAATAACAAAGAAAGAAAAATTCACGAAGAATTTGCAATTAATACCTTCAAAGACGAATGTGAAAATAACAAAAATTTTTATAATAACAATTTAGCATTTTTTTATAGTGATAAAATTCATAGAGGCATTACTGGAATTGCTGCGGCAAAACTTTCTTCCAAAACAAATTGCCCTACCATAGTTGCAGCAAAAGAGGGGGATTTTTTTATTGGCTCAATAAGAGGGAAATCCAATTATCATTTTGTTGAGTTTCTTGATGCTGGTAAAGAATTTTTACTTGAATATGGAGGTCATCATTCTGCAGCTGGTTTTAGATTTCATAAAGATAAACTCGAAGATTTTATCATATTTCTTAAAGAAAATTCACATAAATTGAACAATGAAATAAAAGAAGATGATTTTATCAAAATAGATGCAGAAATTCCAGAGCAATATCTTAATTATGATCTATTCAAGACTATTTTTACACTCGAACCATTTGGTGAAGGGAATCCTCCTCCTATTTTATTAACAAAAAACATTAAGATCAACAGCTGGAATTTTTTAGGCAAAGATAAAAAACATATAAAAATATATTTTAATACAATAAAAGAGCAAATTATCGGAATCTTATGGAATAAAGCAGAGTTTTTTAACTCAATCTATTCAGAAGATAAAAGATACAATATTCTTTATCAATTAGAGTTGAATAAATTTAACAATCAAGTAATCCCTCAATTAATTATTTTAGATATAGAGATTTGTGACTAATAGGCATATCTTTTTACTTTTTTACCAAATATTGTAAGAAAGATTATTTTTATATCAAAAAAGAATGACCAATTTTCAATATATTCAATATCATATTTTACTCTCATTCCAATATCAGAATCCCCTCTCCAACCATTTACCTGTGCCCAACCGGTTAAACCTGGTTTTACCCAATGCCTTATATGATATTTATCATATTTTTTATAAAACTCTTCTGTGTGCAAAAGCATATGTGGTCTTGGACCAACAATAGACATATCCCCCTTCAAGATATTAAATAGCTGAGGAAGTTCATCTAAATTATATTTTCTTAAAAAATCCCCTATTTTGGTCTTTCTTGGATCATCTTTTGTAGCCTGTTTTACATCAGATTCTTCATTTACTATCATGGTACGAAATTTATAAATTTTAAATTCTCTCTGTTTATAACCTGTTCTTTTCTGAGTAAAAAAAACAGGACCTTTTGATGTTGCTTTAATCAAAATAGTAATAACTAAAAAAACTGGAGATAAAACTATAAGCCCAATTAAAGAAAAGACTATATCAAATAATCTCTTTATAAATCTATTAAACATATTTTCAAGTGGAACATTTCTTATGCCAATTAAAGGATATCCTTCAATCTGTCTCATAAAAGGATTAACACTTATTATTTTAAAATAGTCTGGAATCAATTCTGCTTTAACTCCATACTTTTCACAAATATTTGTAATATCAACAATCTTTTGTTCTGCTCTCATGGGTAGAGCAACTATAACATTGTCTATAATAAAACTTTTTAATATTAATTCTATTTTATCTGTTGTTCCTAAAATCAGACTCTTTATTGTATCAGTATATTCTGGGTTATCTGTTTTAAGAATCTCCTCATTATCATCTAAAAAACCAATTATTCTTATACCTAATTCTGGATTTGAGACTATTTTTCTATAAAAGTTTAATCCAACCTGCCCAGCCCCGATGATTAAATATCTTCTAAAATTATATCCTTTTCTTCTCAAAATGGAAAGAATCATTTTTATAAATAGTCTCTCTGTTAAAAATATTGAGAAGGTAATTAAAGAGAAATATAATATCTGTTTGTCATTGAATCTATATATATTAAAAATATTAGAAATATAAAAAAAAGAATAAAGAATTATCTGAAAAATAATAAGATTTTTTATAATTAATCCAAAAGGACGAAATCTATAAGTATGGGTAAATTCATTTTTTTCAATGATAAAATATAGCACCAAAATTATAACTGAAGAAACTATTAATTCCTTTAATTGCCAGAATAAAATTGAACCAAAAACAATGTATTTGCTTATAATAAATGAGGCTATTAAAAATACCAAATCTAAAAAAACAAGAACTGCTAAAAATAAACTGCTATTCTGTTTTAACATATTATACTATAACACCTATACGGTAGAGTTAGTTATTTATAAAATATTTTACTTTAAAAATAAAAAAAAGTCAAAAAGAATTAATTATAATTTTTGGGGAAAATAGAAGGGAAAGATTTTACTTTTAAATGGAAAAAGATAGAATTATCCCATGGTTAATTTTGTTTGAGAAAA
>DAONLM010000184.1:0-6006 GCA_035406685.1 Spirochaetota bacterium
GAAATTTTTACGAAAGAATAGATGCAGATGACTCTATTCATTTTTATTTGCCAAAGGAAGATTATAGGTTTTTAAAGAAAATCCATGCTGACTTGAATTTTTTCAGTATGGCAAAATTGATTAGGACAATTCTTGATATATTCATTGAAGAATATGAGAAAATGGGGATGCTTGGATTTGAGAAGAAATGTGGTCTTGTGACATTGAGGTTATGGTTAAAATTAACAGAGATAAAGAGGTGGTGGAAGAGCAGAGAATTGTCCCACTTTGAAGGCAACACCACCCCATTTTACAAAGCAATATATAATAACTGTTATCAGGTAATAGGTTTTGAAACCTATTATTAGGTAAATTTATTAAAAATTCTACCCAAAAAATAAATAAAATTATTGCAATCTTTCTCCCCCTAAAATTAACCTCAGGATAATTCTATCTTTTTATCTGCCTAAAAATAAAATCACCTCAAAGAATATTAATTTTGACATTATTTCAGTTTTTTTATATAAAAAGAAGTCATGGAATGGATAATATATACAAAAGATAACATACCTAATAAGTATATTGAATTTCTTGATAGTAATAGTAATAGTGGAATCTGGCATTATCCAGAATGGCTTAATTTTCAATTAAATTCCACAAGAGCAAAAAATGGATTTGTCTTTACCATTGAAGAAAACAGCAGGATAATTGTTGGGGGATTATTTTTAGTTCAGAAGAGCAGTTATAAGATAAATTTTGGTTATATTCCGGCCGGCTTTTTATACACAAAAATATCAAAAGAGATATATGATTTTTTTCTTTTTAATATTAACAGAATAGCAAAAAAATTCAATCTTGTATTTACACAGTTGGATTCAATAACAGAATATGATAAAAATTTTATCGATATCTTAAATACAGGTAAAAATCATAATTTTAAAGTAAAATTGCCAATCCCATATTATACAAATATGCTTGATTTAAATCTTTCTCTTGATGATCTTCTTGCTCAGATGAAACCTAAAGGAAGATATAATATAAAATTAGCAGAAAAAAAAGGGGTTATTGTTAAGAAAGGCGATATTAATGATTTAAATATATTTTATTCTCTTCTTGAACAGACTACAAAAAGAGATAATTTTAGAGCCAATCCTTTTAATTATTATAAAACAATGCTGGAAAATTTGCCAAATGCTATTTTACTTTTTGCTTCTCATGAAAATGATATATTATCATCTGGAATTTTTACATATACAAAAAATCAGGCTCTATATTATTATGGGGCATCCTCAAATATTAAAAGAAATTTAATGTCATCTTATCTTCTTCAATGGGAAGCAATAAAAATTGGCAAAGAGAGAGGGTGTAAATATTATGATTTTATGGGAATAGCAGATCCAGAAAACCCTAAAGATCAATTAATTAATGTTACTGACTTTAAACTAAAATTTGGTGGAAGAATTGTAAGATTTAATCCTTCTTATCATATTGTTCATAAACAAATATTATATACTTTTTATACAACATCCAGAAAAATGGCAAAATTTTTAAAAACAAGATAATAATTTTAATATTTTTCTTAATAAAATTGCTAGAATAAAATTTTATTATATTTTCCCATTTATAAAAAATATAAATTATTTCTAAAAAAAATCTTGTAAATTAAATTATTTTTGTTATAATCATTCCACTATGAGTAATATAAATATCCTGATTCAAGATGAGAAAAAAAGATTTACTTTAGTTATTTTTGATCTTTCCAATTTAAATATTGAAAATAAAGAAAAAGATTTGTCAAAAGTTTATGAGGACTTAATTAAAATTTTTTCAGATACATCCTTAAAACATAATGCTCTTTTGGATAATTTTATTAGTAGTTTTGTATTTGTGCTTTTTGGGATAAAGGATTATGAAAATCAGGAATTAAAAGCAACTATTTTTGCAAAAGAGATTAATGAGAAGATAAGAGATTTTTTAAAGAATTACAATTCAGAATCTGGAATAAAAACTATAATTGTCCCATGTAAAATATTTTCTACCTATAATAAAACTAATTTTTATAAAATTGCAGGCAAGAGGATAGAAGACTTTATACAGATATTTAAAGAAATAGATTATTTTGAAATTATATTATCTAAAGAGATATACACTGAAATTAAAGATCTATTTTTATTTGAAAAGATTAGAGAGAGCGATTTTTATAAAATAATTGATAGAAAAAAAGAATTTTTTTCAAAGACAGATCACTTTATTGAACTTAAAGAGGAATTAACAAGGGTAAATAAAATACTTTCTGAAAAGATAGAAAAAGCAATTATTATCGATGGAGAAAATTTTAGTGGTAAGTCTACTTTAATTTCTCAGATAGTAAATTCAACTAAAGACTTTTATTGTATAAGAGTAAATTCTTCATTGCCTTCTTATTATCTATCCATTTTTAAATCCATATATAATTATCTTTTAAATTTAATATACTCTCTTAATTTAAAAAAGGATTTTAGAGATAGTATTAAAAATATTTTTAGATTTTTTAATAATAATGAGAAGAATATTACCAGTAAATATGCTATCTTTGATTCTTTTAAAAATATATTAAAAAAAATATTAAAATTTAACAAAATTTTAATAATAATAGAAAATTGTGAGTATCTTGATCAAGGCTCTATTGAATTAATAGACTTTCTTATTAAATCATTTAGAAAAAATAATCTATTTTTTGTTTTATCAAAAAATAAAAATTTCAATATAAATCTTAACAATAAGTATCTTGAATATATAACTCTTAATAAATTAAATATTTTACCATCTTTAAAAGAGATCTTACAAAAAATAGAAAGTCTCTCTACAAAAGAGAAGGAGATTTTAAATACAATAGCAGTATATGGTGAGGAGATAGACCTTTATTTTCTAAAAAGATTGTTAAAAGATATAGATGAAGATCTTTTAAAATTGTATAAACTTAATTTATTATATGAAACAGAAGGAAATAATATATATTTCACATTTAGATCAATACACAATTTTATAATTCAAAACATAGAGAGAAAAGAGGAAACAAAAATTCATCATAATATAGCAAAAATTTTACAAAAGTATTATTCAAATTCTTCTTATGAGAAAATAGCTTTTCATTTTGAAAGAGCAAATGATATAAAAAATGCTATTTTATACTATTTTTTTGCAGGTATAAAATATAGAGATATTTCCAATTATCAAGAGTCTATCAAAATGTTTGATAAAGCCATAAATCTTGCCTCTACATTAAATAATGACTCTATATTCTATGATAAAGATCTTGAAGTTTTAACTTATAATATCTTAAAACCATTCTGGAGTTATAAAATAAAATTTAGACTCTCTTTGAGTGCGCTATACTATTTTAGATTATCTATTACTCTACCTTATGAGAATGGCTATGAAGAATTAATAGAAAAGCTAATTAATAACGTAGTAAATGATTACTCTAACTTTTATATCTATATACTTTCCCAACTCGAATACTTTAATTATCTTTTATTTAATAGATTTAAACTGGATTTATCCCTTCTTTCTACAAATGAAGACAAGGTAAAAGAAAAAAAAGATGAACTTTTATTAGGAATATTTTATTCTTATTATATGTTAATATTAATAGCCAAAAATTTTTCTTCTGAGATAAATAAAAAAAATATAATTGATAAATTCTTTCTTGCGCGTCAGATTGTTGTTAAATCAGCTAAAATAGATAAAGAGACAAAAAGGAATTTCTTATCCTTCTGGTATGATTTGTATATTTCATATTTAAAAGTCGAAAATAAAAATCTTAGTCATATTCTCTCTAAAATAAAAAAAGGGGTTAAATTTTGTAATAGTGATTTTCAAAAAATGTCATATTTTTTAAAAATATCGAGTGTTCTTGGACCTTTAAACAATACAGAGTATCAACAGATATATGTTAAAAAGGCTTTATTATATGCAAAAAAATCTTCCTCTTATCTCGATATTATGCATTGTTATTCGACACTCGGTTATCTTTATTTGTTAAAAGAAAAATTTACCACCAGTTTGACAATGAATAATAAGGCTAAATTTTTTGCCTTTATACTTGAAGACAAGTTAGAACTCGGCATGATTTATAAAAATTCCGGCGATCTCTATGTTTGTTTAAAAGATTACAAAAAGGCAGAGATTGAATATAAGAATAGTATTAAATATAAAGAAGAGATTGAATCGACAAAGATTGTTGTTGACTTTAATAATATTATTTTCCCCAAAAGTGCGTTATGCTATGTATTGATAAAAAATAAAAAATTTGATGAGGCAAAATCATTACTTACTAAGATAGAGAGTAATATGTCAAGGGTGTTTTTTGGCAATGAGATCCCTATTTTTCTTAATTTTTTAAAACAACTCTTTATAATTAAAGATAAGTATTGTGAAGAATGTATTCAAAAAATCAAAAAATGTTACTTTGATATAAAGAATATAAATCCAAATGCAATTCAATTATTCTGGATTAAACAAGAACTACAGGAATATGGGGTTATTGTTTGAAACAAAAAATTGCTATTTTTGATATTGACAATACCATTCTCTCTGTAGACAGTTTTTTAAAATTTATTTTTTTTATTTTTAAAAATTATCCCTTTAAAATAATTAATATACCATATCTTATCTTTATCTTTTTATTAAGATTATTAAATATTATTTCAATTGAAAAATTAAAAGAAAAATTTTTAAATATACTATTGAGTGATTTAAGCGATGAAGAGATTAAAAATTTAACAAATAATTTTATAAATAAAGTTCTCTTTAAAAAAATAAAGCCAAAACTTAAAAATTACATCACTGAATTAAAAAGTAATGGCTTTCATATAATATTTGCAACTGCTTCACTGGAATTTTATATTAAAGATCTGGCTACTTTTTTTTCTGCTGATGCCTTTGTTGCAACTCAAATATTAAGAAAAGATAATATATTTTATATCAAAGGTAAAAATTGTAAAGACATTGAAAAAATATTTAGATTAAAAAAGATATTAAATGTAGAAGATATAGACAGAGAGAATTCTATAGCTTATTCTGATTCTATAACAGATATTTTTTTTCTTGAATTATGTAAAAAATTCTATCTTGTCGATAGAAAAAAATGGAAAATATTAAAAGAGTATACTGCCTGATCTATTCATAAATGATCTCTGTAAGCCATAAATTTTCTACTGTATAAAAATCAATACCATATACTTCTTTAAATTTCTCAATAAAATTGTCATTAAGATTTTCAAGCCATTTCATTAATTTTTGTGTTCCGTATTTTTTATTGAGAAAGGCTATAAAATTTGCCCCTATTTCATATCTATTTTTTGCATCTCTTGTCATGTCTTCAAGAGTTATATTAATATTTTGAAACTCCTTACCAGTTAAAGAAAAAATCTTATGCGGTAGTTCTTTATCCTTTACCACTCTTTCATAAATAAGATACTTTAATTCTGAAAGAATATAGTCATCAGAGATATTGTTATATTTTACATAATAGTAATATTTTAATTGAATATAAAAAGCATGACCTTCTATTATCCCATAATTGTTTAATTTTAGAATGGATGTCTGAAAAAAATGTATGGTTTCGTGAAGTATTGTGGAAATATAAAGAAAAAAATCTTCTTTAAATGTATTATATACTACCTGAAAGCCATCTCTAAATTGAAAGGTTGCATCCCCAGTAAGAGATGGGAGAAATTTAGAATAGGCAATCTGGGAGCCATCATCATAAAGATAAGCATCTATTTTAAGATCTATTTTGTAAGCCATTATTATCTCTGCTATTTTAATTGCAAATTCACTCCCATCAGCAATCTCTTTTATTTTGTTACCACACTCTGTTCCTCTTAAATAAAAAAATGTAAAATGTTCTGACTCATAAACATCAAATTGATTATTATTATAAAACATTAATGCACAGGAAGATAAAAAAAGAAATAATAAAAGAACTTTTATTTTATAAGACATTCTAATTTATCCTTTATTTCTTTTTCTATAAAGTCTTTT
>DAONLM010000185.1:0-6001 GCA_035406685.1 Spirochaetota bacterium
AAAAATTGATAGAGAAGAAAATGCCCCTAAAAAAAACGGGTTTTTAGAGGTGCCTAAAAAATTATATTTGTGAACATGAGTTACATATAGTTGTTAACTCAGAAATGAAAAAAAGACTTGAAAATGTTGCAAGGAAATTTAATATTTCTATTTCTGGGTTTATTGTATATATCTTGCAACTATATACCAATAGAGTAAAAAAGATATATTGTTTCGGTCCAGAGGATGGAAATAAATACGAAAGAATAGATGGGGATGCAAGAATTCATGTGTATCTGTCAAAACAGGATTATAGATTCTTGAAGAAAATTCATGCTGATTTGAATTTTTTTAGCATGGGAGTTTTATTGAGGAGAATTATCCTACTCTTCTTGGAAGAGTATGATAAACTTGGCATTACCGGTGTTGAGATGAAGTGTAATCTTGTAACATTACATCTATGGTTGAAATTAACAAAAATAAAGAAGTGGAGAAAGAGCAGAGAATTGTCCCACTTTAAAGGGAATTTCACCCCATTTTATAAAGCAATATACAATAATTGTTACCAGGTAATAGGTTTTGAGACATATTACTAGCAAGATTTTAGTAAAAATTATAAAAAAGAAAAATAAGACTATTATAATATTTTCTCAAATAAAATTAATCTCAGAATAACTCTATCCTTTTAATTTTCTAAAAATAGAATCCACCTGATAAACTTTAATTAATATTCTTATAGACAATTGTCATATGAGGACTTTAATAATAAATCCAATGATTTTGATATTAAATTAGTTGCCAAACAAATTCATAGTTTTAAATACAATATTTATATCTGGTAGTTGTTATTTATTCACAAGGGATATGAGAAAATCTCATATCCCTTTTTCTTACATAGAGCAAAGCTCACTTATTTAAGTAAATTTCTCAAAAACAGCTAATGACTTTGCGAGATTCATAGAGGCTACTTTATTTTCTGAAGAATTTTCTTTCTTTAAAACATTGCTCAACATAAGAGCAATACTTTCTAAAAAATCCACTTTTTCTTTTGTAAAATTATTAGGAATTTCACTTTCTATATTAAAAGTTCCTATTACTTTATTATCTTTATCTCGAATAGGTATACAGACTTCTGATTTGGCATTAGATATACCTTTTATGTATTCACCTTTATAATTATCAAGATCATTGATAACAATTGTTTTATTCCTTAAAGCTGTTAAACCAGTAACCCCTCTACCTATTTTAATTATTATATTAGCCTCTTCCTCGCCATAGCCAAAATATGCTACTGTTATAAGTTCCTCATTTTCTAATTTTCTTAGAATAGCATTCTTAATTCTTAACTTTTCTTTAAGAATTTCTAATATTTCATTAAATCTCATGTTAACGACATTTTTATTCATAAGTCTATCCTCCTTGATAAATATAGATTAATATTTTTAAAGATATATAAGCAAATAGTATGCCATAATATTTTTTATAAAAATTATAGTTTAAATCTATTTTTAATAATAAAAATTTTAATTATTACAATTATGTCGTTTACTAAATACATATTTGTATTTTTCTCTCTAAAAAATATCAAAATATAAAAAATTTAAATTTGGCTTTATCAAAACTTATTTCTTATATCTTAGAAAAATTTGCCGATGGAGTGGAGTAAAAAAAGTATTTTTTTGGTCTGGAAAATGACAATAGATATGAAAGAATCGATGCTGATAAGGAGATTAGAGTCTATCTTTCAAAAGAAGATTATAGGTTTTTGAAGAAAATTCATGCAGATCTTAATTTTTTCAGTATAACTGATCTTTTGAGGAGAATTGTCGCACTTTGAATGGAATACAACGCCCTTCTACAAAGCAATCTACAATAATTGTTACCAGGTAATAGGCTTTGAGACATATTATTAGCAAGATTTTAGTAAAAATTATAAAAAAGAAAAATAAGAATATTATAATATTTTCTCAAATAAAATTAAAGTTCAGGATAAATCTATTTTTTTAATTGCTTAAAAATAAAATCGCATCATCTAGAAAATATTTTTATTTTATTTTTTTGACAAACTCAGAAATTTTTAATATAAGAGTATTCAAATTATTAAAACTATAATTTATATTGTATAATTATATTAAAAAATTAATTTAATTATAAGGAAATAATATGAAAAAAGGAAATATTATTTTTATAAAAATAATGATCGCAAGTACATTTTCGACTGCTCTATCATTGGTTATGTATGGTATATTTGTGCCAGTAATAATGAATTACGATCCAGAGTATTTTAAAGAATTTTTTAGAAAATTAATGTTTAATATTGCTCTGCTTGAACCTCTTGCTATGATAAGTATCTATTTGTTATATAAGCCGGCTCATAAATATATAACTAAAATCGAAGATAAAGTTAGCTATACAGAAAAAGAGTTTGAATCTGCTATAAAGGCAACAAAAAATATACCTTTTTTCTTATTTTTAGTTGGAGTATCAGTATATGATATTGGCATATTTATTGCCTTTGTTCCACACTTTATAAAGACCGGGGAGATTGATTTAATTCATTTTGGGTTAAGGCTTGTAATAGGGACAATATGGGGCTTATTAAATGGTCTTCTTACTGCCCGTATTATAAGCATATTTTTGATTGAGACAAAGTTAAAATTTGAACTATATGAGAGTCCCAAAAATATAAAAAGAGAGTCCCATTTTTTAAACATAGTTATCCCTTTGATAATTTTAGTGATGTTTTTAATTTCTGTCTCAATAATTATCTTTTATAGATATAGTGTGCAAAATGTTGATATCAATCTTACAAAGAGTAATTTTAATAAAATATTTTTTATTTATATATTTTTCTTTTTTTTATTTTCTGGAATTATTTATATTCTTATAAAAGAATCAAATGAGTATCTTAAAAATCTCTCCAATCAATTAAATAATATGATTCAAAAAGAGACGGATCTTTCTGCAAAGATAAAAATAACAACTTTTGATGATATGGGTATAATTTCTGATAAAATAAATAAAATAATTGATAAATTGACTTACACATTTAAAAATATTCAGACAATAAGTAATGATGTTTTTTTATCAAATGAAAAGACACAAGAAGATATTAATGAGTCGATTAATTTTGCCAAAAAACTAAATGAAATGATCGTTAGTATTGAAAAAAATCTAAATACTCAGTTGTTAGAGATGAGTAATATGTTAGAAAATTTTAATAACATAATTAATTCTTCTGAAGAATCGATTGTAAAAAATAACGAACATATTGACTATATAAATACCACTTCAGAGGCTATGAAAGTAATTTTAAAATCATTTGATTCTTTAATAGATTTTACATTAAGACTCGATAAAGAATTTAATCAATTTTTAAATACAATAAAAAAGAATAATGAACAGATAAGGATAGTAATGAATGCAATAAATGAGACAAATAAGACCTCGCTTAAAATAAATGAGATAGCAAATGTAATTTCTGATATTGCCTCAAAGACAAATCTACTTTCAATGAACGCAAGTATAGAGGCAGCTCATGCAGGAGAATATGGTAAAGGCTTTAGTGTAGTTGCAGATGAGATAAGAAAACTCTCTTCAAATACCTCTAATTCTGCAAAAGGAATAACATTTCTTATAAATGAAATGAATAATAAGATAAAAAATAGTGAATTACTTTTTGATGAATTAATTAGAAGCCAGAAAAAGTTAGATGAAAATAGTAAAGAGATAGAAAATTTAATAAATGATATTGCAATGCAGGCAAATTCTCAAATAAGCAATGCTAAAGAGAGTGAAAATAAAATAAATATCTTAATTAATAATGCAAATGATTTTAAATCAAATATTATCGAACAGCAAAATCAATTCAAAAAAATAAAAGAAAGTATTGCTATGGTTACTGAAAATGTTAAATTAATATCTGAAAATGAAAAATCTTTAACAAATGGAATTAAAGAGATAATATTCTATTTTGATAATATAAAAGAGGCGTTTCCACAGACAACTGCTTATATAAATAGATTGAAAGAGGAAATTTCCAATTTTAAAATATAAGATTTTTTTAAAAAACTCTTTACAAAAATTAGAAAAAATAATAGGTATTCTTTTGAGGAAAGTCGAGGAAAGTTTATGAAATTTGAGGTTGCAAAATCAAAAATATCTGGCGAAGTATTTATTCCAGGCTCAAAATCACATACAATAAGAGCATTATTTTTTGCTCTTCTTGCGAATGGAGAGAGTAAGATATTTAATCCTTTAGAATCAGATGATGCGATATCTGCTTTTAATACAGTCTTACATTTTGGTGCAAAAGTTGAGAAAGAAGACAAGCATTATATTGTTCAAGGCGTTAATGGGAAGTTAAGATTACCAGATGATGTTATAAATGTTGGAAATTCTGGGACTACTTTAAGAATTGCTATTTCTTTAGCCTCATTAATTGATGGATGGACAGTTTTTACTGGCGATCATCAGATAAGAAATAGGGTTCTTGAGCCCCTTATTCTTGCTTTAAATAATTTTGGTGCAACAGTAGTTTCTACAAGAAATAATTATAAGGCTCCTATATTAGTTAAAGGGATTGCCAGAGGTGGTAAAACTGATCTTGATGCAGTTACCTCTCAATTTCTTACTTCATTGTTAATATCCTGTCCCTTGATGGAAAAAGATACTGTTATAAAAATTACAAGATTGAATGAACAACCTTATGTTGATATGACGTTATGGTGGCTTGATAAATTTGGCATAAAGTATGAAAATAATTCTTACAAAGAATTTTTTATAAAAGGGGGACAGAGTTATAAATCTTTTTCAGAGACAATACCGGGTGATTTTTCGAGTGCTACTTTTTTTCTTGTGCTTGCATCTATAAATAAATCAAAGATTAAACTTTACAACCTTGATATGAGTGATGTTCAGGGTGACAAAAGAGTAATAGAGATCTTAAAAGAGATGGGGGCAAAGATAGAGATAAATGATAAAGAGAAGAGTGTTACTATTGAAGGTGGGGATTTGAAAGGGATAGAAATTGATATGAATGATATTCCAGACGCTCTTCCTGCTCTTGCTGTGGCTGGATGTTTTGCAAGAGGAGAGACAAAACTTCTTAATGTGTATCAGGCCCGGTTAAAGGAGACAGATAGAATCAAAGTTATGGCTACTGAATTGACCAAAATGGGAGCAAGAATAACAGAATTAGAGGATGGTTTAATTATTAAAGAGAGTAAGTTGATGTCTGCAAATGTAAATGGACATTTTGACCATAGAGTTGTTATGGCTCTTACAATTGCAGGTCTTAATGTTGAAGGTAAAACAATAGTAGACACAGCAGAGGCAGCAAGTGTAACATTCCCAGAGTTTGCAGATTATATTAAAAAATGCAATGGAAATTTAAATGTTATTGTTGATTAAAATTTATGGATAAAATACGATGCAAATGGGCAAATCATGGTCCAGAATTAATGGCATATCATGATTATGAATATGGTATAAGGATTAGTTCGGATTTTTTATATTTTGAAAGATTGACTCTTGAGATATTTCAAGCTGGACTTAGCTGGGCTACTATATTGAAAAAAAGAGAGGCTTTTAGAGAGGCTTTTGATAATTTTGATTTTTATAAGATTGCAGAATATGATAAGAATAAAATTATTCAATTGTTAAATAATAAAGAGATAATAAGAAATAGACTAAAGATAGAAGCAACTATTTTTAATGCAAATCAATTCATAAATATTGTAAAAAAGTATGGTTCTTTTGATAACTATATAACAAACTTAAATAATAATTACAACAAAGAAGAGTTATTAAAAATATTTAAGAAAGAATTTAAGTTTATGGGAAAATTGATTCTTGAAGAATTTATGATGAGTACTGGTTTATGGCCTGTTAAACATGATGAGCAATGTTTCTTGTATAAAAGGTAATTTTTAGACTATGGATTTTTTTAGCATAAGAATTAAAGCTATTTTATTTTTAGACAGGTAAAAGGATAGAGTTATCCTAAAGTTAATTTTGTTTT
>DAONLM010000186.1:0-5998 GCA_035406685.1 Spirochaetota bacterium
TCCTACTTTTTTTAGAAGAGTATGATAAACTTGGCATTACCGGGGTTGAGATGAAGTGTAGTATAATAACATTAAAGTTATTCTTGAGACTAACAAAGATAAAAAAGTGGAATAAGAGCAGAGAATTATCCCACTTTTCCGGTAACACCACCCCATTTTACAAGGCAATCTACAACGATTGCTATCAGGTAGTGGGCTTTGAGACATATTATTGAAAAAATTTATTTTAAATTCTACAAAAAAAATAAATAAGCCTATTATATCTTTCTCTCAAAAAAAATTAACCCTGGGCTAATTCTATCTTTTTATCTACCTAAAAAACAAAATCAGCCCCTTAAAAAGAATAAAAATAAAATTAAAGTTGACAAAAATAGACTAAAAGATATATAGTTAGCATATATAAATTAAAGAAAATATAAAAAAGATAAAATTATTTAAGAATATATTATTATTGTTGCAAATTATTAAAAAAAGTTGTATAATTAAAATCGGATTTTTATTAAGTTATAAAATCAAAAACCGATTAATATATTAGAGTTTTAATAAGAGAGAGGTGATTTTATGGGAATTGGAGAAATAGGGCCAATTAATAATTACAATGACTATAAAAAAATAGAGAAAAAGGAGAAAAGCAAAAAGATAGAGAGCAGTGATTCTGTTGAGATCTCAAAAGAGGCTTTGCAGAAGGCTGAAGCAAATAGAATTATGGAGACAATAAAAAATACCCCGGATGTAAGAGCAGATAAAATTGCCGAAATTAAAGCCAAGATCAATGATCCAGATTATATAAATGATTCTGTGTTGAATACTGTTGCTGATAAAATTTTGGAGATGTTTAAGATTTAATTTTTGAAATTATTTATTTTTTTATTTTTAAAAGACGGGGCTATATAAAAAATTCTTGGTTAAGACTTGAGAATAAATAGTAGCGCCGTTTTTTTTAATTTATAAGTATAAGGTAAAATTTAAAATTAGCGAGGTATAACATTGAAAGGTGTCCTTGATTTTCATATTCCAGCACATGTAAAATTTGGGGTCGATGTTGTAAATAGAATAGGAAATGTAATTTCTGAAATAGATATTGGTAATAAAAATCATAGACCAATAATTGTTACAGAGTCAGTTCTCTATGAATCCGGTGTAATTAAAAGAATTAAAAATATACTTTCAAATAGTGGCTATGATCCAGTAATTTTTGACGAAGTAGTTCTTAATGCAGCAAGTGATGTTGTCGATGATGGGGCAAAAAGAGCAAAAGTGGCTCATTCAACTGTTGTTATAGGACTTGGTGGAGTAAGAACCTTATCAATTGCAAAAGCCATAGCAATGCTTGCTAATAATGAAGGGGAAATCTCTGATTATATAGATGGAAAAATTCCGTCCAATCCTAGTCTCCCTTACATAGAAATTCCATCAACTCCAAGAAATCCATTTATGTTTAGAGATGAATTCTGGCTTACCGATGCAAGAAACAGAAAGAGTGTAATATTAAAAGTGAAAAAGAATACAACAAGATTTGTTCTTTTTGATCCATCAATCACAACAACATTAACAAGAAGATTAACAGCAACTACATCAGTTGAAGCCTTTGCAAATAGTTTTGAAGGATACATATCCACAGAAGCAAATTATTTATCAGACACACTCTTTATAAAGTCAATGGAACTTTTTGCAAATAATATATTTAATGCCGCAAATAATCCCAATGATATAACAGCAAGAGCAAATTTAGGCTTAGCCGGTTTTTTATCTTCCCTTGGTTTAAGCATGACATCCACTGGAATCACTGCTGCCCTTTCTTATGTTCTTAGCTCAAAATATAAAATTCATAAATCATTGAGTGCTGCAATTATACTCCCACATGTAATGGATTATAATATTACAGCAACGCCAGCCAAATATGTTAAAATAGCAGAGGCACTGGGGGAGGATGTCTCTGGATTAAGCGTTGTTGAGTCTGCAATTAAGGCAATAGAAAAAGTAAGAAGAATAATCATAGAACTTCAATTACCAACAAGATTGGAAGAATTTGATATTACAAAAGACGATCTAATAACTGTTGCAAATGAGGCAAGAGGCTTTGAAATGCTTAATTTTCTGCCAAGATCTTGCGATGTAGAAGAACTCTATCAAATATTACAGGCTGCTTATTAAAAATTTTTCCGCTAATTCTTTCATGTTATTATCAATAATCTCAATATCCTCTTTTTCAAGACCACTTCCCAGTAAAACAGTATTTCTAAAATCCAAAGTTAAAAATTCGGTATGAATGTGAGCATCTGAGTTACAAACCAACTTTGCCTTATGTTTTTTTGCAAGTTTTGCGACATATCCATTTGTGGTATTATGACCTTTTTTAGCAGTAATTTCAAGATAGACACCCCTCTCTCTTGCCCTTATTACATCCTCCTCTGTAATTAAGCCAGGATGGGCAAGAATATGAGCTCCATTCTCAATTGCCTCTCTATTTGTCATCTTTTCTACTGGCTCTACAGGGCTTTCTCCATGAACTATTATAAGAGGAACCCCCATCTCTTTACAAATCGATATAATTTTCCCTATTTTTCTTGCTGGAACATGAGTAATTTCAACCCCTGGTATTACCTTTATATCCCATCCACTATCCTTTATCTCATTGGCTATTTTTTTTATTGAATTAAATACAAATTCAACATTTGAAAAATCCACATGATCTGTAATACCAATTATCTTATAACCAGCACAATATGCCCTTCTTATATGCTCTGCTGGTGATAGAGCACCATCTGATAAAAAAGTATGAGTATGAAAATCTATCATTGGTTATCCTTTTTCTCTTTCTTTTCATTAATTATATTTTTTGCAATAATATTTAAGCCATTGTGATTAAATGTTAAAATACTCTTACAGATAGGACAAATTGCATCAACATCTGGAAGACCTTTAACACACTCTTTACAATATATTTTATTACATTTAGAACAAAAACCAGCAGGAGCATAAGATGGCAAATCCTTTAAATCCTCTTTATCAATCTTTACATTCTCACTATTTTTAGGTATATCCCATTCTGTTGTGCAGTTAGCACAGTATAATGTATCAAAAAGATGGGATTTTAGTTTTAAATACATTGTCTTTGCCCTATCAAATTTATCTTTTTTAACAATCTGTTTTACTATCATATATGCATTTTCATAATCATTAAGCCTATAGAACGATTCTGCAAGATTTAAGCCAAATTCCTCATTCTCATCATCTATGGAAAGAGCCTTATAATAATGTTTTTGAGCCTCACCTATGCGTCCCAAAGCAAGATAGATATTTCCTAAAAGATTGTCCTTATTGCCATCATCTGGCAGAGTATCATAATATTCGAGAACAAAATCGAGTGCATCTGTATACTGTTTAAGATAAAACATTGAACTTGCAAGATAATAAATAATAGAAGGTGTTTTAACTATATTAAATGCTATCTTAAAATATTTATTTGCAAGAAAATAATCCCCAATTCCAAGATAAGCAAGACCTATGTTAAAATGTAACTCTGGATTCTCATTTACATTTGAAATAATATCTTTTGAAATCTTGGAAAAAATATCAAGTGCCTCATTATACTTTTTCTCATCAACAAGAATCTTACCATACTCTTCAAGAACTTTATCATAGTAAGGTTTACCAGCAAGTGCTTTTGAAAACAATTCTTTTATATCTTTTTTATTCTCATTTTGCGAAGCAGCATATAACCTCAAATATATAAATTCATTTATATTATCATCATTTACAAAATCTTTTTCAATTTCAGAAAGTAAATTTAATCCCTCATCTATATGATTTGTTAAGATAAGAGTCTTTGCCTTTAAAAATTTCATTTTGGGAGTAAAGTTAGCGATTTTATCAAACTCCTTAAGAGCATAATCGTATAATTCAAGTTTAAATTCAGCCTCAATCAACATTTCTATCAAATCTTCATCAAATATTAATTCAATCTGCCCCTTTTTTAAAATTTCATAAATATCTTTATAATCCTGATTTTCAATTAGTATCTTAGCTAAAAATTTAAGGGTCTCTGGATCATAACCTTTATTAAGTGAATATTTTAGGATAATTACACTGGATGATGGATCTTTTTCATAAAATATCTTTGCTGCCTTTAATAAATACTCCTTCCCTTTTTTTATCTCCTTAAAATTTTCCTCTGATGGCTCCTTTACCCAATTTTTTTCTATGAGAATCTTACCCATTTTTGATAAAACTGCTGGATTATCAGGTGCCATCTCATAAGCCTTTGAAAGATAAAGCAACGCCTTTTCATAAAGTCCTCTTTTTATCCAAACAGAGGCATAATCAACAAACATATCAACATCTTCTATATTATTATTTATTGCCTCTTCGAGTAATTTTATCCCATCTTCATCTTCCCCAGATCGTATCAAGGCTCTTCCTAAATTAATCTTATAATCAATTTTTGAACTATTCTCCTGAAGAGCAAGCCTATAATAGAATACAGCATTTTTATACTCCTCTATCAAAAAGAGAATATTACCTATTCTATTATAAATCTTATGATCCCCTTTACCAAAAAGAAGACCCCTTTTATAATAAATCAGAGCCATATCATATCTATTCTGTTCATAAAAATCATTTGCAAGCATAAAATATGGATCTGATTTTTTTACTATATTAAGAATTGGCTCTAAATCAAGAATATCATCTGAAATAGTAAAGCCGTTAAAAGAGAGATTAAAACTTTGATCCTTTTCAGAATAAAAGGATATTCCAATTCTCCCCTCCTCTTCTGGCGTATGTTCGATATTAAAAATTATCTCATTATCGATAACTACTGTTGTAGAGCTTTCAAAAATACTAAGTATAAAATAGTATTTCTCATTAAAAAGATTGTGATTTGAAATTTTTAAAAATGATGTCTGAATGGATGGTTTTCCATTAGCAACAATCGCAAATTTTATATATTGACCACCTTTTATTATAAAATAACAATGATTTAGATTATCCCGATATCTAAAATAAAATTTTATCTCATTTGTTCCAACTTCCATTCTGGAATCTAACTGGAACGAGATAATCGCATTCTTTACTATTTTTGTATATTCAATATCAAAATCACTGTTCTCTTTTTGAAAAACACCAGATATTATGATATTATCTTTTTTATTAATAATTAATTCATTATTTATTTTTATATTTTGATTCATAACTTCCTTATTTTTTACAAAAAATTATATTTTTTAGACTGATACTCTTTTATTTAATTCTATATAAATAAAAACAAGAGGGATATTAAACCCCTTGTTATATAAAGATGCTATTTCTCCAATTCGTATGGCCATCTTGAAACGCCGCCCCAATTCATCATAAGGGTATACCCCTCTTTTTCAAGTCCTTTTATTACTGCCTGAGCCCTTCCACCTGTTTCACAATAGAGAATAATATACTTATCCTTTGGAAGTTCGTTTAATCTCTCTTTAATCTTTGATGAAGGGAAAGATAAGGCAGTAGGAATATGACCATTCTTATAAAAAGCATCTGGCCTTACATCAATAATCATTATATTTGGATCTGGATTTTGAGTAAGATCTTTTAATTTTGCTGGATCCAGATACTTTTTTAATACTTCTGCATCTTTTGAAGATGTATAACCCTCATAACAGGAAGTAATAAAGAGTAAACTAAAAACAAAAATAAAAACACCCAATATTAACTTTTTCATATTTCCTCACCTTTTAAATAAAATAATTTATTCTTTATACAAAGAAGTATAATTAATTTAATTAAAAAAAAAATAATTGTCAAGTTAAATAAATTTATATTACAATTTTTAAAGGGTATAATTTAAGAAACTAAATATTTTATATTTAATTTTAAGTTTATTAGTTAATATTAAGTTTTAAATCAAATTTTTAATATTCTTTTAAACTACTCTTTTTAATTAATCACTTGTGCGACTTTGTTTTCAGGAAACTTTTTTAATTTTTTTCATAAATTTTGTAAAGGATTTTCT
>DAONLM010000187.1:0-5943 GCA_035406685.1 Spirochaetota bacterium
CCCCTTTTTTAATATTCTATTTCTTCTCATAAAAAATCCTCCTTAATTTTAAAAAAGTATTTCTATATATTAATCACAAAATTTCTTAGAAAATCCTTTACAAGTTTTGAAAAAAAATTCGTTTTTTTTTTGAAAAAAATTAAAGTGAGGGACAGACTTATAAACTATAAATCTTTTTAAATAGGGACAGACTTATAAATTTTTTATGATCAAAAGAGGGACAGACTTAACCTTCTTAAATATATATATACTATTAGGCACTAATAAATATTTTTTTTAAAAATCTCTCTCTATCTTTTTATAAAAAATTTTCTCTTAATTTTTGCTCATTTTTAATTGATAGAAAGTTGTCAATATGCCAAAAAGAAGAGTCATACAGACAATTATAATTTTTATTTTTAATTGTAAATTTGTGTTTATATCGAGTAATTCTTTTATATTTTGAGGGGTGGATATCCCCAGCATCATTATTATTGATATAACAATAAAATATGCCCCAATAAATGCTGAAGATATAGCAATAATGCCTTTCTGTAAATAGAAGGCAAAAATTCCACCACTTATCATAAATACAAGATAAAAAATAATCAATAACATGCCATCCATTTTAGGCAAAATATTGTATGCTATAAAAAAGCCAAAAATAAATCCAGCAATAATTATACTGAAGAAATAGAGAAATAGTATAAGTAAAGCAATTATTATACCAACAATTAATCCAGTAATAATACCAGCGATTTCTGTCTGAAAGATCATATATCCTATTTTATAGGATATAATAAATCCCATTAAAAAACCTAATAGAGCAATTGCGATTTTAAATATTTTATAACCGAAAAATGATAATAAAATGCCAAATAATAAAAATGATAAATATACAAAGAAAAATTTTGTTAGCATAGATCTTTTAAAATACTCTTTGCCATTTTTATCTGTTCTTTAACTGAATTAATTCCAGTTCCACCTTTAATCTCTCTTTTCTGTAAAATCTTTTCTATCGAATGCCAGTTGTCATCAAGATCTTTAAATTTTTCACAATAAGAAATTAAATCCTCTTTTTTCAGATCAGTCAATCTCTTTTTACTCTCAATACAATCAGAAACTATTTTACCAGTAATATGATGTGCCTCTCTAAATGGTACTCCTTTTAATGCAAGAAAGTCGGCAAGTTCTGTCGCAAATGAAAAAGAATCTATTGATTTTAACATATTTTCTTTATTTATTTTTAAATTTTTAAGTAAAATTATATTTACATTAAGTAAATCTTTAATTGTATCTATAGCATCAAATAAAGGCTCTTTATCCTCCTGAAGATCCTTATTATAAGTTGAAGGCAGACTCTTTGTTACAGTAAGAAGACTCATAAGAGATCCGACAATTCTCCCACTTTTACCTCTTGTTAATTCAAGAGAATCTGGATTTTTCTTGTTTGGCATAATAGAAGATCCAGTAGTTACCTTATCGCTTAATTCAAAAAAATTAAAATGTTCAGAAGAATAGAGAATAAAATCTTCCGCATATCTTGATAAATTAATACAAAGTAGAGAAATGATAGATAAAAATTCCAATATAAAATCTCTGCTACTTACCGCATCCATTGAATTTTGTGAAATATCAAGAAAACCAAGATCTTTTCTCAAATTTTCTCTATCAAGAGGAAAGGCACTACCAGCAAGGGCAGCACTACCAAGAGGCATAATTGACACCCTCTTAACAGAATCAGATAACCTCTGATAATCCCTTAAAAAAGGCCACACAAATGACATTAAATAGTGCGAAAAAAGAACAGGTTGAGCCTGTCTTAAATGTGTATATCCAGGCATTGGGACAACAATATTATTTTCTGCAATATCGATAAAGCAAGAAATAAAATCTTTTAGAATTGCTTTTATATTATTAATCTCTTTTAATAAATAAAGTCTCACATCTGTTGCTACCTGATCATTTCTACTTTTACCAGTATGCATCTTTTTGGCTATATCGCCAATCCTTTTGGATAAGAGATCCTCTATACCCATATGAATATCTTCAATATCACTTGTAAATAGAGATATCCCCTTTTCTTCTATCTCTTTTTCTATCTTATCAAGACCATTTATTATTAATTCTAACTCTTCTTCTGAAATTATGCCTATTCTTTTAAGTTCTTTTGAGTATACTTTATTTAATAAAATATCTTCTTTAAAAAGCCTTATATCAAAATCCAATGATCTATTCATCTTTTCAAATAGAGGATCATTCTTTTCTTTAAATCTTCCTTCCCATGCTTTTTTAGACATATTTTCCCCTTAAAATAAAGTTAAGATATAAGATTAAACAGAAATTTTTGCCATTGTTACTATAAAATTCTCCATACGAAAATAAAAGGAGTAGTCATTTATAAAATTTATATTTTCTATTTTTTTATTAAACTCTTTATAAAAGATAATTGTAGAATTAGTGGCATACATTGTAAGATAATATATGTTATCAAGAGAACTTAATATCAAAATATTACCCTGTTTATCAAATTTAACCTCATTTAACTCCCCTTTAAATTTATAACCCCCAAATTTTTTCTTATTAATATCATAATATGATAAAATTTCCTTTGATTCATAATAAAGTTTATTATTATTAAATTCAAGAAAAGTTCTTCTATTAAAATTATTCGTTGTCTGAAAAAGTTTTATTCTTGTCTGGCTATTTATATTATAAATTTCAATTATTTCTGGTTCAATTCCAGAACATATTGCAAGATAATCACCATTTTCATTAATAACATTTCTCTTTACAAAATTAATCTTTGAATCAGAACTATCTGTTTGAAATAAAAGTTTACCCTGTATGGAATAGAGATATGTCCTTGCATCAATAGTTGAGACCAGAGTATTTAAAAATCTATCAGTCGATATTGAGGTAATCATTGAATTGTAGTTTATTTCATTTACTATTTTATCCCCATTTATAGAATATAAATCAAATCCACTACCATTAGTTTTTATGCAATAAAAGAGTGGATATTCGCCAGAAAAATATGGATAAGAAAAAGAACCAATATCTTTTATTTTCACCCCATCAGGAGTATATAAAGAAAAGTAATTCCCATATTTTTTATAGACAATAAAAGCAAGTTTATTTGCCTCAATAAATTCGTCTTCTCCTACTCTATAATAAGAGACCATACCGTTAAGAGAAGAAAAATAGCCACACTCTTTTTCATTAAAAAAGTATCCATCTATTTCTGCTTTTTGAAAATCAGAATTTATATTAAAATGTTTTTTATAAAAAAAAGTCTCTCTTTTATATAACCTTACGGGCACAAGTAAAGTATAAAACAGAACAAATATTATAAAAAATATAATAAGTAAGATTATTTTTTTCATGTCTTAATTATATAGAAAATTTTATATTTTGTCAAAACAATATTAAAAAATTTTATCTTTTAAAGATATCCCACCCTTGCACTGAATAGAGATTTCTCCTTGAAAAAGTAAGAGATACAGATACGCCACTTATATCTTATTGTATAAAAATAAGTGTTATATTATCAGGATATCCCCTCTCTCTACGACATATCTCTTATATCTTCTTATAAAAATAATTGTTATATTATAAAGATATCATACTAACACTACGACATATGTCCTACTTATTTTATTATAAAAAATAAACGTTATTTTACTATGATATACACTCTGACTACTATATATTCTCTTTCCTCTTCTAATAAGAATTAAAATTATTTTTACTTATTTTGTAAAAATAACTATATCGTTAACATCAACATCTTTAAAATATTCATTCTGCTCACTAATTTTTATTTCTGCTATATTTTCATCAAGCTTTACAATTATACCTTTTCCCTTTATATCGTCAGAAGTATATATATAACTTCCTCGTTTAAATTCGATTGGATAATTTTTATTTTTCAATATAATAAATGAATCTTTTAATTTTAGTCCGGATCTTTTCCCTGCATTTATGATTGCTCTATCTTTTGAGATCTTTATTATTTCAGCCTTAAATGGAATATCATTGTCTACTTTTTTCAAAATATTTATTGCTGTCATAACTATTCTATTATTACCAGCCTGATAGTTGTTATATTCTTTTAATAATTCAAAGTTATGTGCATTATAAAGCTTTAAATTAACATTTACAAAATTATTACCTTCTAATAATGTTAGATCAAGATAAAATGGAGAATTATTTTCTTTTGCTATTTTTAATTTTTCTGATACAGAATAATCCTTTTCATCAAAAAGAATTACTTCGTATTTCTGTTTTTCATAACTAATAAGAGTTAAAACCATTCCATAAATTCTTTCAAAATTATAATGAGGGTTTTCGATATTTTTATTTATGAATAAAGGAATTGAATAAAAGGGACTTCTTATATCATACTGATTGATCCCCCAATCATCGCCTAATTTATATATTATCGAATTTTTTTCTATTTTTATTCGATCATGAAGTTTTATATCATCCGTATATTTTGAAGCAACTTCAAGTTCATTTATATATCTTTCATATAACTTTAAGGATTTATAATAATCAGCAAGTTCAAGTCTAGGAGTTATTATTTTTGGGAAAAGCCTTATCGCTTGTTTTAAAAAATTTATATAAAGATCAAAAAGTGACTCATTCTTGGCAAGAGATGCCTTTTCAAAAAAGAGATTTGCAATTTTTTCTCGTTCCTTATTGTCTGTGCTGAATTTATTCACAAGTATTGTTGAAAGAAAATATAAAGAGATCTCATCATCATCTCTTAATCCCAATGCTTTTTTTAATGAATTTATGGCTTTTTCATAATCATTTAAAATATAATATGCAATTGCAAGATGATAATAATTTAAATAATTTATCTCCCCCTCTTTTGATAAAATTTCTTTATATAAAGAGAGTGCTTCATCTCCTCTATTTAAGAATAGTAAATATTTTGCATATAATTTTTTATATTTTACCTTATCAGAAATTTTTAAAGCCATTTCTATATTATCAACTGCTCCAAGAATATCGTTATTGTTAAACTTATATATAGAATATTGACTGTAAGACTCTGGATTCAAAGAATTTCTCTCAATATTCATAATATAATAAGTTTCAGCCTTTTTTTTATCATATAACTCATAATATTTTGCCATCATAGATATTGCAAGCCAATTATTCTGATCTGTTTTTAGAATCTCATCCAGTGATTTTTTAGCAAGCGAATTTCTTCCAGTTAAAAGATAGAGGTTTGCAAGACCGTTATAGGCTTTTAGATTTAATGGATCTTTTGCTAAAATATCTTTATACTTTTTTTCAGCAATGTCATATCGCCCAAGTTTTAATTCAATATCAGCTGCAAATATAGTAAGTTCATCTTTTTTGGTAGAAAGTTTTAAAGCTTGATTTATATAGTCGTATGCATAGTCATAATTTTCAAGTTCATAAAAAATCTTTGCAAGTTCTATTAGAGGCTCAACAAAATTTTTATTTATCTCCAGCGATTTTTTAAAATAAAATATTGCTTCATTATAATTTTCGTTAAATGACGCTTCTTTGCCTTTATTATAGTAGTAGAATACATCTTGAGAAAAAAGATTTAGGACCTGAAAAGATAAAATAAAAATAAAAATTTTTTTTATCATTTTTTTATTACCCCTCCCATATTTTTTAATTTGTTAAACCAAACACTTAAAAAGAATGCTTTATATTCTTATACAATGCACACTAATTTTTCAAAAAATATATTTATAATAATATATTTTATTATAAATTTACGCATTACACACTCTTGTTTATCTTTTATCACTTTGTTTAGCAATTATAAATTTATTTGATTATATAAAAAATGTTAAAATATTTCAAGAAAAAAAGTTATTTTTTAATATGTAAGGTGTGTGATTTTCTTTTTTATCTAGATTTTTTTAATTTTTTTTTAAAAAGTTGTAAAGGATTTTCTTAAAAATTTTGTGA
>DAONLM010000188.1:0-5912 GCA_035406685.1 Spirochaetota bacterium
CTGCATTTCTTTTCAAATCCAAGCATCCCCATTTTCTCATACTCTTCAATGAAAACTTCAAGTATGCTTCTTAACAATTTTGCCATGCTGAAAAAATTTAAGTCAGCATGAATTTTTTTCAAGAATCTATAATCCTCCTTAGGTAAATAAAAATGTATAGAGGCGTCAGCATTTAGTCTTTCGTAAATATTTCCATCTTCATTACCAAAACAGTATCTCTTTTTGACCCTATCAGAAAATTTTTGTAAAACATATAAAATTAACTTTGATAGAGAAATATTCTCCTTTTTAGCAATCTTAGCAAGTCTTTCCTTCATCTTTGAAGTAGTTACAAAATGTAATTCATGGTAATCATTATTTTTGCAATTTAAAATTGTCTTATTCATAAAAAACCTCCTTCAATATAAAAATTATTTTCTATATATTAATCACAAAATTTTTAAGAAAATCCTTTACAAAATTTAAGAAAAAAATAAAAAAAAATTTGCCTAAAAATAAAATCGCACCCCCTAACAAAAAAGATTTTAAAAAAATTTTGACAACATAAAAAAAATAATTTATATTAAAAAAAACTCAAATGAGGTAGTATTATGACTAATATAGAAGGAAAACTTTCTGGTAAAGGTAAAAAATTTGTAATAGTTGTTTCAAGGTTTAATTCTTTTTTAACAGAAAGACTCTTGGAAGGGGCAATTGATTGTCTATTAAGGCATGAAGTTAATGAAAATGATATAAAAATAGTAAGGGTTCCCGGAGCATTTGAAATACCGCTTATTTGTAAGAAAATAATAGAAAAAAAGAATAATGACGCAATAATTGCTTTGGGAGCTGTTATTAGAGGAGAAACACCTCATTTTGACTATGTTGCCGCAGAAGTATCAAAAGGGCTTGCTAATGTGAGTCTTGAATATGGTATTCCGGTAGTATTTGGTGTATTGACCACCGATACTATTGAACAGGCAGAGGTAAGATCTGGCGCAAAGGGTGGTAATAAAGGATTTGAGGCAGCATTAACAGCAATTGAAATGGTTAATCTTATTGATTCTATTAATTTAAAAATATAATTTCCCTCTATTTTTGAATACCGATTAACGATAAGTTATATTTTTTATATTTTAAAAATGGGATATCTGTATTCCATTAAGTCTTTTAATAAGATAGTTTAAAATTGATATTTTTATAAGATTCTCTGCTTAACAGATAATTTACTATTAAAAATTTAATATTAAAGGATTAAACAATAATCTATAAAAATCTACGACAATTGTCGCACTTTAAATAAAAAGTTATTTTAGTATGATTTTGTTAGAGTTATACAAGAATACAAAATTGTAGAACGCTTTTTTTTATCTTTAAAAATATAGACTTTTTTTAAAAATTATATTATATTTATCTACTAAAAAGTTTCTCTATTTAAAGAGGCTAATTATAAAATTATAATGAGGTAACAATGAGATCACTTGGTATTTGTCTTGGGGCTTCAACAATTACATTTGTTGAAATTAAGAATGAAAATAATAATATTAATATTGAGAATGTTATTTCAAAGGCACATGAAGGTAGTGCAAAAGATGTATTTTTGTCAATTTTAAAATCAGTTAATCCAGAAAATTTTGATAGAATTGTCGTAACAGGTAGAAAATTTAGAGAAAATGTTAATCTTACCTCTATTACTGAACCAGAAGCAATAGAATACAGTCTTGAATATCTAAATCTTGACAACAGAGAATACAATATATTGGTAAGTGCAGGTGGTGAGACAACAATAGTATATGAACTTGATGATGAACATCATATTACCAAGGTACATATTGGTAATAAATGTGCATCTGGAACAGGAGAGTTTTTTCTTCAACAGATAAGAAGAATGGATTTAAAACCAGATGAGGCTATTAGGTTAGCAGAAAATGCCCATCCTCATAAAATTGCTGGTAGATGTTCTGTATTCTGTAAGTCGGATTGCACTCATGCTTTGAATATAGGTGAGCCAAAAGGATCTGTTGTTGCTGGATTATGTAGAATGATGTCCGGTAAAATTACTGAGCTAATTGCTACAATCAATCCAAAAAATGTAATTTTAACTGGTGGGGTTTCAAAGAATAAAATTGTTGTGAAATATTTAAGAGATCAGGTTGATAAACTCTTAATTCCAGAACAGGCTTCATATTTTGAGGCTCTTGGTGCCGCACTATACGGCTTAAAGAATGAGACAAAAAAATTTGAATCATTTGATACTGTATACAAAGAGGGGAAAAGTTCGTTTGAATTTTTAAAGAAACTCTCCCTCTTTACAGACAAAGTCTCTTTTAAAACAAATGATCATGAAAAACCAGAAGATGGAATGGTAACTATTTTAGGAATAGATGTTGGTTCTACTACTACAAAAGCCGTTTTATTAAACAAGGCAACAGACAAGATTATTGCTTCTGTATATTTAAGGACAAATGGTAATCCAGTTGAGGCTGCAAGAAATTGTTATAGATCATTAAAAGAGCAGATAAAAGGCAAAGATATAAAGATAATTGGGCTTGGTGTTACCGGTTCTGGAAGACAAATTGTTGGACTTCACGCATTTACCGAAAGTGTAATTAATGAAATAGTATGTCATGCAACAGCAAGTGTATTTTTTGACAAAGATGTGGATACTATTTTTGAAATTGGCGGACAGGATGCAAAATATACATATATTGTAAATGGAGTCCCTGCTGACTATGCAATGAATGAGGCATGTTCTGCTGGGACTGGAAGTTTTCTGGAAGAATCGGCAATGGAGACTCTCGGCGTAAAGACAGAAGAGATAGGAGACATAGCATTAAAAGCCCAAAATCCCCCTAATTTTAATGATCAGTGTGCTGCGTTCATAAGTTCTGATATAAAAGTTGCAAGTCAGGAAGGTATTAGTAGAGATGATATGATTGCTGGCCTTGTATATTCAATATGTATGAATTATACAAACAGGGTAAAGGGCAATCGTAGAGTTGGAAATAAAGTCTTTATGCAGGGTGGAGTATGTTATAACAAGGCAGTTCCAGTAGCAATGGCTGCTTTAACTGGAAAGGATATAATTGTCCCACCAGATCCCGGCTTAATGGGGGCATTTGGAGTTGCCTTAGAAGTTAAAAAAAGAATTGATAATAATCTATGTGAACCAAAAGAATTTAACCTTGATACTTTAATAAATAGAGAGGTATCGTACGGGGAACCTTTTAAGTGCGGTGGTGGTAAAGAGAAATGCGACATTGGTTGTGAAATTCTTACAGTCATAATTGATGGTAAAAAATACGCTTTCGGTGGCGCATGTAATAAGTATTATAATATAATACATAATTTAAAATATGATGAAGATAAACTCGATATGGTAGCAATGAGAGAGAAACTCATATTTGGTAAATATGCTCCAGAATATCGAATAACAAGAGATAAGATTATAGGTATAAATAGAAGTTTCTATACAAATAGTTACTATCCTCTATATTATAATTTTTTCAGTAAATTAGGATTTAAGGTTGTTATATCAGAAAAGGCTACCATAAATGGAATGGAGACTTCCCAATCTTCATTCTGTTATCCAATGCAATTGGCACATGGCTTTTTTGATGATTTATTGTCAAAAAGACCAGACTATATTTTTATGCCTCATCTTGTTCAGCTTGAAACAGATGGATGTGCTTCCTGTAAAAAGCCAGTCGGAAATAAAAAAAGCTGTGTATTTAATCAGGGTGAACCTTTTGCATTAAAATCAGCATTTAAAGATAAGCTGGGCAATACTGAATTTTTAATACCATTACTCGATTTTTCAAGAGGTATTGATAGAGAAGAAAAGGTATTTGTTAGACTTGCTGTAAATAAATTAGGAGTCTCTTCAGAGGAGGCAACAAAAGCATTTAGAGAGGCTTTAGCAATTTATAGAGAATTTCAAAAAGAGATAAAGGATATTGGTAAAAAAGTTCTTCTTGAACTTGAAAAAGCTCCGGATAAAATAGGAGTTGTTTTATTTGGCCGTCCGTATAATGCCTTTACAGAAAAGGCAAACATGGGGATACCGAGAAAATTTACCTCCAGAGGCATAGAGATAATACCTTATGATGTTCTTGAATATCAAGATGAAACATTTGAACCATTTATGCACTGGGCAATGGGTGAATCGATCTTAAAAGCAGCTCAGATTGTTCAGAGACATCCCCAATTATTTGCTACATATATTACAAATTTTAGTTGTGGTCCAGATTCATTTTTAGTAGAATTATTTAGAGAGCAGATGAAAGGGAAGCCATCTTTAACTCTGGAACTGGATAGCCATAGCGCTGATGCTGGTGTTAACACAAGAATAGAGGCTTTTCTTGATGTTGTTAGATTCTATAGAGAATTGCAAAGGACCGGCAGACTTCCAAAAGAAAAAGAGGATGATTATATTCAAGCATGGGTGGAAGGTGATGGCTTTAAGGCAAAAATACATCTTTCGGATGGAAAAACTGTTATACCAGCAAAATCTGATAAATATGAATTTATGTTTCCTTCTCTATCAAAATATGTAATGAAACCGGCAAATGAGTATTTAAAGAGAATAGGGATAGATGGAGTTCTTGTGCCAGAGACTACAATGGAGAGTATAAAGCTCGGAAGATCTCAAACTTCAAGTAAAGAGTGTCTACCACAGGCTATAATGATGGGTAATATGATGGTATATTTAAGGGATAGAAAGGATAAGACAAAACCAGTTGTATTACTACATGCTACTGATACCTCTCCTTGTAGACTCGAGCAATATTACAATAGTTTTAATGCCTTTGTTAGAAGAAATAGAATAAAAGATTTCGCTATTTTTAGACTTGATGATAGAAAAGGGTATTCTGGTTTTGGAACTGGTTTATTGCTTGTCCTGTTTAAGTCCTTTGTAATTGGTGATGTTATTGAAGATATAAGAAATGCAATGAGTGTAATTGCAGAAGATAAAGAGTATGCGTTAAAAGTTCTTGAAGAGGAATTTGAAAAGATTGTTGATAATTTTGGTGGTAGAGAAAAAATTCCATTAATGAAAAGACTAAAATTAACAGCAGAGAGACTTTCAAAAATACCAAGAAAAATGAATATAGAAGATGCTCCTTTTGTAACAGTGACTGGCGAGATCTATGTTAGAAACGATCATTTTGCAAGAAGGAATATAGAAGGATTGTTAGCGGAAAAGGGATTCATAGCAAAAATAATACCTTTTATGGAGACAATATTCTATGCTGACTATGCCCTTATGAATGATCTTACTGAGGTAAATGTTTCCCCATTTAAAAAGATATATTTCTTCTTTAAGACATTCTTTCAGACAAAGATAGATAGAGAGATAAAGAATGTATTTAAGGATTGTGGTTTTTATAAACCAGTATACATTAATCTAAAAGAAATTATAGAGGCTTCAAGACTGATAGTAAGCCCATACATAAGAGGAGAAGTTCCAATTACTTCTGGTGCTGCTTTAAAATATATATTAAATGATTCTGCTGGGGTAATATCAATAGGACCATTTGCATGTTTACCATCAAGAATGGTTGAAAGTATTTTAAAGCCAAATATGAATCTTATTCATAAGATAGCATTGTATGGTAAAAAGCCTCTTTATCAAGAACTTGAGAAAATGGGGGTAAAGAATTTGCCATTTTTAGCAATAGAATCTGATGGCAACCCATTTACACAGGTTACACTCGCACAGATAGAGGTATTCTGTTTACAGGCAAAAAGAATGGCTGAAAAAATGAAATTAGCAAAAGAGAGGCTAAAAAATAACATACAAGCAAATTGATTTTTTGTTTTTTTGTTACTCTTACATCACCCTTACCCAACATTAAAAGTATAATAAGGTTGTAATTATTTGTTGCTACCTTTTAAAACTTTTTATTCTCAATTTAAAAATTTTAAATATA